>CAZIUB010000058.1:0-33449 GCA_964542425.1 uncultured Rhodospirillaceae bacterium | reverse complement strand
CTCGGGTATCGCAACTGGCTGCGGTCGTACCGCCCACGGTTCTTCGCTGTCCACATCGGTGACCCTCCTCGATTTCGGCCACCATTCTTGAATCACAAGTGATTCTCAGGAATCAACATGTTTCCGGACAGGCACTTAGGGTGTGTGATCTTTCCGGCAAGGTCCTCCGGCGGATAAAGCTCGACCATGCGCTTCTGTGGAACGTCAACCTCGCGCACACCGATCTGCGACGGGCAAATCTGATTGGGGCCGACTTGAGAGGCGCTTGCTTGACCGAGGCCGATCTTAAGGATGCGCGCATATCCGGTGCCAACCTGGAGGCGGCAAACCTCGAAGAGGCGGTTCTCGTCGGCGCGAACCTGGAGTTTGCCGCGATGCCGAAGGCGGTGTTGCGAAAAGCCCGGCTGCGCCGGGCGGATATGAGCGGGGCCAACCTCGCCGGTGCCGACTTGCGCGAAGCCGACCTGCGCGAGGCGAACCTTCGCGGCGCCAGCCTTCATGAGGCGCGTTTGGATGGTGCGGATCTCAGGGCCGCCCGCCTCGGCGGCGCCTTTCTGAAGGGCGCATCATTGCGGGAGGCCGATCTTCGAGGCGCCTACCTTCGCGTAGCGCGTCTCGACGGCTCCGACCTGTCGGCCGCGGATTTGCGAGATACGAAAGGCCTGGTCCGCGCCCAGCTCGCCTCCGCTCTATGTCTGACTGATGCTCGACTGCCGGCGGAACTCTCGGGAGAGGAGTAGCCGATGGCCGCCGAAACACATCTCGCGATGCTGAAGCAAGGCGTCGGTGCCTGGAACGAGTGGCGGGCGGCGCACGCGGATACACGGACCGACCTCTCGAACGTGAGCTTGCGCGGTCTGAACCTCGCCAAGGTCGACCTCACTGGGGCGGATCTTCGCAATACGGACTTGCGTGGCACGGTTCTCAGCGATGCGACGCTGATCGGCACCAATCTCACGAGCGCCAACTTTTTCAAGGCCGCCCTCGATGGTGCCGACCTCTCGGGCGCGAATCTCATCGGCGCCCAATTCCTCGATTGCGCACAGCTCATGACCACGCGGCACTGGCAGTCGGCCTTCCGGGATTCCGACCTAGCGTGCGGCGCCCCTATTCCTCCGATTCCTAGCCGATCGTGAACGGCGCGCGGCACGGAATTGCCACCCCCGCTCGCTCTCCGACATCACTCGGCCGCTCGAGCGGCACCAGTCCCAGGACTACGAGCTCGCCAATCCATTTCGTGATGCGCTTATCGCGTGCGATGCCAGTGGCGGGGTGGCGAGATTCGAGGGAGTCGGAGCCAATATTATATGATAGCCTAAAGATCCTGGGCTGAAATCGTTCCCCGGCCAGACTGGCCTCTTGGGCCAAATGCACGTACGAGCATCATGACCAAGCAACCAGGGCAAAGATTTCAGAAGTCCGATGTCCTGCGGATGTTCCCGACCTTCGTGTGGAAGGCGCAACTCCGGCCCAACGTCTACGAGCCGATCAATGACGCGATCATGCGTACGCTCGGCCAGATCGGGGCGCCCCTCGGCGACCTGATATCCGGGGAGAGCTGGCAGTCGGACCATGGGCTGCACGAGCTGGACCAGTTCCGAGAGGTCGTGGGCTGCATCAACGAGGCATCCGAGAGTGTCCTCGAGTACCTCAAGGTTGGTCATGCGAGCTTCAAGATCACCGGGTGCTGGGCCAACGTGAGTGCTCCGGGCGCCGGGCACCGTGTGCATAACCATCCGAACAATTACTTGAGCGGCGTGTACTACGTGCGAATGGGCCAAGGCGCCGACACCATCAATTTCCTCGACCCGAGGCCGCAAACCGCGATCATGCGCCCACCGGTCACGGAATTGACCGCCGAGAACACCGAGCAGGTCGTCGTCAACGTCAAGGACGGCATGCTCTTGATGTTTCCCGCTTGGCTGCAGCACTCGGTGGAATCCAACCGCAGCGATCGCACGCGCATCAGTCTCGGGTTCAACATCATGTTCCCCGGGTATGCCGAGGTCATGGCACGGCCGCCGTGGGTGCCTGGAAGACGTCCGTCGATTTGAGTCGGAGGGTCACTGGGTGGAATTCCCATGGCGGTGCGGATTGTCGCGTCGGAGAGGTCGCGGCGGGATCCGTAGTCGCGGCCGAGCCGACGCGAGCGGGAACGCAGCTGAAGGCGCACTCCGCGACTCATCGGAGAGACAGCACATCGAAGCCCGGCTCGGCATCGACGCGGCGGACGATCTCGATGACGAAGTCGAGGATGGCGGCCCTGTCCAGGAGCTTTCCACGATCGTAAGCATAGTTGGCAAACAGATGTCAGTCTGGACGCGGACCATGCCAAGATCGCGGCACCTCTTTCAATCGCTCCGGCGCCAAGCACTTGTGTGCTCGATGCGTGTGATTAATCATGAGAGTCCGCTTTTGATGCTGTGGACGGTTCTTTCACCGGCGCGTAAGTGCCATTGAAGTGGCCGCCGATGGGGTGGCCAGGATTCGGGGGAGCCAAGCATGCAAGCGGTCACGACAATCGGTCTCGACATCGCAAAGTCGGTTTTTCGAGTCCACGGCATCGACGCGACGGGCAATCTGGTCATCCGCCGCCAGCTGAAGCGCCGCTATGCCCTGGCGTTTTTCCAGAAGCTGGCGCCATGCGTCGTTGGTATTGAAGCCTGTGCAACGTCACATCACTGGTCGCGAGAACCCAAGGCGATCGGCCATACCGTACGGCTAAGACCAAATCCCGATGAGCACGACACATCGGGATTTGGTCAAGCCCGCGTGGGCCGTTTGAGCGAAATCGATCCCGGATGCGTCGGCATCTCCGGGATCGCGTATAATGCCGCCGGCCTACGTGAAGCCCTACGTCAAGCGGCGGAATAACGATCCCGCCGACGCCGAGGCGATCCGCGAAGCAGTCATCAGGAGAACCATGCGGTTCGTGGAGACCAAGACGCCCGAGCAGCGGAGCTGCCTGATGCTCCATCGCACGCGCCATCTCCTCATCTGGCGGCAGACCGCCGCGATCAATGCGGTCCGCGCCCATCTTGCCGAGTTCGGGATTGTGGCGCCGGTTGGACGCAATGGTGTCGTGGATTTCCTCGATATCGTCGCCGATTCGAGTGACAGACCGGGATCGAGGTCATACGAATCCACGTCGACAAGGGCGATCGCGGCCATAACCATCCGCGCGAGTTCCGGGTCTGGATCTCCGGCCAGGTGCGCCGCGCCACGCCGGCGCTCAAGCGCGAGATGAAACGCCGCGCCGCCATCGAGCCCATCATCGGCCATATGAAGGCCGAGCACCGCATGGACCGCAATTACCTCAAGGGCCGACATGGCGATCGTATCAACGCCATCCTCGCCGGCGCCGGTTTCATCTGCTCCCCGCTCCTGCGATGGTTGGGCAGGTTTTTTCGCACCCTGATCCAGGCGCTCTTCCCAGACGACCCGCTCCCGAAATCAGCCTGAAATTCCGAAACGGCGATTCTTCACGGACGACTCGTGAGACGCGCGCTCTCAATACCTTCCCGGTTGTATCCTGCGGTAAGTGAGCGCCTCGGCGACATGGATCTGGCGCACGGGCACCATGTTGTTCGGTGAACTTTCCAGATCGGCCAGTGTGCGCGAAACCCTGAGCACGCGATGATAACCCCGCGCGGAGAGGCGGAATCTCTCGACCGCTTGGGTGAGCAATCCGCGCGAACCCTCGTCCAGCGGCACGGTCGCATCCAGCAATTCGCCCTCGCATTCGGCGTTGGTACGGATGCCGTGCGCCTTGTAGCGCGCCGCCTGGATGGCGCGGGCGCGGAAGACGCGCGCGGCCACTTGGGCCGAGCCCTCCCGTGGTGGCGGCAGCGACAAGTCCGACGCACTCACCGCCGGCACGTCGATATGAAGATCGATGCGGTCGAACAGCGGCCCGGAGATTTTCGCCTGATAGTCGAGCGCGCATTTGGGCGCCCGCCCGCAAGCCAGGGCGGCGTCGTCCAGATGGCCGCAGACACAGGGGTTCATGGCGGCCACCAGTTGCACGCGGGCGGGGTAAGTGACGTGGGCGGCGGCGCGGGCCACGGTCACGCGGCCCGATTCCAAAGGCTGGCGCAGGGCCTCCAGCGTCTGGCGCTGGAATTCCGGCAATTCATCCAGGAACAGGACGCCCAGATGCGCGAGGCTGACCTCGCCGGGCTTGGCGCGCTGGCCACCCCCCACCAGCGACGGGAGCGAGGCCGAATGATGCGGATCGCGGAACGGCCGGCGCTTCATCAATCGTCCGTCGGTCAAATTGCCGGAGAGCGAGTGGATCATGCTCACCTCCAGCGCCTCGGCCGGGTCCAAGGGCGGCAGCAGGCCCGGCAGGCGCTGGGCCAGCATCGATTTGCCCGAACCGGGCGGCCCGATCATCAGCAGATTGTGCCCGCCGGCGGCGGCGATCTCGATCGCGCGCTTGGCCGATTCCTGGCCCTTGATGTCCTTGAGATCGGGGTATTGGGAATTGTCGTCGGCCAATCTCGGCTCGGGCGGGGTCAGGATCTGGCTGCCCTTGAAATGGTTGATGAGTTGGATGAGATCGCCTGGCGCCAGGACCTCGATCTCGCCCGCCCAGGCCGCCTCGCCGCCCTGGGCCTTCGGGCAGATGAGCCCGGCACCGGCCCCCGAGGCGTGGAGTGCCGCCGGCAGCACGCCGGCCACCTTGGCGATCGAGCCATCGAGGCCCAATTCCCCCAGCACCACATAGCCGTCCAGATCCTCGGGCGAAATCGCACCCATGGCGACCAGCAAGCCAAGGGCGATCGGCAGATCGAAATGGCTGCCTTCCTTGGCGAGATCGGCGGGTGCCAGATTGACCGTGATGCGCTTGGGCGGCAGGGCGAGCCCGATGGCGCTGAGCGCCGCCCGCACCCGCTCCTTGCTTTCTCCGACCGCCTTGTCCGGCAAGCCGACGATGGCGAAGGCCGGCAAGCCTCCCGCCAACAGCACCTGCACATCGACACTCAGCACGTCGATCCCTTGGAACGCCACCGTGCGGACGCGGGCAAGCATGGGTGCCGCCTTCAATCCGGGCGTGGGTGCTTGCGGTGGGGCATGGGCCACATGGCGGGCATTCTGGCAAGGCCCGGCGCCCGAGGCAACCCGATCACTTGTACAGCGTATGCGGCAGCCAGAGCCCGATCGCCGGGAAGATGTAGAGAAGCGCCATCGCCAGGACCTGGATCATCATGAAGGGCATCATGCCGGCGAAGATCTGATTGAGCGTCACATGCGCGGGTGCCACGCCCTTGAGGTAGAAGGCCGCCATCGCCACCGGCGGCGAGAGGAACGCGGTCTGCAGATTGAGCGCCACCATGAGCCCGAAGAACAGCGGGTCGATGTCGAAATGCGCCAGCAGCGGAATGAAGATCGGCATGAAGATGACGATGATCTCGGTCCATTCCAAGGGCCAACCCAGGAGGAAAATGATCGCCTGCGACAACAGCATGAATTGCATCGGCGTCATATCCATCGACAAGACCCAGCGCTCGATGATCGCCTGGCCGCCCAAAAGCGCGAAGGCCGCCGAGAAGATCGACGAACCGACGAACAGCCAGCACACCATGGCCGAGGTCTTGGCGGTCAGGAACACCGATTCCTTGATCACCGTTCCAGTGAGCCGCCAATAGGCGAGCGCCAGCGTGGCCCCGCCGATGGAACCCACGGCGGCCGCCTCGGTGGGGGTGGCGAGGCCGAAGACGATCGAACCCAGGACCATCAGGATGAGCACGCTCAAGGGCACGAAGGAGCCCATCAGCATGCGGTAGATTTCATAGCGCCGTGGCGAAAGAGCCGAGTAGAACCCGGCCAAGCCAAGCCCGCAAAGCGCCAGCGTCCACCAGAACCCCGAAGGCGCCGCGATCGCGACCGGGGCCGGGGCGGCTTCAACTTGCGAAAGATCGGTTGCCGGCTCGGCCCCAGGCGGTTCGCCCCCGGGCGGTTCGGCCAATCCGCCTTCCTCGGCCGGAGGAACGGCGAGCTCGGTGCCGCCCGGCGGCTCCTCGACGCCTCCCACCATGCTCTCCTCGCCCTCGCCCGAGCCAAGTTCAAGGAGCCCGGTCTCCATCGCCAGTTCGGCGGGCGCGGTCAGGCCGCGATAGATGAGGCCCAGCACCAGGACGATGGCCAAGGCCGGGATCGCCATCAGCAACAATTCGCGCCACAGCAGGAGCGATGGAACATTGGCGCCCCTGGGGTCGCCCCTGGGGCCGCCCCTGGGGCCGCCCCAGGTCCCAGCCAGCGCCCGCAACAGACCAAGCGGCGCCGAGCGCGGATCCATGACCGCCATCTCGGCAACCGCCGGCGAGAGTTCGACGCCGCGCTCCGAAAGCGGCAGCGGCGGAGCCAGCTTCGGCCGCCACCAGGCGATGATTATCGTGTAGACGATATAGAGCCCGGCCAGCATGAATCCGGGGATGAAGGCGCCGGCATAGAGCTGCACCACCGAAACGCCGGCGGTCGCGCCATAGACGATCAGCATCACCGAGGGCGGAATGAGAATGCCGAGGCAGCCCCCCGCGGTGATCACCCCCGCCGACAGCCTGATGTTGTAGCCCGCCTTCAGCATCGCCGGCAGGGCGAGCAGCCCCATCAGCGTCACCACCGCGCCGACGATGCCGGTCGCGGTCGCAAACACCGCGCAGGTGACAAGCGTGGCCACGGCCAGCGATCCCGGGATCCAGGCGGTGGCCAGGTGCAGGCTCTTGAACAGGCGCTCGATCAGATTCGCGCGCTCCACCAGATAGCCCATGAACACGAAGAGCGGGATCGAGATCAGCACGTCGTTGGTCATCACCCCATAGGCGCGCTGGACCATCAAGGTCAGCGTATGGTCGATGTTGTAGTCGAAGGCGATCCACGCAAACGCCATGCCCATGCCCATCAGCGTGAAGGCGGTGGGAAAGCCGAGCATTATGGTGACCACGACCAGCGCCAGCATGAGGAGGCCCAGATGCTCGTTGGTCATGTCCGAGGGCGCCGGCATCAGCAGGAACGTGCCAGCGACGATGGCGATCATGATCGGCAGGCCGAACCACAATTCCTTGCGCATCAGTACCTGCCGTCGCAGATAGGCGGTTCGGCAATTCGACTCCGCCAGTGCGCGCCAGCGGATACTACTATTTGGTGACGTATGCCAACTTTCGTGGAACGATAGGTGCGCTTCATAAATCACACATTATCGAAAGTTGGCATCACGGCGCCTTGCGTTCGGGCGTGGCTTCGGCGCCGGCGATCAACTTGTCGAGCGCCGCGATGTCCTCGTCGCTGACATGGACCATCTCCTTCAACTTTTCCAAATCCACTTCTTCCACGTCTTGCGTGCGGGGCGGCCATTTTCCGGTCCGGAGGCAGATGACGCAGCGCACGGCCTCGACCACGCCCTGAAGCAGCAGGAAAAACCCGGCGACCGGGATCACGGTCTTGAAGGGATAGATCGGCGGGCCGTCGGCCGAGATCGATGAGTGCTCGTTGATGATCCAGGATTGGCCGGCGAAGCGCCACCCGGCCCAGGCCAGGGCCACCACGCCGGGCATGAAAAACAGGATATAGAGCGTGAGATCGATCCCGGCTTGCAGGCGCGGCGGGAAGAACCCGTAGAGCACATCGCCCCGCACATGCCCGGCATGGGCCAGCGTATAGGCCCCGGCCATCATGAACAGCGTGCCATAGAGCATGGCGGTGGCGTCGAACACCCAGGCATGCGGGGCGCCGAGGACGTAGCGCGAGAACACCTCGAAGCCGATCAACAGCGACAGGGCCACGATCGCCCAGGCGAATGCCCGCCCGACCCAGGTGCTCAATTCATCGATGCGATAGAGAAACTTGTGCATGGCCGGATGGGCGTCCAGCGAGAGGGAAGCGAGAGGGAAGCCGGCTAGAGCATGATCCGGTCAACTTAGTCAGGATCATGCTCATGATCTTTTGAATCTAGAGCAGGATCGTTTCAGGTGATTCCACTTGAAACAACCCTGCTATAGACCGGACCCCCGCGTGCCCCGATCGCCTTCCCCGCGCCCTCAGGCCTTGGCGAAGAAGTGGTTATAGGCCATGCGGAAATTGACCAGCGTGTCGTTCTGCCACTTGACCGCCCGCTCGGCAAACGCGCGCTGGGAATCCAGCACCCTCTTGAACATCGGGTTTTCCGCCGACTTCTTTTCCGTGATCTTGGTCCAGGCGTCGAGCTGCGCCTTCAGCACCTCGTCCGGCGTCTTGTAGAACTTCACGCCGTCCTTCTCCTGGAGATTGATGTAGTCCTGCGAATAGCGGTCGATCGCTTTCCAGGACATGTTGGCCGAGGCCGATTCGGCGGCATGGGCGATGATTGTCTTCAGATCGTCGGTGAGGGCGTCGTATTTCGGCTTGTTGAACAGCACCTCGAAATTCTCCGAGGGCTGGTGGAAGCTGGTCAGCATGCAGATCTTGGAAACATCCGGGAAGCCGAGGAGCCGGTCGGAGGAGGCGTTGTTGAACTCGGCCGCGTCCAGCAGCCCGCGATCCAAGGCCGGCACGATCTCCGCCCCAGGGAGCGCGTTCACCGCCGCGCCCATCTCGGTGAAGATGTCGATCGACAAGCCAACGGTGCGGAACTTTAGGCCCTGGAGGTCCTCGACCTTGGCGATCGGCTTCTTAAACCAGCCCAAGGGCTGGGTCGGCATCGGGCCCAGCAGGAACGAGACCACTTGCGCGTTCAGGCTTGCGTAGATCTCCTCCTGCAACGCCTTGCCGCCGCCGAAATAATGCCAGGCGAGCAGCATGTTTGGGTCCATGCCGAAGGCCGGACCCGAGCCCCAAAGTGCCAGCGCCGATTCCTTGCCATACCAATAGGCGATGACGCCATGCCCGCCGTCGAGCGTGCCGGCGCTGACCGCGTCCAGGAGGTCGAAGGCCTTGACCACGGATCCCGCCGGCAGCACCTCGATCTTCAGCCTGCCGCCCGACATGGCATTGACCCGGCTGGCGTAATCGTTGGCGTATTCGTGGAAGATGTCCTTGGCCGGCCAGGTGCTCTGCCAGCGCATGGCGATCGCGTCTTGCGCGCGCGCCACTCGGGGCGCCGCCAGCGCGCCCACACCGACGCCCGCCAGCGCGCCCGCGCCCGCGCCCAGGAACTTGCGCCGCGATTGCGCGGAATGGTTTTTTCTTTGCTTGCTGCTCATCTTTTCCTCCCTAAGATTCTTGAAACAGAAAATTGACCCACGTCGCGGTCATTGCCGCCGCCATGATTGAACAAAGACTAACGCAGGTTTCTAGGGTGGTCGAGGGGCTATTCCGGCATTCCGGTCATGCCCATGGCTCCCCGGCGCCACCTGTTGCAGCGCCAGAACCCCGATATTGGGACCGCTCACGGCCCCTCGTGCCGGATGCGATAGATCGCCCCGGCGTAATCGTCGGAAACCAGGATCGATCCGTCTTGCAATTGGGCGACATCGACCGGCCGGCCCAGATATTTGCCGCTTGCCTGGTCCAGCCAGCCTTCGGCGAAAATGATGGTCTCGCCGGCCGATCCGACCTTGCTGACGCTGGTGAACATGACCCGGGCGCCGATCGGAATGGTGCGGTCCCACGATCCGTGCTGGGCGCTGAAAATGCCGCCCCGATACTTCGCCGGAAACATCGTGCCGGTATAGAACATCATGCCGAGATCGGCGGCGTGCGCCACCATCTCGACCGCCGGCGCAATCGTGCCGTCGGGCGGCGCGATCTTCTTGTACTCATCGGTGCGCGTCGACCCGCCGCCGAACCATGGGAAGCCGAAATGCTGTCCGGGCCCGGTCGCGCGGTTGATTTCGCCGGGCGGGATGTCGTCACCCATGCCATCGACCTGATTGTCGGTGAACCACAATTCGCCATTGGCCGGGTTGAAATCCATCCCGACCGAGTTGCGGATGCCGGTCGCGTAAACTTCGCGATTCCCGCCGTCGCGATCGATGCGGATGATGCCGCCGATTCCGGTCTTGGAATAGAGGTCCATCTTCTCGCCCGGCGACACGTTGTAGGGCTGGCCGAGCGCGATGTAGAGCCTGTTGTCCGGCCCGATGTCGCAGACCCGGGCCGAATGGCCCCGCGATTCTTCCGAAGTCGGAATGAGGGCCCCCTCCTCGACCACGATGAAGGCCGTCACCTCGGGCCGCTCATGGTGAAATTCCGCCTCCGGATAAACCAGCACGCGATTTCGCTCAGTGACATAGAGTGCGCCATCTTTCGAAAAGCACGGGCCGTTGGGGATGGTCATCGGAATCGCGGGCGCGAATTGCCGGACCGAATCGGCAAGGCCGTCCTGGTCGCGATCGGTGACCGCCCAAACGCCGTTTCTGACGGTGCCGACGAAGACCACGCCCGCGACCGGCCCCACCGCCAGGTGGCGGGCACCCGGGGCCAAAGCATAGAGCGCGATCTTGAAACCCTCGGGCATCCTGATCCGCTTCAGAATCTCGGCTATCGCCTCGGCCCTGGCGGCACTTTGATCGATGATCTTCACGTCGCCGGGCGCAGCCGTGGCCTTGAGCTGGGGTAAACCCTCGAAATCGTCGGCCTCGGCCGGGGGACACGCGCCGCCAAACGCCAGACACAAGATTGTGGCGATCGCGATCATGCGTTTGGGGTTCATTTTCGCGCCCCTCCCGACTTTCATCGGTACTTTCGCTCCGCCGCCATCCTCACCGCGCCGGCATGCGCATGGCGCCATCGAGCCGGATTACCTCGCCATTGAGATACGGATTCTCGATGATATGCGCGACGAGCGCCGCGAATTCCTGCGGATTTCCCAGGCGCGAGGGGAAGGGGGCGAGCGCGCTCAATTTCGCCGTAACCTCCTCAGGCATCGCCGCCATCATCGGTGTGGCGAACACGCCGGGTGCCACGCACATGACGCGGATGCCGGCCCGGCCTAGCTCGCGCGCGATCGGGAGCGTCATCGCCGCCACGCCGCCCTTGGAGGCGGCATAGGCCGCCTGGCCCATCTGTCCGTCAAAGGCGGCGATCGAGGCGGTGTTGACGATGATCCCGCGCTCGCCATTGTCCAAGGGTTCGTTGGCATTCATCGCCGCCGCGGCAAGCCGCGTCATGTTGAAGGTCCCGACGAGGTTCACCCGGAGCGCGCGCTCGAAGCTCTCCAAGCCGTGCGGTCCGCTACGCCCGAGGATGCGCTCGGCCGGCGCGATGCCGGCGCAATTGACGAGGCCGCGCAACGGGCCATGCGCGGCGATCGCATCCGCGATCGCGTTTCCGGCCTCGTCCTCCTCGGCGCTGTCGGCGGCGATGAAGAGCGCGCTGGGTCCCAGGCCGCGCGCGGCCTCTTGGCCGGCATCGGCATCGAGGTCGCTGATCGCCACTCTTGCGCCGCGCTCGATCAGATGGCGCGCGGTCGCAAGACCCAGGCCCGAAGCCCCGCCGGTCACCAGGAATCCATGATCGGCGATTTGCACTAGTGCCTGCCCGTCGCGGGACTGGTTGAATCAGCACCGTGACTCCGCCAGTGCACGCCGGCGGGTACCATCGTCGGGCAAGAGTACCTGCCCGTCGTGGGACTGGTTGAATCAACACCTTGACTCCGCCAGTCCGCGCCGGCGGGTACTATCGTCGGGCAAAATGCGCCAACTTTCGTGGAACGATGGGTGCATTTCATGGATCACGCTATTTCGAAAGTTGGCACCAGCCTCACATGAGCTCGATGGCCAGCGCCGTTGCCTCGCCCCCGCCGATGCACAGTGAGGCGATGCCGCGCTTTGCCCCCTGCTTTTTGAGGGCGCCGATGAGGGTCGCGATGATGCGCGCCCCCGAGGCGCCGATCGGGTGGCCGAGCGCGCAGGCCCCGCCATGAACGTTCACCCGTTCTTGACCGAGGCCCAATTCCTTCATTGCCGCCATGGCGACGACCGCGAAGGCCTCGTTGATCTCGTAGAGATCGACATCCTGGGCGCGCCAGCCCAGGCGTTCCAGGAGCTTCCTCATGGCGCCCACCGGCGCGGTGGTGAACCAGGCCGGCTCTTGCGCGTGCGTGGCGTGGCCGAGGATGGCGGCGATGGGCGCCACACCCTCTTTTTCCGCGATCGATCGGCGCATGAGGATGAGTGCCGCCGCCCCGTCCGAGATCGAGGAGGAATTGGCCGCCGTCACCGTGCCGCCGTCGCGGAACGCGGGCTTCAGTTTCGGGATCTTGGCCGGATCGGCCTTGAACGGCTGCTCGTCCCGGGCGATCGATGTCTCGCCCTGGCGGGTCTTAACCGTGACCGGCGACATCTCCCAGGCGAAGGAGCCGTCCTCGTTGGCGGCCCGCGCGCGGGCGAGCGAGCGAATGGCGAACTCATCCTGGCTACCCCTCGTGAACTGGTAGTGGCTCGCGCAATCCTCGGCGAAGACGCCCATCAGTGTGCCCTTGGCATAGGCATCCTCCAACCCGTCCAGGAACATATGATCCAGCATCGCGCCATGGCCCAGGCGCTGGCCGGCCCTGGCCTTGGGCAGGAGATAGGGCGCGTTCGACATCGATTCCATCCCTCCCGCGACCATGATGCGGTTCTCGCCCGCGCGCAAAAGATCGTGCGCCAGCATCGCCGCCTTCATGCCCGAACCGCACATCTTGTTGATGGTGGTGCACCCCGAAGAAAGCGCCAGCCCGGCGCCCAGCGAAGCCTGCCTCGCCGGCGCCTGGCCCTGGCCGGCGCCGAGCACGTTGCCCATGATCACCTCGTCGATCTTGTCGGGCGCCGTTCCCGACTGGTCGAGGGCACCCCTGATCGCGACCGCGCCCAGTTGCGCGGCACTCAAGGGGGCGAGATCGCCCAACAGCCCGCCCATCGGCGTGCGCCTGGCACCGACGATGACGATGGGGTCGCGTGTCGCATCCACCATTTTCACGCCTTTCCCAGATTCTCGAGGCGCCGGATGCGTTCCTCGATCGGCGGGTGGGTGGCGATCAAGGCCGAGACCTTGGGCCCGAACTCGCGGATCGGGTTGACGATGAACATGTGCTGGGTCGCGCGATTGCCGAGCTCGCGCACCGGCTGCTGGTGGCCGAGCTTCTTGAGGGCGCCGATCAGGCCAAGGGGATTTCGAGTCAACTGCACGGCGGTGGCGTCGGCCAGGTACTCGCGCTGGCGCGAGACCGCGAATTGCACCAGCTTGGCCGCGATCGGCGCCAGGATGACGACAACGAGCACGATGACGAGAACGATTGCGTTGCCGCCCTTGCCCTTCTTGCCGCTGCCCCCGCTCGGGCGCCAATGCGCGCGCAGGACCGCGTCGGAGACGAGCGCGATCAGACCGACCAGAATACCGACCGCGGTCATGTAGCGGATGTCGAGGTTGAGGACATGACCCATCTCGTGGCCGATCACGCCCTGCAATTCGTCGCGGCTGAGCTTTTGCATGAGGCCGCGCGTGACCCCGATCGCGGCCTTGTCGGGGCTCATGCCGGTTGCAAATGCGTTGAGCGCGTCGGTTTCGATCACCGCCGCCCGGGGCTTGGGCAAGCCGGCGGCGATCGCCATCTCCTCGATCACATTGTGGAGCCTTGGCTCCTCCTCGGGGGAAACCTCGCGCGCGTTATTGAGGGCGAGGACGACGCGGTCGCCGGCCATCAGTGCCACGCCCGACGCGATCACCCCGATCCCGAGCAGGGCGGACCCGCCGATCACGCCGGGCATGCTGTCGAAGGCGATGGCCCAGGGATCGCCATCATGAACCGCATAGGCCTCGAACCCCCAGCCGAGCGTGTAGCCCAGGCCAAATCCCAGGATCAGCAGGATCAGGATCAGATTGACCGTCTGCAGCCGGTTCTCGCGCTGCGCCGCCACGAAATCGGTGGCGTTGATGCGCGGACCGGCGGGTGGCGCCGATTTCCCGGCTTCCGCCGTGGCCCAGGGGCCGCCTGCCCCGGAATCGGGTTCGGAAGGCGTAGGTTCCGGTGAATCGGTATCATCCATGGCGACCGGAATTATTCATGGTTGTCGGGGCGCGGCAAGTGCGGCGTCGGATTCGGGTTGCACGGGCAGTATAGACAGTATATACATATGTATAGAAAACTGATGTGACATGGCATTCTCAGTCAAGGATCCGGAGGCCGACAAGGCGGTTCGCCAATTGGCGCGGATCAAGGGCGTCAGCCTGACGGAGGCAATCCGGCTCGCGTGCCGCAACGAACTGGCGCGCGAGGCTGGCCGCGAATCGCTCCACGCTCGCTTGCGACCGCTGATCCAGCGCTTCGCCGGCGCGCCCAAGACCGGCCGCAAGGCGGACAAGAAATTCTTCGGCGATCTTTCGGGCGAGATCTGATGTTCGTGGATTCGAGCACGCTGGTCGCCATCGCGGCGAACGAGCCGGAAGCACAAATCCTGGTCCGCGCGATCGAGCGCGCAAGGCGTGCCTGCGTCTCGCCGATTGTCCTCTACGAGACCATCGCGGCGGCGATGTGGATCAATCGGTGGGGCCACCGCGAGGCCGCCGATTTTACGCGATCGCTGGTGGCGACACTCGGGTTGGAGATGATCGGGATCGGCCCCGACGAAGGGCGCCTGGCGATCGAGGCGTTTGGGCGCTTCGGCAAGGGCCGGCACAAGGCCGCCCTCAACATGGGCGACTGCTTCGCCTATGCGTGCGCCAAGTCGCTTGGCCTGCCACTGCTTTACAAGGGCGAGGATTTCGCCGAGACCGATATCGAGCCGGCTGTCTGAGGCCTAGCGCAGATCGGCCTTGACCGGCTGCTGCACGACGGCCTTTTCCGCCTCCGGAATCTCGAAATACTCCGCCTTCTGGAAGCCGTAGCGGGTGGCGATCATGTTGGAGGGGAAGCTCTCGACCGCGTTGTTCATTCCCATGGCGCTGTCGTTGTAGAATTGCCGGGCAAAGGCGATCTTGTTCTCCGTCCCGGTCAATTCCTCCATCAACTGGCCGACATTGGTGTTGGCCTTGAGGTCGGGATAATTCTCGGCGAGCGCGAACAGCCGGCCGATGGCCCCCGACAGGGCACCCTCGGCGGCGAGCGACTGGGCGTTGGGGGCGCCCGTATTGGCCTTCATCGCCCCGTTTCTGGCCTCGATCACCTGGCGCAGCGTCTCCTGCTCGTAGGACATGTAATCCTTCACCACCTCGACCAGATTGGGGATGAGGTCGTAGCGGCGCTTCAGCTGAACGTCGATCTGCTTCCAGGCATTGGCGACCTGGTTTCTGAGGCCGACCAGCCGGTTGTAGAGCCAGATGCCGTAGGCGGCAAGCGCGAGCGCGATACCAATGAGGACAAGCAGAAACGTCATCGTCCGGTCCTTCCGTTTGCGAAAAGGCGTAAGCCGGAGCTTGGCACCAACATTGCGCCGCCGCAATTAACTCTTGCGGGGAAGAGGCATACTCGTGGATATCACTCCCTTTTGGAGGAAGCGCCCGCCATGCTTACTCGTCGTCTTGCGGCAATGCCCGGTAACTCCGGCCGGCCTGGTGGCCGAGGTGGCGCGTGGCGCCGGGGCGAGGGCGCGCTGATCGAGCCTCGTCTTGTCGTGACCCAAGTCTCGACGCGCAAACAAAGTCGCCCCGCAGCCCGCGCGGACCGGTTCAGGCGCTGGGACCAGTATGCGTGGGCGCGTCCTCGACGAGTCGGGCCGGCCGCAACGCGTAGGAGCGTTCGGCCGCGTAGATCGGGCCCTCGCCGCCGATGAAACTCGAGAACAGCGTGAAATGGGTCACCTCGAATTCCGTGCTGCGGAACAGGCTGTGCTCGGCAAGATAGAGTTTGAGTTTGGCGAGGGTCACGTCCTTGGGCCGCGTCAAAGTGACATGGGCGGTGAATTTCTGCCGCTCGGGCTCGAGCCCGGCGCGCACCACCGCCGATTCGACCTTGTCGCGCAGGTGCTGGATCGCCGCCGACTTCCGGACGCCCGCATAGATCGCTTTCACCTTGGCCCCGCTCGAGAATGCGTCCACGCCCCCGAAGCTGAGGCCGAAACTGGGTGCTCGGATGCCGGCGAGGGCTGCGTCCACGTAATCGAGGTCGCGCCCGTCGAGCTCGCCCAGGAACCGGAGCGTGATGTGGAAATTTTCCGCCGGCACCCAGCGCGCGCCGGGCAACCCCCCGCAAAGCTCGCGCAATTGGCTCCGGATCTCGTCAGGCAACGTCAGGGCCACGAACAGGCGCATTCTTCACACCCTCGCGAAGGGGCAGGCGAAAAGCGCCCCCACTCGATTCGGGTTGCACCATAGCAGGCGAATGGCCCTCAGCCCAAGGCCCACGCCAATCACGCCCTCGCCGTCCAATCATGCGCGGGCCGAGTCCCCGGACGCGGGCGAACTCCTTGACATTCGCGCTCACCAGTGTAGCCCGCAACCGCAGCGTCTGGGCCGCGATCGCCACGTCATCGGGGCCGGCGTTTCGTTTTCCCGAACAGGGCGTCAGGTGCTGGCATTGGCGGCTGGCGACGGCCATCCTCCATGAACGGCACATCGGCAAAGCGGTCAAGTTCGGCGAACCAGGCATCGAGGGCGGCCTGAACCGGCTTCAATAGCCTGCCGCTCGTGACCCGGCGTGTTCTTGATCGCTGTGCGGCCATCAGCAGACCCTCCTCACGGGCAAGGTATGGTGTGGGTCTTGTGAATCTCCTCGATCCCGTCCAGCACTTGCCTCGAAAGGGCGAGGTCGATCGAGGCGATGTCGGATTCCAGCTGGTCCATGCTGGTCGCGCCCACGATGGTCGCGGTCACGAAGGGGCGAGAATTCACGTAAGCCAGCGCCATTTGCGCCGGGTCCAAGCCATGCGCTCGGGCGAGATCGACATAGGCGGCGGTGGCCGCTTGCGCGCGTGGCGCGAGGTAGCGGGGAAATTGCGGGAAAATGGTCAACCGCGCGCCCGCCGGCCGTGCGCCGTTCAGGTATTTGCCGCTCAATCCGCCCATGCCCAGGGGCGAATAGGCGAGGAGCCCGCAATCTTCGCGCACCGCCACCTCGGCCAGCCCGACCTCGAAGCCGCGATTGAGCAGGTTGTAGCAATTCTGGATCGAGACCATGCGCGGGCCGAAACCCTTATCGGCCAAGCCCAGCCAGCGCATGGCGCCCCAGGCGGTCTCGTTGCTCAAGCCCACATGCCTGATCTTGCCTGCTTTCACGAATTCGCCGAGGACCTCCAGTGTCTCCTCGAAGGGGGTCCAGGTTTCTTCGGGCGCATGCACGTACATCAGCCGCCCGAACACGTTGACGCTGCGTTCGGGCCAGTGCAATTGATAGAGATCGATGTAGTCGCTGCCGAGCCGCTTGAGGCTGGCCTCGATCGCTTGCTCGATGTTGCGCCGGTCGAGGCGATTGTTCCCGCCCCGGATGTTGGCGAAGCGCTTGTCCGGGCCGATCACCTTGGTCGCGATGATGATTCGGTCGCGCCCGCCGCGTTCGTTAAGCCACGATCCGATCATGCGCTCGGTCACGCCGAAGGTCTCTTCCTTGGGCGGCACCGGATAGGCTTCGGCCGTGTCCCAGAAATTGACCCCGCGATCGATCGCGTAATCCATCTGGCGATGGGAATCGGCCTCGCTGTTCTGCACGCCCCAGGTCATGGTGCCCAGGCAGATGGCACTCACCTTGAGATCGGTGCGCCCCAAAGTCCGGAATTCCATCAGTGATTGGCCTCGGTGAACAGGACCAGCACGCCGGTATGGCCGTAGAGCCGGCAATGGTTGATCTCGCCATTGGCGAAGAAGCCGGCGAGCCCGATGTCGCCCAGAACCTGGGTGATAGCGCGCACTTCGGCGGCGTCCTCGCCGAAGAGGGAGGCGCCCCGCGACTGGCACGAGAAATAGACCCCGCCCAGGACCGGGGTCGCGATTCGCTGCTTCAGGCGTTCGAGCATGTGCACCAGTTCACCCCTGGCGCTGGCGCGCTCGCGCTTGGTGAAGATCACCGGATCGCCGGTTTCGATCCCGTCGCCGATGGAGATCCAGCCGCGCGACGGATCGATCCCGGTCAAGTTGCGCACCAGGTAGTCGCCGGTGTCCGAGCCCTTCACCGGCAGGGCCACGTAGATGAAATTCGCGCAGCGGTCGAGATTGCGGGCCAGCACTTCGCCGATCTCCTCCTTGAACACCTCCAAGGCCGGCTTGCCGTC
Organism: uncultured Rhodospirillaceae bacterium; assembly: GCA_964542425.1. Lineage (GTDB taxonomy): Bacteria > Pseudomonadota > Alphaproteobacteria > Dongiales > Dongiaceae > Dongia_A. The sequence goes on along the minus strand of CAZIUB010000058.1, from coordinate 15,351 downwards.
GATCTCCATGATGATGTTGCGGCTGGCCGAGGTGGCGACATGAGCCGGGCCGATCGGTACGCAGCCCTGGCTTAGCGATGAGACGATCGGCACCGATCGCGCGATCCAGGCGCCGGATGCGCCGCCCTCGATGGCCCGGCCGGCGATCTGAACATGCTGATTTCGTGACGAGGTGAGGCCGCCGAGCAGATAGGTGCCGCTCGCTTCCGACAGGCGTTCCAGCATGACCGCCAGGCGGTTGGCGCGCGGATCGGCGTGGACGATGGCGATGGCGGGCTTGCGCGAGAAAAACCAGGCCTCGTCGGCGCCGGCCGCGTCGCTGCCGGCGCCGGGAAAGATCCGGTAGGCCCATTCGGGAAGGTCGGTGGCCAGCACCGCGATCGCCGGCTGATCGTAATATTCGCCAGCGCCCCGGGGCGCGTTGCCGAGGATGCCCATTCCGGTGGCCCCGATCCAATCCGCGATCCCGGTTCCTTGGCGGAGCGCGTCGATCACGGATTGCGCATGCTCGGCGATGACATCGGTCAAATAGACAAAGCCAAGGCCAGGCGCGCTCGGCCCTTCGAGGGTGGCGAGGCACGCATCGACCGCGCCTCGCCAATCGGCGCCGGTACCGTGGGCGGCGCGAAAGACGCTCACAAACCCACCCGCGCGCGATCCAGCGCGGCCAGGACATGGGGAATCGCGTTCTTCACGATCACCGACACACCCAGGTCGTTGGGATGAAGGCCGTCGGCCTGATTGAGCGAGGGATCGGCCGCCACCCCCTCGAGGAAGAACGGCATCAGAATGAGATCGTGGCGGCGTGCCAGGTCCGGATAGATCGAATCGAAGGCGAGCTTGTATTCTGGCCCGAAATTTCCCGCCGCCGCCATGCCCGCCAGCACGATTGTGACGCCGGATTGCTTTGCCTTGATCACGATCGCTTCGAGGTTGGTACGCGTGGTTTCCGGGTCGATGCCCCGCAGCATGTCGTTGGCCCCCAGTTCCAGGATCATGACCGATGGCCGATCCTTGAGCGCCCAATCGAGGCGCGCCAATCCCCCGGCCGAGGTCTCGCCGGAAACGCCGGCATTGATTACGGTAACGTGGCGGCCCATGTTTTGCAGGGCGGCGTTCAGGCGAGGCACGAATCCGTCGGCCTCGGCCAGGCCGTATCCGGCGGTCAGACTGTCGCCGAAGGCAAGGATCGTCGCCGCTTCCGCCGCCATCGGGCGCGGGGCGGCGAGCGCCAGGGCGAGGACGAGGCAGGATAGGCGAAGGAACAATTGCATGGCAGCGAGCGATTCCGCGATCCGATTGGACGGCATTCACCTGACACTGACGAGCCAAGCGGGTCCGGTCAATATCCTCGAAGACATCACCATCGAGATCGGCGCCGGCGAGACCGTGAGCCTGGTCGGCCAATCCGGATCGGGAAAGACCAGCTTGCTGCTGTTGATCGCCGGTCTGGAGCGCCCGACCCGAGGCCGCGTGCTCGTGGCCGGGCGCGACACCACCGATATGAACGAGGATTCGCTGGCGTTGTTGCGCCGGCGCGCCATCGGCATCGTGTTTCAGTCCTTTCACTTGATTCCGACCATGTCGGCGCTGGAAAACGTGGCGGTGCCGCTGGAATTGGCGGGCTTGTCCGGGGCATTCGCGCGGGCCGCGGAACTGCTGGAATCGGTCGGCCTCACCGCCCGGGCCCGACATTACCCGGCGCAACTGTCCGGGGGCGAGCAGCAGCGCGTGGCGCTCGCCCGCGCGCTGGCGGCCCGCCCAGCCATGATTCTCGCCGACGAACCCACGGGCAATCTCGATCTGGAGACCGGCGGGCGGGTCATCGATTTGTTGTTCGAGCAGACACGGGTCATCGGCGCCACGCTGCTGCTCATTACCCATGAGGCGGCCCTGGCCGAGCGCTGCACCCGGCGCCTGCGCATGAACGATGGGCGCATCGTCGCCGATAGCGCCGCGGCCTCGGCGTGACTCCTCCCTTGGGCCTCGGCATCGTTCGCGACCTCGCATGGCGGGAAATCCGCGCCGGTACGCGCGGTTTCCGACTGTTCGTCGCGTGCCTGGTGCTGGGTGTCGGAATCATCGCCGGCATCGGCTCGATCGGGGCGGCAAGCCTCGCCGGAATCGCGGCCGACGCGCGAGCGCTCCTGGGCGGAGACCTGGAGATCCGCATTCCCCAACGCCAGGCCACGCCCGAGGAAATGGCGGCACTCGCGGCACTTGGCCGCGTTTCCCATGTCGCGGAAATGCGCGCCATGGCCAGGCCCGAAAGCGGCGGATTGCCGGCGCTGGTCGAGGTCAAGGCGGTGGATTCGCTCTATCCGCTTTACGGCAGATTACTGGTTTCGCCATCGCGCGCGATGGCCGATGCACTGGCTCGCCAGGCCGATGGCGCCCATGGCGCGATCGCGCACTCGCTCCTGTTGCGGCGCGCCGGGCTGAAGGTTGGAGATCGGCTGTTGCTGGGCGAGGTCATACTGTCGATCACCGCGGCGATCGAGCGCGAGCCGGATTCCACGAACCAGGTCTTTGCCCTGGGACCGCACCTCATCGTGCGTCATGACGCGCTGGCGGCGAGCGGTCTGGCGCTGCCCGGCAGCATCATCTCGCATCAATACCGAATCGCGCTGCCACGGGGAGCCGACGCGCGCGCCATCGGACGGTCCTTGGCCGGGCGCTTTCCTCAGGCCGGCTGGCGGATTCGCCAGGTCGAGGATGCGGGCCAGGGATTGCGCCGGTTCCTGGAGAACACGCGGGCCTATTTGGATCTGATCGGGCTCTCGGCGCTGCTCATCGGCGGGCTGGGGATCGCCAACGCCGTCAGGGCGCATCTGGAGGCCAAGGCGCGCTCCATCGCCATCCTGAGATGCCTGGGCGCCACCAAGGGCCAGGTGATCGCATTGCATCTGGCGGTGATCGCCGCCATGGGCCTGCCCTCGGTCGCGGCCGGAATCGCGCTGGGGGCAGGCCTGCCCTTGGCACTCAAGAATGTGCTGGGCGATTATGGCGTGAGCGTGCTGCCAGGGCTTTATCCGGTTCCGCTTTTTCGCGCCGCCTTGTTTGGCGCGCTGACCGCGCTCGTCTTCTCGCTACCGGCGCTCTTTCGGGCGGGACGCACCCGGCCCGCGCAATTGCTGCGGGCCGCGACGATCGAGATCGATGGCGGCCTGGCCCGTGATCGATGGTCGATCGGCGCCACCGGACTGATCCTGGCCGGGGCGGTCGTGGCGCTCACCGACAATCACGGGCTCGCTTTGTTTTATTGCCTGGCCGCCGGCGTCACCTTGGCCGCCTTTCGGGTGCTTGCCCTCGCCATCCAGGTGCTCGCGCGCCGGATTCGCGAGCGCACGAGGGCGGGCACGCGAGCCTTCCGCTTCGCCTTGTCGGCGATCTCGCGACCCGGGGCGCCGGTCGGTAGCATCGTGCTGTCGATCGGCTTGGGGCTGACCGTGCTGGTCGCCGTGGTCCTGATCCAGGGCAGCGTGCGCGCCGATCTCGAGCGCAATATCCCGGACAAGGCGCCGAGCTTCTATTTCATCGACATCCAGCCGAGCCAGATCGGCGCCTTCGAGCGCTTGGTCAAGGCCCAGGAAGGCGCATCGGAATACCAGAGCGTGCCGATGTTGCGCGGCCGCATCACCCGGCTTGGCTCGATCGAAGCCGACAAGATCACGCCGCCCGCGGAACTGGCCTGGGTTCTGCGCGGTGATCGCGGGATCACCTGGTCGGCCCGCCCTCCCGCGGGAGCCGAGATCGTCGCGGGAGAATGGTGGCCGGAGGACTACCAGGGCCCGCCCTTGATTTCGCTCGATGCCGAAACGGCCGAGGGATTCGGGCTTGATCTCGGGGATACCATCACGATCAATGTGCTGGGCCGCGAGATTACCGGCACCATCGCCAATCTGCGGCGGATCGATTGGTCGTCGCTTTCCATCAATTTTGTCATGGTGTTTTCTCCGGGCATGCTGGAGCAGGCGCCCCAGACCAGCATCGCGACGCTCCGCGTACCGGCGGAAGGCGAACCCGCGATGCTCGATCGCGTCACCGCCGAGTTTCCCAATATCTCGGCCTTGAGGGTGAGCGACGCGCTCGCGGCCATCGGCGAAATCATGACCAAGATCGCGACCGCGATGCGATTGAGCGCCTTGGCGACGCTGGCCGCGGGCATGCTGGTGCTGGCGGGCGCCATCGCTACCGGCAACGAACGTCGCCATTATGAGGCGGTGCTCTTGAAAATGCTGGGTGGCACCAGGGCCGATGTCCTATTCGGCTATCTTTGGGAATACACGCTGCTGGCCGCGATCAGCGCATTTCTCGCCCTTGGTCTGGGCGCACTGGGCGCGGGCCTCTTTCTTTCCCTGGTGCTGGAATCCAGCCTCAGCGTCGATCCGATCCCGGTCGCAATGGTTGTGATGCTCGCGCTCACGCTGGCGCTGGGGATCGGATTCCTAGGATCGTGGCGCGTCCTGGGGGCGCGGGCGGCATCATACCTGCGCAACGAATGAGGGTAGGCATTTTTCCCGATTTACTCGCAAATGAATTTCCACTAAACGGCGAGTTTGATTTGATCCATGGGGGAATGATCATGTTCGTCCTGCCGCCGGAAGCGAACGAGTCGACTTTCACCGCGCTCCTCGATTACTGGTGGAGCAAGATCGTCTCTTCCTTGTTGCCTTCTCGCGGCGACATCGACCCCACGGAAAGGCCGTCGCGAATCCTGGCCAATTTGTTGTTGTTTGGAGTCGAGTCCGGGCCGGCCGGCAGGCGCTACCGGTTTCGTGTCGCCGGCACCGGATTCACACGCATGGCCGGCAGCGATCCGACCGGCCGATGCATTGGCGATCGCGACCCCGACGAGCGAGGCGGTCCGATCATCGAGGCGCTCGCGGCCGTGGTTACCCTAGCTCGGCCAGTCTTTCTCAGCGGCCCGCCACCGTTGTCATCGGAGGACTTTCTCGGTGCTCATCGACTTTACCCGCCACTGGCCGGGGACGGTCGTCATGTCGATATGGTCTTGGCCTCGTTCCTCGCGGTGCCAAGGGGGAAAGACCAGATCGGTGTGCCCGAACGCAAGAGCCGCATGATGGTGTTGGAGCACGCTTAGCGGCGCCGACGAAGGGCCGCGCGCAATTCCTGTGTCGGGTAGGCACGCAGCGCGATCACCGCCACGCCATAGGCCAGCATGGCGATCCCGATCAGGATGGAGAGTCCGATCGCGCCATCGAGCTTGCCGGCGTTTAGCCACGGCGCCAGCATCTCCCGGCCCAGGAGCAGCCATGCCGCAAGGATGGCGGCGGCACCGACCAGGCGTGGAATTGCGCAACGCAGCCGATCGCTTGGCACCAGATGCCCCGTGATGCGCAATCCGCGATACAGAAGCGCGCAATTGATCCAGGCGGCGATCGCGGTGCCAAGCGCGATGCCGACGAAGCCGATGAAGTAGAACAGAATTAGGCTGACGGCAATGTCCACGACCACGCTCGCCAGCGAGAACTTGAACGGCGTCATGGTGTTCTCGCGGGCGAAATATCCCGGCGACAACGCCTTGTTTAGGATATAGGCGGGCAGGCCCAGGCCGATCGCGACCAGCGCGGCCGCGGTATTCGCGGTCGATGAAGCGGTGAATCTGCCGTGTTCGAAGAACACCCGCACGATCGGCTCGGCCGCCAGCACCAGGCCGATCGTCGCCGGCAGGGCCAGCAGCAGCGCGAACTCCAAGCAGCGGTTGAGAGTGGCCATTGCCCCCGCTTCGTCGCCCGCGCGCAAAGCGCGCGTGAGCGCTGGCAACAGCACCACGCCGATGGCCGAGCCGATCAGCGCCAACGGCAATTGATAGAGCCGGTCGGCGTAGGACAGGAACGATACCGCCTGGTCCTGGAGGCTGGCCAGGATGGTTCCGATCATGATGTTGATCTGGGTGATGCCGCCGCTGACCAAGCCCGGAACCATCAGGCGGCCCAATCGCCTGATCTCGGGATCCAGCCGAGGTCGGGGCAATCGCAGCCGGATCCCGGCCCGCCTTGCCGCCCAGACCAGCCACAGGAATTGCAGCAGCCCCGCAAACATCACCGCCCCGACCTGCACCAATTCCGGCCGCGCGACCTTGGGCGTCACGAACAGCAGGCAAAAGACCAGAACCAGATTGAGCAGGATCGGTGCCGCCGCCGCGTGGCCGAACCGATTGAGCGAATTCAGAGCACCGCCATAGAGTGCCGCAAGGCACATGAAAATCAGGTACGGAAAGGTGATTCCGGTCATCAGCACGGTGAGGGCGAATTTGCTGGGGATCGAATCGAACCCCGGCGCGAAAATCCAGATCAACGCCGGCATGAATAGTTCCGCCAGCACGGTCAGCGAGAGCAGCAGGACCAGCATCGCCGCCAGCACGCGCTCGGCGAAATCCACGGCCGCGGGCTGGCTGGCCTGTTGCAGGTGGCGCGCGAACATCGGAACGAAGGCCGCGTTGAACGCACCCTCCGCGAACAGGCGCCGGAAAAGATTGGGTAGGCGCATGGCCACGAACCAGGCATCGGCCACCATGCCCGTCCCGAAATACCCGGCGATCAACATGTCGCGCACATAACCCAGAACGCGCGAGGCGAGCGTCAGGGCGCCGACATGAATGACCGAGCGCAGCGAAAACATGAGGGAAGCGTCACCCGTCGCAGGGATTGAATGGGCTCGTACCCGCGGTCGCGGGACCGGCTGATTCGAGCCAAATGACCCCGCCAGCCTTACTCGGCGGCCGATCCGGTGGCAAGCGGCGCCGCGAACGGCTGGCCCGGGCTCTCGCCTTCGCCAAGCACCGCCCTCAGTGCCTCGCGAATTGCCTTCAGCCGAGCCTCGGCCTCGACCTTCAGTCCGAACTGATCCTTGACGTAGAATGTGTCGACGGCGCGGTGGCCGAAGGTCGAAATCTTGGCATTGGCGATGCGCAGGTTCTGCGCCGTCAGCGCCGCGGTCAGGTAATAGAGCAGGCCGCGCCGGTCCCGGCCGGTCACCTCGATCATGGTATGGGCGGTGCTGGCCTTGTTGTCGATGAGGACCCTCGCCACCACCGGGAAGCTGCGAATGGCCGGGTTGACGTGTGCCGGCAGACCGGCGAGCGCCGGCAGCGTCCGGGTCGGATCCACCAGCACGCGTTCGATGGTCGCCGAGAGCCGCGCCATGCGCGAAGGCTGGTCGAAGGCGCCGCCCTCGCTGTCCTGGATGGTGAAAATGTCGAGCGCCATGCCGTCCTTGAGGGTGAATATGCGCGCTTCGACGATGCTGGCGCCGGCGAGAGCAAAGGCTCCGGCCAATTGCGAGAACAATCCCGCCCGATCCGGTGCATGGATCGTGACTTCGGTCATCGAGCGGAAGACATCGACCCGGTACTCGACCGAAAGCTTCCTTCCGGCGGCGACGGCCTCGCGCACCAGACGCGCCTGGCGGGCCAGCGCATCCACGGGGATGGCCAGCCAATAGCCGTCATGGCCGCGGGCGAGATGGGCCAGCCAATCGGCCTCCGGCCAATCGGGCAATTGGGCGCGCAAGGCCGCGAGCTGACCCGCGATCGCGCCTTCCCGCCCGGCGGTGATGAGCCCGCCCGACAGATGCTCCTCGACCCGATTGTAGAGATCGCGGAGCAGTTGCGCCTTCCAGCCGTTCCAGGTCTTGGGTCCGACGGCGCGGATGTCGGCCACGGTCAACACCAGCAGCAGCCGTAACCGTTCCACCGATTGCACCAGATCGGCCACGTCGCCGATGGTCTTGGGATCGTCGATGTCGCGCTTGAAGGCGGTGTTGCTGAGGGCAAGGTGATGGCGCACCAGCCAGGAAACGGTTTCGGTCTCCTCGGGCGAAAGGCCAAGGCGCGGGCACAGTTGCTCGGCGACTTCCGCGCCCAGCACCGAATGATCCCCAGCGCGCCCCTTGGCGATGTCGTGCAGCAACAACGCGAGATAGAGCACGCGCCGCGACAAGACCTGGCGCACCACGCGGCTGGCGATCGGCGCTTCCTCGGCGAGCGCCCCTTCCTCGATCCGGTTGAGGATGCCCAATGCGTAGAGCGTGTGCTCGTCCACCGTGTAATGGTGATACATGTCGAATTGCATCTGCGCCACGACGCGGCCGAAATCCGGCATGAAGCGCCCGAACAGCCCGGCCTCGTTCATGCGCCGCAAGGTCGCCTCCGGTCCATTGGGCGCGGTCAGGATGTCCAGGAACAGCGCGTTGGCCTCACGATCCTCGCGCAGGCCCCGGTCGACCAGACGCAGCGACTGGCCGATCCACGAAACGGTCAGCGGGTGAACCTCGATCTCGTATTTCTGGGCCACGCGGAAAATGCGGATGAGGTCGATCGGATGCTTCTCGAAATGCCCAGGCCGAGGCACCGTCAGTCGTCCGCCCTCGATCGCGAACCCGTCCAGTTCGCGCCGCAGGAGCCCGATCGAGGGCAGGCGCAAGCGCCGCCGGTGCACTCGCTTGGCCTCGACCGCCGCTTGGAACGCGCGCGCCAATTCGCCGACCAGACGGGCATGCAGGAAGTAATGTTTCATCATGCGCTCGACGCCCCTGGCGCCGGCATGATCTCGATAGCCAAGCTTGGCGGCGATTTCGGGCTGGATGTCGAAGGTCAGCTTGTCCTCGGCGCGGTCGCGCAGAAAATGCAAGTGGCAGCGAAGGGTCCAAAAGAAGGCCTCTACCCGCTCGAAGCGGTGCAATTGTTCGGCGCTCAGCACATCCTGCGCGACCAGGCCGGCCATGGTCTCGATCTGGTAGAGGAATTGCGCGATCCAGCGCAGTGTCTGCAAGTCGCGCAGGCCACCCTTGCCCTCCTTGATGTTGGGCTCCAGCGCATAGCGCGACGGCCCGAATTTCTGGTGGCGGGAATCGCGCTCGGCGAGCTTGGCCTCGTAGAATTCCTCGGCTCCCCCAGCCACGATCTCCTTGCCGAAGCGCTTGCGGAACTTGTTGTAAAGCGCCTGGTCGCCCCACAGGTAGCGGGCCTCCAGAAGGCTGGTCTTGATGGTGAGATCGGCCTTGGCTTGGCGCAGGCATTCGTCGATCGAGCGGACGGATTGGCCGACCTTCAGGCCCAAATCCCACAGCCGATAGAGCAGATACTCGACCACCTGCTCGCAATGCGCGGTCTGTTTGTAGGGGAGCAGGAACAGGAGATCGATGTCGGAAAAGGGCGCCAACTCGGCGCGGCCATATCCCCCGACCGCGACCAGGGTCAGGACTTCCCCAGCCGAGGGGTTGGCGATGGGATAGATGCGCGAAGCGGTGAAATCATAGAGGGCCCTGATCATCTGGTCGGCGAGAAAGGAGGTTTCGCGCGCCACCCTTCGCCCGGAATCGGGGACACGCGTATCGGCTTCGAAGCGCCGCCGGATCTCACTTCGCCCGCGCCCCAAATGTTCGCGCAGGACCGCGACCACCGGCACCGTCTCGCGCGTCGGGTCGCCGCTCTTGGCGACCGCCACCTCCAGATCGCCTTGCAAGGCCAGCCGGTCCAGGATGTCGCGCTGGTGCAGGATCGCGGCTCGGCCCGGGATGTCGTCCATTGAGGGACTCTAACGGGGGCCGGGCCGGCCCCGCAAGGCGCCTGGCAGTCCTCAGCTCCCCGGCGCGGTCAGATAGTCAAGCGCCTTGTAGACCTGGACAACGCCGCCCTTGGAACAACCGAAGCCGAAGACGTGCCGCTTGAAGACCCCGAAGGATGGATTGCCGTAACGTTGCCAGGCAGCGCAATCCCGCCCGTCGGCGCGGAATTCGGCGATCTCAAAATCCTCGCGTATATTCGTCGGCCGCCAGTCCGTTTTCACCAATCGGGTGAAACCCTGGTCGATCACCTCGCGCAGCTCGGCGCGGGTGAAGCCGAATCGGGTCGCCAGCAGACGCTTGCTGATCGTGGACAAATAGACCCGGTCCTTGGCCGACACGGCAATGATGACTTCGTTGCGGATGTCGCCCATACCATCGGCTCCGGCGACCGTGAAACTGACATCGTCCTCGATCAGCTGGCAGGTGAGCGAATAGCCGGAAGCGGAGAATTCGAACTCGGTGGTCGCGCAATCGACCTCGGAGATGCTGGGTTCGGCGCGCAATTCCGCTCCCGGCCAAATGCCAGGCACGGCGACGATTGGCAGCGCCAGAGTAAGCACCCGGGCCAAATTCTTGAACTCCATGCGCCGAATTGTTAGCCGCGAGGAGTGGGGGCGTCAAAGCAATCCGGGTTGGAAGAGGTGAACCCCAGGGGTATCGTTAACGCCCGGGTCGAGATGCGCCAATATTTCGGTTTCCCCGGAACGCGCGCTATGGCAGCTTGCCGGAAAGGTCGCGCATGGGCGGCCGATCGCGCGGCCAATCCGATGGCGAGGCGGGGGAATGGCGGAAGCGGCACTGGTGGTCGAGGATTTGCACAAGCGGTTTGGCGCGCTTGAGGTCCTGAAGGGCGTCTCGCTCGCCGCCGAATTGGGCGATGTCATCGCCCTGATCGGGTCGTCGGGCTCGGGCAAGAGCACGCTTCTGCGCTGCATCAACCTGCTGGAAATGCCCGATTCGGGGCGCGTGTTCGTGAACGGCGAACTGATCCGAATGCGCGCGGTTGGCGGCGGTCACGCGGCGCCGGTGGATTTGAAGCAGGTCGACCGCATCCGCGCCAGCCTCGGCATGGTCTTCCAAAGCTTCAACCTGTGGTCGCACATGACCATCCTCGAGAACGTCATCGAGGCGCCGATCCACGTGCTCAAGGTGGCGCGCAAGGAGGCGATCGAGCGTGGCGAAAGGCTTCTGGCCAAGGTCGGCATCGCCGACAAGCGGGACCATTATCCAAGCCACCTCTCCGGCGGACAGCAGCAACGCGCGGCGATCGCGCGGGCGCTGGCGATGGAGCCGAAGGTGATGCTGTTCGACGAACCCACCTCCGCCCTCGACCCCGAATTGGTCGGCGAGGTGTTGCGGGTCATGCGCCAATTGGCCGAAGAGGGGCGAACCATGCTGGTCGTGACCCACGAAATGGGCTTCGCCCGCGAAGTCGCCAACAAGGTGATCTTCCTGCACCAGGGAAGGATCGAGGAACAAGGCAATCCCAAGACGGTGTTCGCCAATCCGACATCGGACCGATTGCGCCAGTTCCTGACCATCGCGCACCAGAGGTAGAATTCGGCGGCAAATCGCAGGCCGGGCGCTGCGGCCCCAATTTTACGCATTTTGGATCGCTTTCACGCAAATAGGGTTCCAGGAACCGAGAGCGAACGATTCGGGACCTCCTGACAGAACGCGCTTGTGGAGATCAAAGTCAGCAAATACAATACGTTGAATTGCGTTTCTTAAACTAACTTGCGCGTTGGCGTTTTGTCCCGGTGGCTGCGTCCCGAGTCGCGTCCTGTGCGGCAAGGCTTTGGCGGGGCGACTCGGGCGCCAGGGAAAACGATGAATACGGACCGCCTCGAGTCATTGCTGAAATACCACCCTTTCACCCGGCTCAACCGGTTGTTGGAGAGCGTCACGCCCGGCGGAGGAAATACGCCTATTTTGTTGTCGCTGGGCGAACCGAAATTTCAGCCGCCGGCCATGGTGGCCGAAGCGATCGCCGCCAATGCCGACAAATGGGGCCGCTATCCGCCGACCGCCGGCACCGAAGCCTTTCGTGCGGCGGTCAAGGTCTGGTTGGATCGGCGCTTTGGCCTGCCCGAGGATCTCGTTTCGGCCGATCACAACATCTTGCCGGTGCCCGGGACCCGCGAGGCCCTGTTCCATGTGGCGCTCTCCGCCACGCCCCAGGCCGGCCCGGGCGAGAAGCCGATCGTCCTCATGCCCAACCCCTTCTATCACGTCTATGCCGGCGCGGCCGCGGCGGCGGGGGCCGAGCCGCTGTTCCTGGATTGCGGTCGTCGGCAGGGCTTCCTGCCTCGAATTGAGGACATCCCGGAGCGGGCGCTAGAACGAGCAGTGCTTGCGTACCTTTGTACGCCTTCCAATCCGCAAGGTGCCATCGCCGGGCGCGATGAATTGCGCCGCTGGCTTCGGCTGGCGCGCCGCCATGGCTTCGTGTTGGCCAGCGACGAATGCTATTCCGAACTCTATCTGGACGAGCCGCCGTCGGGCGCCCTGCAAGCGGCGGCCGATCTCGGGGCCGGGCTCGGCCGGCTCCTGGTATTCCATTCCCTCTCCAAGCGATCGAGTGCCCCTGGCTTGCGCTCGGGATTCGTCGCGGGCGATGCGAATCTCATCCATCGTCAGGCCCAATTGATCAATTTCGGCGGCGTCGCCACACCCTTGCCCATCCTGGCGGCGGCCACCGCGCTGTGGTCCGACGAGGCTCATGTCGAGGCGACGCGCGCCAAGTATCGGCGCAATTTCGAATTGGCGCGGGTTTATCTCGGACCGATCTTCGGCGAATTGCGCGCCAAGGGCGCGTTCTTCTTGTGGCTCGATGTCGGCGATGGCGAAATGGCCGCGATCGAATTGTGGCGCCAACAGGCGATCAAGGTTCTGCCGGGCGGTTATCTCGCGCGCCCCGATGCCAAGGGCGTGAACCCGGGCACGCCCTATATCCGCGTGGCGCTGGTCCATGAACCGGAACAAATGGCCCCGGTCCTGGAGCGCATGGCCCGGGTCTTGCGCGAATTCGCGGCGCCTTCCAGGCAAGCCAATGTCGGGCAATTGAGTGCGACGGGATCAGGGGCATGAACACCGAGGCCTATTTCGGGATGGGAGCGTCGCAGGCTCAAGTCGGTGGTTGGCGCGATTTTCTGCGCCGCCGATTGGCGGAAATACTGGGCGCGTTGTTGTTCGCACTGGGCCTGGGATTGCTGCTCGCACTGGTGACGGCCCATCAGACCGATCCCAGTTTCAACCGCGCCGCCGATGGGGCGACCTTGAACCTGATGGGCCCGCCCGGCGCGCATTTTGCCGATTTCGCCTTGCAGGGCCTGGGTCTTGGCGCGGCGCTCGTTGCCCTGGCGCCGCTTTGCTGGGGCTGGAAGCTGATGCGGGAACGCTGGCTCGACCGCTGGTGGTTGCGCTTGGCGCTGCTGCCGCTGGCCCTGGTCATGGCCGCCGGTGCGCTGTCGTGGCTGGGCCCGGGCGAGGCATGGCCGTGGAACATCGGTTATGGCGGATTCCTCGGGAAATTGTTGCTGATCGGGGCGGACGGGTCGGGTGGTTTGGCCGGGCTTGGCCTCCGGGCGGGATTGCCGCCGATCATGGGCTCCATGCTCAGCTTGCCGGCGGCCTTCTTGGCGCTGGCGGGGTTGCTTGCCGCCTATTGGACGCTCGGCATCTCGTTCGGGGGCTACCTGCATTTTGGCCGTCACGTCGCTGGAGCAGGCCAGGCCGCGGGGGCGGCCATCGACCGCGCTCTATCCGGCGTGCCCGGTTTCAATGATCGCCTGCAAATGCTGCGCGACCGCGCCGATCGGATGGCGCCAGCGGTTCCGGCCGAGCCCGGGTTCGAGCGCGGCCCCGACCCGCGATCGGCACCGGCGGAGGCCTCCATCCGCGAGACCCTGGCCCAGCGGGTCTTGCCGACGCTCCTGCGCCCGCGCCAGCCCGCTTCCCTCCAGTCGAATGTCGGTCGGGCCAAGGCCAAGCTGTCGAGACGCCTGCAATCGCGTCAGCCCAGCCTGGATTTCGATGGCAACGAGGATTTCGAGCTGCCCTCGATCGAGCTTCTGGCCCGGCCCATCGCCAACGCCGGCGTGCAGCGGCTGAACGAGGAAAGCCTGGAGAAGAACGCCAGGCTCCTGGAAACCGTGCTCGACGATTTCGGGGTCAAGGGCCAGATCACGCGGGTGCGCCCGGGGCCGGTCGTAACCCTCTACGAACTCGAGCCGGCGCCGGGCACCAAGACCTCGCGGGTGGTGAGCCTTGCCGACGACGTGGCGCGCTCGATGAGCGCGATTTCGGTCCGGATCGCGGTGGTGCCGGGGCGCACCGTCATCGGCATCGAACTCCCCAATCGCGAGCGCGAGACGGTGGCCTTGCGCGAACTCCTCGAGGACGAGGGCTATCGCGAAACCCAGGCCAAGCTCGCCTTGGTCCTGGGCAAGGACATCGGCGGCCAGCCCATGATCGTCGATCTGTCGCGGATGCCGCATTTGCTGATTGCCGGCACCACCGGGTCGGGCAAATCGGTGGCCATCAACACCATGATCATGTCGCTTCTCTACCGGCTCGGCCCGGAGCAATGCAAATTCATCATGATCGACACCAAGATGCTGGAACTCTCGGTCTATGACGGGATTCCGCATCTTCTGGCGCCGGTCGTCACCGAGCCCAGGAAGGCCGTGGTCGCGCTGAAATGGGTGGTGCGCGAGATGGAGAACCGCTATCGCGCCATGTCGCGGCTGGGCGTGCGCAACATCGACGGCTTCAACCAGCGCCTGGAACAGGCAAGACGCGCGGGCGAAAAATTGACCCGCAAGGTGCAGACCGGGTTCGATCCCGATTCCGGCCAGCCGATCTACGAGGAGGAGCCTTTCGACCTCAAGCCCCTGGCGCTGATCGTGGTCGTGGTGGACGAGATGGCCGACCTCATGATGGTCGCGGGCAAGGACATCGAGGTGGCGATCCAAAGGCTGGCGCAGATGGCCAGGGCCGCCGGCATCCATATCATCATGGCGACCCAGCGCCCTTCGGTCGATGTCATCACCGGCACCATCAAGGCGAATTTCCCGACCCGCGTCTCCTTCCATGTCACCACCAAGATCGACAGCCGGACCATTCTCAGTGAACCCGGCGCCGAGCAGCTCCTCGGCCAGGGCGACATGCTCTACATGGCCAATGGCGGGCGCATCACGCGCATCCACGGCCCCTTCATCTCCGATCGCGAGGTGGAGGCGATCGTGCAACACTTGAAGGCCCAGGGCGAGCCCTCGTATCTGCAGGAAGTGACCCTGGACGAGGAAGCCGAGGAGCCCGGCCCGATCGGGGGCGAGGCCGACGAGGAGGGCGACGAACTCTACGACCAGGCGTTGATGCTGGTCGCGCGCGAACGCAAGGCCTCGACCAGCTTCGTGCAGCGGCACTTGCAGATCGGCTACAACCGCGCCGCGCGGATCATCGAGCGCATGGAAAAGGAAGGCGTCGTTGGCGCCGCCAACCACGTGGGCAAGCGCGAGGTCCTGGTGCAGGGCGGCGCCGACGATAGGGATTGACTTTAGCATCCGCTCAACTCCTGTAAGCGGAAATCCACCACGCTGGCCGTCACTTCCAAGATGTGCCAAAGGACTAAACCGCTCGCGCGGTAGTTTGGAGCGGCGGGTGGGGGGAGCTGTGCGGTGACGAGCTGGGTCTGTCCTGTGTTGAGATCGGGTTCCCAACCTTGATCTCACAACAGGAGCAGACCCATGACGGACG
>CAZIUB010000057.1:0-15643 GCA_964542425.1 uncultured Rhodospirillaceae bacterium | reverse complement strand
ACTTTGCTCCAAGTCCTCTCCGTCACCCTCTTCGAAAAAATCCCCGTGCGACAGGCGCTTTCTCAGCACGACACCACGTCCGCTGAACCCCCGCCAGACAACCAATTGAACTTGTTCGCTTTTTGACCGGACACCAGTGATCCTAGCTAACTATTCGTGCCCGGCTGCTGCAGTTGTGCGGCGTGTCACTGGTCCCCGGCGGGCACCAGCCCCAGCTCTAGTTTAGTGGTTCGGAGATGAAAGGACGCAAAATATGCTCCGGGTTCTGAAATTCGTGGTTCAAATCGGTGTTGTGGCATTCATGGCGGCGAGCATCGGGCCCTTCCTGGTTTAGGTCGATCCGGCCCCGGCAATCAGTGTGGACAACATGCATGGTCCCGTCGATGTTCCCTAGGGCCCTCGAAGTCGGCGCCTATTTGGTGATCGTCGGCTGCTTGGCGGCAAGCATCGGGGTCGTCATCACCTGGAGCCGGGCGCGCCCAAACCGAAAATTGAATGATCCAATTTCCAGCGCGGTCAGCCCCCGGCGCGGGCTCGACGTGTCGGCGCGGAGGGCTCCTCGA
This sequence comes from uncultured Rhodospirillaceae bacterium, assembly GCA_964542425.1. Lineage (GTDB taxonomy): Bacteria > Pseudomonadota > Alphaproteobacteria > Dongiales > Dongiaceae > Dongia_A. The sequence continues at coordinate 15,080 of CAZIUB010000057.1, read as the reverse complement.
CCAAGCCAGGCGCGCTGGGTAGGGCGCGTTCGCGGCGCGGAGTCTTGCCGAAAAAATCGCGATAACATTTCGAGAAATGCGAGGCGGATACAAACCCACAGGCGAGCGCGATATCGATCACCGACATGTTGGTCTGCAACAGCAGGAGCCGGGCCCGGTTCAGCCGCAATTCGACATAATAGCGCGCGGGCGAGCGGTGCAGATATTTGGCGAACAGCCGTTCCATCTGGCGGCTGGAGAGGTTGGCGGATTCCGCCATATCCTGGCGGCCTAGCGGTTCTTCCAGATTCGCCTCCATCAATTGGATGACCTGAATGAGCTTCGGGTGCCGCACGCCCAGCCGCGCGGTCAATGCCATGCGCTGGTGATCGTGGTGGTCGCGAATGCGCTCGTGGATGAATTGGTCCGAAACCGCCGCCGCCAATTCATGCCCATGCTGCCGCGAAATGAGATTGAGCATCATGTCGAGCGCGGCCGTGCCGCCGGAACAAGTGAAGCGGTTGCGGTCGATCTCGAACAATTCGGCCGTCGTCTCGATCTCCGGAAAATTCTCCGAGAAACTCGCCAAATTCTCCCAGTGGATGGTGCAACGATAGCCGTCAAGCATGTTGGCGCGGGCCAGGATATGGCTGCCGGTGCAGATGGCGCCGATGTCGGCCCCCTGGCGATCAGCTCGGCGCAACGCCGCGAACACGCTCTTGTCCTGGTAAAGATGGCCATCGATGCCGCTGCACAAGATGATTGTGTGGTATTGCGTGACGCCGTCCCCCGCGCCATCCGGCGTTAGCGCGATGCCATTGCTGGCCGAAACCGGCTTGCCATCCGGCGAGAACAGGCGCCAGCGGTACAATTCCCGCCCACTCGTCCGGTTGGCGAGCCGCAAGGGCTCGACGGCCGAAGTGAAGGCAATCATCGAGAAGTTGGGAACCAACAGAAAAGCGATCTCTTGCGGCAGTTTATCAGGTTTCGAACCAAACATTGGGCATCCGGGAGCAGGGAATGGGCGGCGCGAATAGAGAATTTGACGGCGTATATAGGGTATTGTTCGCCCAATGTCGCTAGGGTTGTGGTTCCAACGTTTGATTTCCAATCATTCCCGTTGGAACCACAGCAGATGCCATTGAATTTGCTAGTGTTCTGGGCCGACATGTTCCTAGAGCGGAATGTCGGTTGCGGAACACTAGGCATTTCGGCGGGTTGGGCCAAGTCTTGAGCGGGCGCGCCCACATGGGGCGCTGGCACCGCCGAACCGGCGCGACCACATAAGTCACGCGTGAAGTTGGATTTTTTGTCCTTATGCCCTTGACCGACCGGCGTTGCCGCGACATTACATGGCGCTCCGCCAAAGGAAAAAACCGCTCAAGCGCAGCAGTTTCCGCCCACCCGTTCATTTCCAGCCGGGATTTCGATGCGACAGCCCTATTCCATCTTCACGCTCGCTCGCAACGCGCTGAGTTACCACGAAAATTGGGAAGCGGCATGGCGCTCTCCGGAGCCCAGGCCCGACTATGACGCCATTATCATCGGCGGGGGCGGCCACGGCTTGGCCAGCGCCTATTACCTGGCCAAGGAACATGGGATCACCAATGTCGCCGTTCTGGAGAAGGGCTGGATCGGCGGCGGCAACACCGGGCGCAACACCACCATCGTGCGCTCCAACTACCTCTGGGACGAATCGGCCTTTCTTTACGAGCATGCGCTGAAACTGTGGGAGGGACTTTCCCAGGATCTGAATTACAACGTCATGTTCAGCCAGCGCGGGCTCTTGTCGCTGGCTCACACCATCCATGACATGCAGGCGCTGCGCCGACGGGTCTATGCCATCCAGCTGAATGGCATCGATTCCGAGATCCTGACGACGGAACAGGTGAAGGCCTATTGCCCGATCCTCGATTGCTCGCCCTATGCGCGCTATCTGGTGATGGGTGCCAGTTTGCAGCGGCGCGGCGGCGTGGCGCGCCACGACGCGGTGGCCTGGGGCTATGCGCGGGCGGCCGATGCGCGTGGCGTGGACATCATCCAGAATTGCGAAGTCACCGGTTTTCGCATCGAGGGCGGCGTGGTCAAGGGCGTCGAGACGACGCGAGGGGCCATCGGCGCCAAGAAAATCGGCATCGTCGTCGCCGGCCATTGCGGTGTGCTGGCCGGCATGGCCGGGTTCCGCCTGCCGGTGGAAAGCCATCCATTGCAGGCGATGGTATCGGAGCCGATCAAGCCGATCCTCGATTGCGTGGTCATGTCCGGACAGGTCCATGTCTATGTCAGCCAATCCGACAAGGGCGAGCTGGTGTTCGGCGCCGGCATCGACAGTTACAATTCCTACGCCCAGACCGGCTCGCCGCAAATCGTGGAAAACATGCTGAACGCGCTCATCGAATTGTTCCCGATGTTCAGCCGGCTGCGTTTCTTGCGGCAATGGGGCGGGATCGTCGATACCTGCCCCGACGCCAGCCCGATCATCGGCAAGACCCCGATCGAGAACCTGTTCATCAATTGCGGCTGGGGCACCGGCGGCTTCAAGGCGACGCCGGGATCCGGCTGGGTCTTCGCCCATACGATCGCGACCGGCGAGCCGCACAAGCTGAACGCGCCCTTCTCGTTGGAACGCTTCAGCACCGGCTATTTGATCGACGAGCACGGCGCCGCCGGCGTCGCCCATTGAACCGAGCGGACACGCGTCATCATGCTGCGGATCCCCTGCCCCTATTGCGGAACACGCGACGAGCACGAATTCGCCTATGCGCGCGAGGCCCATATCGCCCGACCGACGAACGCTGATCAGCTCTCCGACCGGGAATGGGCGGATTACCTGTTCATGCGCAAGAACCCCAAGGGAATCCATTACGAGCGCTGGATGCATGCCAAGGGTTGCCGCCGTTATTTCAACGTCGCGCGCCATACGGTGACGCATGAAATCCTGGCTTCCTACGAAATGGGCCAGTCCGCGCCGGACTTGGCTCAGGAGGGCGGAAGATGAGCGGCCAGGTCAACCGGCTCGCGCAAGGCGGAAGGATCGACCGCGGAAAGCTGCTCGAGTTCAAGTTCGACGGAAGCCGCTACAAAGGTCACCAGGGCGACACGCTGGCCTCGGCCTTGCTCGCCAATGGCGTGGTCCTGGTCGGTCGCAGCTACAAGTATCATCGGCCGCGCGGCATCCTGTCGGCGGGCGCCGAGGAACCGAACGCGCTCATTCAGTTGGGCGCCGGCGCGCGGACCGAACCTAATCTCAGGGCAACGCAGATCGAGCTCTATGATGGCCTGGTTGCCACTAGCCAGAACCGATGGCCAAGTCTGAAGTTCGATATCATGGCGGTGAACTCCCTCCTCCACCGCTTGTTCCCGGCCGGATTCTATTACAAGACCTTCATGTGGCCGCGAAGCTTCTGGATGAAGTACGAGCATGTCATCCGCCGCATGGCCGGGCTCGGCACATCGCCGACCGCGCCCGATCCCGACCGCTATGACAAGCTCCATGGCCATTGCGATGTGCTGGTGATTGGCGCCGGTCCCACCGGGCTCTCGGCGGCACTCGCGGCTGGGCGGGCCGGCGCGCGGGTGATCTTGGTCGATGAGCAGCAGGAGATGGGCGGTTCGTTGCTTTCCGAACCGAGGGCCGAAATCGATGGCGAACGCGCGGCGGTCTGGATTAAGGGCGCGATCGAGGAACTGCGGGCGATGCCGGAGGTGACGCTGCTCTCCCGCTCGGTCGCCTTCGCCTATTACGACCACAATCTGGTGAGCGCGATGGAGCGTGTGAGCGACCATCTTGGGTCCACCGAAGCGGCCCGCCAGCTTCCGCGCCAGCGCCTGTGGCGGATTCGCGCCAAGGAAATCGTGCTGGCCACGGGTGCCATTGAACGGCCGCTGGTCTATGCCGATAACGACCGGCCCGGATGCATGTTGGCCTCGGCGGCGCGAATCTATGTGAACCGCTATGGCGTGACGCCGGGCAAGCGCGCGATCGTCATGACCAACAACGACAGCGCCTATCTTGCGGCGCTCGATCTCGCGGCGGCCGGGGTAACGGTCGCTGCCATAATCGATCTTCGCGCCGAACCCAAGGGCGCGCTCGCCGAAGCCGTGCGCCAACGGGGGATCGAGATTCTAGCCGGGCACGCCGTCAGCGAAGTCATCGGCAGGCTTGCAATCAGCGGTGTCATCGTACACCGCCTCGCCGAGGGCGGGCGGAGTGTCACTGGCGAGGGAAGGACGATCGATTGCGACCTGATGCTGTCATCGGGCGGCTGGCAGCCGACGATCCATCTTCATTCCCAGACCCGGGCCAAGGTGAAGTGGGAAGAGGCGATCGCCGCGTTTGTTCCGGGCGCTTCTCATCCCGGGCAGCGCAACCGCTCCGCCGGTGCTGCTTGCGGTCGGTTCGAACTTGCCCAATGCCTCTCGGACGGCCATCGGGCCGGGTCCGAGGCGGCACTCGCGGCGGGCCTCTCCGGTGCCTCCGGTATCGCGCCAAGTGCCGCCACCGAGCCGGCCCAGGAACCTCTTCGTCCCTTCTGGATCGTGCCCGGGACCGAGCCCGTGGGGCGCAAGGGGAAGCATTTCCTCGATTATCAGAACGATGCCACGGCGGCCGACGTCATGCTCGCCCATCGCGAGGGATTCACTTCGATCGAACATTTGAAGCGCTACACCACCATGGGCATGGCGACCGACCAGGGCAAGACCAGCAACGTCAATGCGCTCGCGATCATGGCGGATTTGCGCGGCGTCTCGGTGCCGGAAATCGGCGTCACCACCTATCGCCCACCCTATACGCCGGTCACCATCGGCGCCTTTTCCGGTGTCGACAAGGGGGATTTCCTCGATCCCATACGCAAGTCGGCGCTGCACCAATGGCACGAGCAGCACGGCGCCAAATTCGAGACCGTCGGCCAATGGCATCGCGCCTGGTATTACCCGAGACCCGGCGAGAGCATGCACGACGCGGTCAACCGCGAAGTCAAGGCGACGCGGACATCGCTCGGCATATTCGACGCCTCGACCTTGGGCAAGATCGACATCCAGGGCCCCGATTCCGCGTGGTTCCTGAACATGGTCTACACCAACGCCTGGTCCAAGCTGGAACCCGGTCGCTGTCGCTATGGCCTGATGCTGGGCGAGGACGCTATGGTGATGGATGACGGCGTCACCAGCCGGATCGGCGAAAATCATTTCCACATGACCACCACCACCGGGGGTGCCGCGCGGGTGATGGCCTGGCTCGAGGATTGGCTGCAATGCGAATGGCTGGACCGCAAGGTCTACCTCACCAGCGTCACCGAACAATGGGCGGTGATCACTATCAACGGGCCGATGGCGCGCAAGGTTGTTGCCGAGGTGGCGCCGGATCTGCCTCTGGCCGACGCGAATTTTCCCTTCATGTCGTTCAAGGACGCCAAGGTGGCAGGCGTGCCGGCACGGATTTTCCGCATCAGTTTCACCGGCGAGCTATCCTATGAGATCAACATCGCGCCCTCCCTCTCGATGCATGTTTGGCAGGCCTTGATGCAGGCCGGCGAGAAATACGGCATCACCCCCTATGGCACCGAAGCCATGCACGTGCTGCGCGCGGAAAAAGGCTTCGTCATCGTCGGCCAGGAAACCGACGGCACGGTGACACCGGGCGATCTCGGCATGGATTGGATCGTGAGCAAGAGTAAATCCGATTTTCTCGGCCGGCGGTCCCTGCGGCGCGCCGATACCAGGCGGCCAGACCGCAAGCATCTGGTCGGTCTCCTGACCGAGAACCCGAACGAAATCCTGCCCGAGGGGGCCCAAATCGTGGTCGAACTCAGGCCCAAGCCTCCCATGGACATGATCGGCCACGTGACCTCCAGCTATTGGAGCCCCAATTGCGGCCGCTCCATCGCCATGGCCATGGTGAAGAACGGCCGCAACCGGATGGGCGAGACCGTCTTTCTTCCCTATGACGGCAAGATCGCGCGAGCCACGGTGACCCAGCCCAAATTCTTCGATCCGGAAGGAGCGCGGATCAATGGTTGAGCCCTATCGGCGCCGGAGCGCGCTCGCCCATTTCGGCCTCGCGGCTCGGGCCGGCGGTGGCGGGCAGGATCGGGCCGAGATCATTCTGGGCGAGGATGCGCATCGCTCGTTGCTGAACATCCGGGGCGATGCCGCCGATTCCCCCTGGTGCGCCGCGGTCGCATCGGTGATCAATGCCGAGCCTCCGACAAGAGCCAACACCGTCCGCGAGGCGGGCGATCGACGCATCCTGTGGCTCGGCCCCAATGAATGGCTGATCGTGGCGCCCGATGGCGAGGCTTCGGCGCTCGTGACGGCATTGCGGCAGGGCTTTTCCGGCCGCCACGCGAGCGTGGTCGATGTTTCGGAGACCCGCACCATCGTCACCCTCGCCGGTCCGCGATCGCGCGAGCTTCTGGCCCGGGGCATCTCGCTGGATCTGCACCCCCGAGTATTCCCGACCGGACAATGCGCGGAGACGGGCATGTCGCGCTGCAACGTGCTCTTGCATCTGGTGGACGAGCGGCCGAGTTTCGATCTCTATGTGTTGAAGAGTTTCGCCGACTATCTTTGGCGCTGGATCGAACTCGCGGGCGCCGATTTCCGGATCGCGGTCGCGGTTTGAAGGATCGCGCGCCCGCGCGCCCTTACTCCGCGGCGATATTGCGCGCCGTGACCACGAGATCAGAGAGACGGGTTCGCCGCAACGAATCGCGAACCGCGCCTTCCGCCATTCCGTACACCCGGTCAAGTACGGGGCCGATGGCCCTGCCCATCGCGCATTTCATGTTCGGATGAACATGACGCGGGAAAAGATCTTCATGCGAGATCGCGGCGTAAACGCGGTCCAAGGCGATTTGGTCGACCGGCATGGCCAGGACAAAGCCGCCCGCCGGCCCGGCCCTCGATAGGACCAATCCAGCCGCCCGCAAATCGCCCATCAGCCGCCGGATCAAGACCGGATTCGTTCCAACCGAACTGGCGATGAAATCCGAGGAGACGGGCTTCTCGCCTTTGTCGGCGATGAGCAGCAGGCAATGTATCGCGACCGAAAATCGGCTGCTTGCAATCGCCATCGCCCATGCCTTCCCGCGCCCCGTTCCGAGATCGAGAACTATGGGCGCAATCGGCGCAAATTTCCAGCGGGATTGGAGATTTGGGAGGCAGCTTGCCGAAAATGGTTCATCTGGGCAGAGTGTCGGGCCAAAAACCAAGGCCAATCCTCCCATGATCGCCACCGGTCGCGGCAACGGCTCCAGACCCCATGTTGCCCTGGCCTATATGGCCGGCGGTGTGCTGTGCCTAGCCGCACTCGACGCGGTTACCAAATGGCTGACGGTCGGCTATGACACTTGGCAACTGATCTGGCTTACGCGCATCGTGGCAATCACCGTTGCCATCGGCATCGGCTATCATGAAACGGGAAGACTGGCTTACTTTCACACGAATTTGTGGCGGTTCCACGCCTTCCGTGGGCTTCTTTCGGTTGCCACCGGCTGGTGCTTCTACGAGGCCCTGCGTACGATGCCCTTGGCCGATGCCGTCGCCATCGGTTTCGCCGCCCCGCTCTTTGTGACCATTCTCTCCGGCCCCTTGCTCGGCGAATCCGTCGGGCGTCAGCGTTGGATCGCGGTCGTGGTCGGTTTCGCGGGCGTCAGTGTGGCGCTTTGGCCCAATCTCCAAGCCACACCTTCGGTCGGTCAGGGATTGGGCCCCTTCCTTGCGTTGGCGGCGGCTCTTGCTTACGCCCTCATCCTGCTGACGCTGCGCCGGGTATCCGGTCGCGAGCCCAGCCACGTAATCCTGTTCTATTCGCAACTCCTGCCCTTTGCCATCGCGGCGCCGATGGCACTATTGAATTGGCGGACACCCACAATCATCGATTCTTTTCTGTTCCTGTTGCAGGGTTCGCTGGGCACCGCCGGAGGCTTGCTGATGATCCGCGCCTTCGCGCGCGGCGAGGCATCGCTCCTGGCGCCGGTCGAATACACCGCGCTCGTATGGAGCATCATATTCGGGCTGCTGCTTTTTGACCAATTTCCCGGGCCAATGGTGCTGATCGGCGCAGCCATCATCATCGGTGCCGGCATCTATCTGGCGCGGCACGAAACGAGCGCCCGGTAATGCAGCCTCACCCCGCGCTCAGCCTTCCGGCTCGAACTTCATCGCCACCCCGTTGATGCAGTAGCGCAAGCCCGAAGGCTCCGGGCCGTCCTCGAACACATGACCCTGATGCGCGCCGCATTGGGCGCAATGGACCTCGGTCCGGGTCTTGAGCAGCGAGTTGTCGGCCGCCGTCGCGATGGCACCCGGGATCGGCTCCCAATAACTCGGCCAGCCGGTGCCGCTGTCGAACTTCGTGTCGGACACAAACAACGCGGTGCCGCATCCCGCGCATAGGAACCGGCCCTTGCGATGCTCCTCCACCAACGGGCTGGTGAAGGGTCGTTCCGTCCCGTGCTTGAGCATCACGTCGAATTGCTCGGGCGAGAGCAATCGCCGCCATTCCTCTTCACTCCTTGTGACCGCATAGCCTTGGCTCGGAACGCTGCCTTGCTTGCCGAACAACCGCATATGATCCTCCCAATTTCAGCCCTTAGAAGTTGGGCTGATCCAGTGGCCCGTGCATACGATAGATCGGCTCCAGCGAGTGGCTGCCGTCGATCCGGAAGCCCAGATCCTTCAACAGGCCGTCCCCGATCGAATAGATCCAGCCATGGATGGACAGCGGTTGGCGGTCGCCCCAAGCGGCCTGGACGATGCTGGTGTGGCAGATGTTCAGGACCTGCTGGCGGACGTTGATCTCGCACAGGAGGTCCAAGCGCTTCTCGGGATCGGATTCCCGTTCGAGATATTCGGCGTTCGCGTTATAGATGTCCTTGATGTTGCGCAGCCAATTGTCGATGAGGCCGATCTCATTGCGCTCCATCGCCGCTCGCACGCCGCCGCAACCGTAATGACCGCAAAGGATCACATGCTGGACCTTGAGCACGGTCACGGCGAATTCCAGGACCGACATCAGGTTGATATCGATGCTGTGCACCAGATTGGCGATGTTGCGGTGGACGAACATCTCGCCCGGCGGCAGATCGACGATTTCATTGGCCGGAACCCGTGCATCCGAGCAGCCGATCCAAAGATATTGTGGCGCTTGTTGGCGTGTCAGGCGCGAAAAGAACTCGGAATCGGCCTCGGTCTTGGCCTTCGCCCAGGCGCGGTTGCGCTCGAACAATCGTGACTGAATGGGTTCGCTCATGGTATCGGTCGCCCCACGTGCCAACTTTCGAAGAAGTTTGATACATGAACCGCGCCCATTGTTCCAGGAAAGTTGGCACTTTCTACCCAACGATAGTACCCGCCGGGGTGCGACTTCCGGGTTTAATTGGCTCGAATCATCCGTCCGCCACTGCGGGTACCAGGAGAACAACAATACGGGAAACGAGGTGAAACCGAACCAACCCCCCTGGCTGAAGCCGCTGGTCGATTTCGGCCCCCTTGTGGCATTTTTCGTTGCCTTCAAGCTATGGGATCTTCTGGCCGCGACCGCGTTGCTGATCGCATTCACTACCGCCCTCACCCTGTTTGGCTACGCCATGACCCGAAAACTGGCGATCATGCCCCTGGTGACGCTGGCAGTGGTAGCCATTTTCGGCGGGCTGACGTTGTGGCTCCAGGACGAGACCTTCATCAAGATGAAGCCGACTATCGTCATGGGCCTGTTCGCGATGTCCCTGTTCCTGGGCCTGGCCCTGGGCAAGTCGCTGGTCAAGCATGTGATGCAATCGGCCTTGACCCTGGACGAGGCCGGCTGGCGCGCCCTTACTCTGCGTTTTGCCTGGTTCTTCGCCGTCATGGCCGGGCTAAACGAAATCATCTGGCGTACCCAGCCGACGGAAATCTGGGTCAATTTCAAGGTTTTCGGGATCGTCGGCCTGAATTTGCTGTTCGTCCTGATGCAGATTCCGCTCATTCGCCGCCATCAGGTCGAATCCTAGCATCGAATTTCAATCGTTGTACCGTCCGAGGCCAAGCTCCAATCGTCACTTGTGATGGGTAAGGCCAGATACAATCAGACGTTGCTGTCGGGCGATGCCGCCTTCCGACGGGCGACGAAATCCAGCAATGCCTCATCGATGGCCGGGTCCAGGTTGGGCGGTTCGTATTCGGCCAGCATCTTCTTGTAGAGCTTGTTGGCGCGCTGGGCGGCGTCCTGGCGGCCTTCCGATTCCCATTGCTCGAAGCTGTTGTTGTCGGCGATCGCCGAGCGATAGAACGCATTCTCGAAATTGGCCTGGGTGTGCGCACAGCCCAGGAAATGACTGCCGGGGCCGACTTCGCGAATGGCATCCAGCGCCTGGCCGTTATCCGAGAGATCGATGCCCTTCGCCAGGACCTGCATCATGGCGAGCTGGTCGGTGTCCATGACGAACTTCTCGTACCCCGAGGCAAGCCCGCCTTCGAGCCAGCCTGCTCCATGCAGGACGAAGTTGGTGTTGGCCAGCAGCGTGGGCAGCAGCGTGTGGGCGCTTTCATAGGCAGCCTGGGCATCGGCCACCTTGGAGGCGCAGAGCGAACCGCCGGTACGGAACGGCAGGCCCAGGCGCCTGGCCAATTGCCCGGCGGCAAAGGAAACCAGCGTTGGCTCCGGGGTGCCGAAAGTGGGGGCACCCGATTGCATCGAGATCGAACTGGCGAACACCCCGAAGACGACTGGCGCGCCCGGCCTGTAGAGCTGGCACGTCCCCGCCCCGGTCAAGACTTCGGCCAGCACTTGCGCGAGCGTGCCGGCGGCGGTCACCGGGCTCATCGCGCCGGCCAGGATGAAAGGCGTCGTGATGCAGGCCTGGTTCGCTCGCGCGTAGACCTTCATCGCGCCCAGCATGGTCCCGTCCCAGACCATCGGCGAATTGGCGTTGATCAAGCTGGTGATGACGGTATTGGTCTCCACGAACCGGTCGCCAAAGACGATCTTGGCCATCTCGACCGTGTCGGCGGCGCGCTCGGGCGCGGTGACCGAACCCATGAACGGCTTGTCCGAGAACTTGATGTGCGAATAGACCATGTCCAGGTGACGCTTGTTCACTGGCAGATCGACCGGCTCGCAAACCGTGCCCCCCGAATGATGGATCGCGGGCGACATGTAGGCGAGCTTCACGAAGTTGCGAAAATCCTCGATCGTGGCATAGCGGCGACCATCGTCGAGATTGCGGATGAAGGGCGGACCATAGACCGGCGCGAACACCGTGTTGTTGCCACCGATGGTGACATTGCGCTCGGAATTGCGCGCATGCTGCACGTATTGGCGCGGCGCGGATTTCTGGATGATGGACCGGCACAGGCCGCGTGGAAACCGGATGCGCGTGCCCTTCACGTCGGCCCCCGCTTGGCGCCACAAATCCACCGCCTCCGGCTCGTCCCGGAATTCGATCCCAATCTCCTCGAGGAGGGTATCGGCGTTGCGCTCGATGATCTCGAGACCCTCCTCCGATAGGACTTCGTAGATGGGAATGCGCCGCGCGATGAACGGGTTTTGCACGATCTTGGGCTTCTGGCGGATACTTCGACGCGCCTCCGCGCCGCCGCGGCCGCGCCGGCCGCCAGGTTCGGTGCCGGCGCCAGTGTTTTCCGCGATGGCCATGGTCCGAGCCCCTTCGTTTTGAAGCCTAATCACGCGTCCGATCGCCGGGAATCCGCGCGGCCGCGCTCATGGTGCGGATTGTTCACCGAAGCCGCTTCGGCTCTAGCGGCCGAGCGACAGGCCATGCCCGGATCGCGCCATGCCCGGCCGGGGTAATCCGAAGCTCTTGATTTCACGACACGAAATCCGGGCCCATCATTGCCGCGCTGCCGCGAATTCGCTATATCGCGTCGCGCCGACCGAAGCCTTGGCCGGGCGGCGGGATAAACGAAAGCCGGCCTGTCTCGAATGGAGTTGCCAAAATGAAGACGCATGCCCGGGTGGCGATCGTCGGCGGTGGAATCGTCGGCGTTTCCACGCTCTACCATCTGACCAAGCTTGGCTGGTCGGATTGCGTGTTGTTCGAGAAGAGCGTGTTGACCGCCGGGTCCACCTGGCACGCGGCCGGGCTGCTGCCGCTCTTCAACATGAGCTACACGGTCGGCCAGGTGCACAAATATTCGGTCGATCTCTACAAGACGCTGGAGGCAGAAACCGGGCAAGCGGTGGGCTTTCATCCCACCGGCAATTTGCGCCTGGCGACCAACCGCGACCGGATGGACGAGTACTACAAGTATTGCAGCACCGCGAACACGATCGGCGTGCCCTTCGAGATCGTCACGCCCAAACAAGTCAAGGAACTGTGGCCCCTGTGCGAGACCGACGGGATCATCGGCGCCCTCTATCATCCCCAGGATGGGCATGTGGCACCCGTGGACGTGACCATGGCGCTCGCCAAGGGTGCACGCAATCGCGGTGGCGAGATCCACGAGCATACGCGGGTGACCGCGCTCGAGCGGAAGCCCAACGGCGAATGGCTGGTGACGACGGACAAGGGTGCGGTTACTTGCGAGCATGTGGTGGCGGCCAGCGGCTTCTATGCGCGGCAAACGGCGGCGATGGTTGGCCTCGATCTCCCGGTGATCCCGGTCGAGCATCAGTTCATCGTCACCGAGCCGGTGCCGGAACTCGAGGCGCGGCACAAGGCCGGCATGAATGAATTGGCGGTCTTGCGCGAAAGCGACCAATCCTATTATTTGCGCGAGGAACGCCAGGGACTGATCGTGGGCCCTTACGAAAAGGGGGCACCCTGCTGGGCCGTGGACGGTGTGCCGGCCGGCTTTGGCCAGGAATTGCTGCCCGGCGATTTGGAGCGGCTTCAAGTCCACATCGAGGCGGCGATGCATCGGGTACCGATGCTGGCCAAGGCCGGCATCAAGGATGTGGTCAACGGCCCCATCTGCTACACGCCCGATGGCGGCCCGGTGATCGGCCCGGCTTGGGGCCTGCGCAACTTCTGGCTCAACGAAGGCCACAGCTTCGGTATCACGGCGGCGGGTGGCTCCGGCCATCTGCTGTCGCAATGGATCGTCAATGGCGAGCAGCCGATCGACATGTGGGACGTCGATCCGCGCCGTTACGGCGCTTACGCCAACAAGCACTACACCAGGATCAAGAACGAGGAATGCTACGCGCATGTCTTCGTCACGCATTACCCCCTCGAGGAGCGCCCCGGCGCCCGCCCGGCCAAGACGCCGCCCTGCCATGAGCGGCAGAAGGCGCTGGGCGCGGTTTTCGGCCAACGCTTCGGCTGGGAGCGCGCCAATTGGTTTGCGTCCAAGGGCATGGAGGCCAAGGATCAGTACAGTTTCCGCCGCGCCAATTTCTTCGAGCCGGTGCGCCAGGAAGTGAAAGCCGTGCGCGAGCGCGTCGGCCTCCTCGATCTGACCGGGTTTTCGAAATGGGAAATCTCCGGCCCAGGCGCGGAAAAGATGCTGGATCACATGGTCGCGAACAAGCTGCCGCAAAAGGTGGGGCGCACCGGGCTTGCCCATGTCCTGGATGGCAAGGGCGGAATCTTGAGCGAATTCACCATTACCCGGCTGGACAAGGACCGGTTCTATGTGATCAGCGCGGCCGCGGCCGGCCGGCACGACGGCGACTTGCTATGGCGGGAATGTCCGAGCGACGACTCGGTGCGCATTGACGACGTCTCGATGGCGACCGGCGTCCTGGTTCTTACCGGCCCCAAGGCGCGCGAGGTGCTGCGTAAGGTCACAGACGCCAACCTCTCCAACAACGCCTTCCCCTGGTTGTCCGGCCAAGAGATCCTGGTGGGTCTTGCCCCGGTGCGGGCACTTCGGGTCAATTTCGTGGGCGAACTCGGCTGGGAATTGCACCACCCGATCGTCTTCCAGAACCATATCTGGGATCAACTCATGGAGGCGGGCGCCGAATTCGATATCCGGCCCTACGGAATCCGCGCCATGGATTCCTTGCGGATCGAGAAATCCTACCGCTATTGGCGGGTCGATTTGACTCCCGAATACACCATGTGGGAAGCCGGCCTCGATCGCTTTGTCAACCTGAACAAAGGGGAGTTCCGCGGCCGCGCGGCGCTGGTCAAGCAGAAGGAAACAGGCGTGCCACGCCGTTTCGTCACCCTCGAGGTCAAGGTCGTGGACGGACCCGCCGCGGCCGATCCCTGGGGCAACGAGCCCATCTACCTCGATGGCGACGAGAAGACCATGATCGGGCGCGCGACTTCCGGCGCCCATGGCTACACCACGGGCAAATCCTATGCGCTCGCCTACGTGGATGCTACCCAGGCCGAGCCCGGAACCAACCTGTTCATCAAGGTGCTGGATGCAATCCTGCCGGCGAAAGTGGTCGCCGAAAGCCCCTGGGACCCGAACAACGAACGGCTAAGGGCGTAGGCCGCCACCAACTGGCCGCTTGACCCAACGCCTTGCGGCCCTATTTTGGCCCCGAACCGCGTGTTGGAAGCGTGTTGGGTGACCATGCCAAGCCTTGAATCCTGGCTGACCTTCCTGGTGGCGAGCGAGGCGCTGCTGATCCTGCCTGGGCCAACCGTGGTGATGGTCATCAGCTATGCACTGTCGCGCGGACGCCGGGCAGCGCTGATGACGGTGCCGGGTGTGGCGCTTGGCGATCTGACGGCGATGATGGCTTCGTTCCTGGGATTGGGTGCGGTGCTAGCCACTTCGGCCGAGGCGTTCACGCTAGTCAAACTCGCGGGTGCCGCCTACCTGGTGTATTTGGGCGTGAGGGCAATATCGGCGCCGATCGGGGACATCGCCGAAGAGGTCGTTACCGATGGATCTCCTCCATTTTCCATTTCGGCTCATGCCTTCGTGGTCACGGCCCTCAATCCCAAGGGTATCGCATTTTATGTGGCGTTCTTTCCGCTGTTCCTTGACGCCGACCTTCCACTGGCCGGGCAATTGTTCATATTCGGCGGAAGTTTCCTCGCTCTAGCTATTGGCCACCTCTAAAAACCCGGTATTTTGAGCGGATTTTTGCGGCGGCGATGGGATGAGGTTGTTTTTGACAGGGGTTCTTCCGTCATTTTCTATTTTTTTATGCGGCGTGCAACCGCTTTTTCCCGCTTCCGGCGCTATGC
>CAZIUB010000056.1:0-46534 GCA_964542425.1 uncultured Rhodospirillaceae bacterium | reverse complement strand
GACTTCACTACAATCCATCAAGCCACGGTCGCGAAGGTCGAACGCCTGCTCAACCGCAGGCCCAGAAAATCGCTCGGATTCAAAACGCCAAACGAGGTCTTTTACGCTCTCTCCAGACACCGCTAAACTTTATGCACTGGCTACTTGAATCCGCGTTGGGAATCAAATGTTGGAACCACAACACATGCCATTCCCATTTGCTAGTGTTCCGGGCCGACATGTCCCTAGAGCGGAATGTCGGTTGCGGAACACTAGGTGATGGTCGTGGTGACCCCGTCCGCTGTGACGCGAACGTCATCCAGGTAGGACGGGAGATTGACGAAAGCCGTGGGGACAAAGGTGCCACCAGTCCCGTCGAAATCGATCCGCAGATTCTGGCCGGCGACACCATCGGATACCACCGAGACGAAATTGGCGATACCCTTGGTGCCGTCGATGATGGCGCTCAAATCGATGACATCCCCATCGATGGAACTGTAGTCGTTGATAGTGTCGAGGGATCCGAAATTGATATCGCCGGCGCCGTAAACAAACACGTCACCGTCGGCGCCGCCGTTCATTTCGTCGTTGCCGGTGCCGCCGCGCAAGGTATCGAGCCCGTCACCCCCATTCAGATTGTCGTCGCCCGCGTTGCCGGTCAGTGTGTCGTTGCCGCCATTGCCGGAGAGCGTATCGTTGCCCGGATTGCCGACCATCGTGTTGGCGGCTTCATTGCCGCCGGCGCCCAGGTTGGCGGCGCCAAGAAAAACCAGGTTCTCGATGCCGCCGCCACCCAACGCGCTCAGATCCAAATCGATGCTCGCGCGCACGGTGTCGCCGGAATCCGTGAAAGTGCCTTCGCTGATGGTGTCGCCCGCGGAATTGACGACATAGATGTCGTTCCCGGCGCCGCCGAAGAATTTGTCGTCGCCGCCGCCGCCGTTCAACGTGTCGGTGCCGCTGCCGCCTTGCAGGCGGTCGTTGCCGGTCCCACCGAGCAACGTATCCCTGCCGGTGCCCCCGACAAGTCGGTCGTCGCCGCCTCTTCCTTCGAGCCGGTCGTTCCCACTGCCACCACTTAAGAGGTCATTGCCCGCAGCGCCGATCAGGGTGTCATTGCCGGCTAGACCGAAAATGGAATCGGCGCTGGGTGTCCCGGTTATCCTGTCCCTGCCTGTGGTTCCTCTGCGCGTCGCCATGGCTGTTGCCTCACTTCCGGGTGTAGCGCCCCCGACCACATGGTTGGGCGCGCGTTAATTCTTGACAATTTAAGGCCATGGCGTGGCTTAAGCAACGCGCCAAGTCACGGAAATAACCTCCGGATCATAACTTCTATACACTCAGATGTGATGTTTAAACGATTTCTTTGCCGGGCGCCCGAATCCGCGCCCGGACACCGAATCATACCAGTGTCGTGGTTTTTAAAGTTCGCCAGATCACGCGGCCAGGAGCGCCAAGCGAACTTGCAAAACCGAAAACGACCCTAGCCTCGAATAAGTTGCTAGTGTCCTTATCGATTCTGAAATTCGCTCGGGGTATCGCCGCGTGGTCTGGTGAATTTCAGAATCGGGACACTATTGGCCCGCTGGAGCGTCCTTGGTCGCGCCCCATCAAATGGCGCAAGAACGGCCGCGCGTGCTTGGCGGGTTCGAACTCGTGCCGTGGTCGAACGTCCTAGCAATGACCGATATGCTTGAACCCGCGTTTATCGTGACCTGGAACCCTGTTGCTGCCTCGCCACCACCGACCGACCCGGCGACAGATCAATGCCGCCGGCGGATTCATGCGTCGCGTCATGCCAATTTCGAATGAATGGGTGAGGTGCCGGCTCCTGTCGCGGCGCCTGGAAATTTGCTAGGGAAGGGTGGGGTCCGCTCTGGAGGTTGTGTCATGCCGGAAATGAAGTCGCACGCCCGGGTCGTCGTCATCGGCGGCGGCGTGGTCGGTTGCAGCGTACTCTACCATCTGACCAAGGCGGGCTGGCGCGACGTCGTGCTGGTCGAGCGCGACCAGTTGACCGCCGGCTCCACTTGGCACGCCGCTGGCGGCTTCCATACCCTGAATGGCGATCCCAACGTCGCCAAGCTGCAAGGCTACACCATCGCCCTCTATGACGAGTTGGAGAAGATCTCCGGGCAATCCTGCGGCCTCCACCGGTCCGGGGGCCTGATGCTGGCCGAAACGCGCGAGCGCATGGATTGGCTGAAGATGGCCCATGCCCGCGCGCGCTATCTCGGGCTGGAGACCGAATTGCTGACGCCCGCCGAGGCCAAGGCACTGATGCCTCTTCTGGAGGAAAAATATTTCGTCGGCGCGATGCTGGACGCCGCCGACGGCAATCTCGATCCTGCCGGGACTACGCACGCCTATGCCAAATCGGCCAAGATCGGTGGCGCCGAGATCTATCTCAAGACCCGTGTCGTGGAATTGAAGCCCGATCGCGATGGCGGCTGGGACGTCATCACCGACAAAGGCACGATCCGGGCCGAGCATGTGGTCAATTGTGGCGGCCTGTGGGCGCGCGAAGTCGGGCGCATGGTCGGGTTGGAATTGCCGGTCCTGGCCATGGAACACATGTATCTGGTGACCGACGAGATGCCGGAGGTCGTCTCCTACAACAAGGAACACGGCCGGGAATTGCCCCATGCCATCGATTTCAAGGCCGAAATCTACATGCGCCAGGAAGGCAAAGGTATGGTGCTCGGCACTTACGAGAAGGCCTGCGTGCCGTGGCAGCCAAGGACGACGCCCTGGGATTTCGGGACCCAGCTCCTCAGCCCCGACCTCGACCGCATCGCGCCCTCGCTGGAGATTGGGCACCGCCATTTCCCAGCCATGGCCAAGGCCGGGATCAAGCGCGTCATCAACGGCCCCTTCACTTTCTCGCCGGACGGCAACCCGCTGGTGGGCCCGGTCCAGGGCCTGCGCAATTACTGGGTCGCCTGCGCGGTCATGGCCGGATTCAGCCAAGGCGGCGGTGTGGGCCTTGCGTTGTCGCAATGGATGGTGGGTGGCGATCCCGGCTTCGATGTCTGGGCCATGGACGTCTCGCGTTTCGGCGAATGGGCGACGCGCGCCTACACCAATGTCAAGGTGCGCGAGAATTACTCGCGCCGCTTCTCCATCCGCTTCCCGAACGAGGAATTGCCGGCCGCCCGCCCGCAACAGACGACCTCGCTCTACGACCTCATGCTGGGCCAGGGCGCAATCATGGGCGATTCCTGGGGCCTGGAGACGCCGCTGTGGTTCGCGCCCAAGGGTGTGGAGGCCAGGGACATCGTCTCCTTCCGCCGTTCCAACGACTTCCCGCACGTGAAGGCCGAATGCCAAGGCGTGCGCGAGGGCGTGGGCGTGACCGAAATCGCCAATTTCGCCAAATACGAGTTCACCGGGCCGGGCGCGGAAGGTTTCTTGTCCCGCCTCATGACCAATCGGATGCCAAGGGAAGGCCGGCTGGTGCTGACGCCGATGCTCAACCCCCAGGGCAAGCTGATCGGCGATTTCACCATCGCCAAGGCGGCCGACGAAAGGTTCCTGATCTGGGGCTCGAGCCAGGCCCAGATTTACCACATGCGCTGGTTCGAGGCGCATCTGCCGGCGGATGGCTCGGTCCGCATTCACCGCTTCGACTTAGGCCTGGTCGGGCTGTCGATCGCTGGGCCGAAATCGCGGGCGTTGCTCGAACGCCTGACCGACGAGGATGTCTCCAACGCTTCCCTGAAGTTCATGGATCATCGCGCGTTTGCCATCGCCAACACGCCTTCCATGATCAACCGGGTCACCTATACCGGCGATCTGGGCTATGAAATCTGGGTGCGGCCAGAGTATCAGCGCCGGCTTTACCAGGAAATCATGGCGGCCGGCCGCGATCTTGGCCTTATCAATTTCGGCATGCGGGCGCTCCTGAGCCTGCGCCTGGAAAAGAATTTCCCCACCTGGTATCGGGAATTGCGCCCGATCTACGGGCCGTTCGAGGGCGCGATGGATCGCTTCATCGATCTTTCGAAGAACGATTTCATCGGCCGCGAGGCGGCGGCCAAGGAAAAGCACGAGGGCGGCAAGCTGCGCCGCGTCTCGATGGTGGTCGATGCGGCGGACGCCGACGTGCTGGGCGACGAGCCGATCTGGCACCAGGGCAAGGTCATCGGCTGGGTCACTTCGGGCGGCTATGGCCATTACGTGGACAAGTCGCTGGCCCAGGGCTATGTGCCGCGCGAACTCGCCGGCGACACGGGCAAGGGCGCCTTCGAGATCGAGATCATCGGCGAGAAGCGCAAGGCCACCATCATCGCCCAGCCCCTGTTCGATCCCGAGGGCAAACGGATGCGGATGTAGTCCCTACCGCTGGATATCGTACCCGATCGGCCAGGCGGCGTCGGCGAGCCAATCGAATAGGGTGAGCGCGAAGGAGCGCGTGGCCACCCGTCAGCCTAGTCTTGATCCACTTTTTTTCGGGTCTGCTTCTCAACAACTGCTCCACCTAACTGCTCCAACCAAAGCTCCAACTTAGAATGTGAAATATTATGATTAGAAGTATTAAGCTGAAACAAAAACTTATAAGACTATCAACCATAGGTTTTTGTCCTTAATACTTGGTCTTGATCCCCTTTTTTTCGGGTCTGCTTCTCAACCAAACTGTTCGGTCTACTGGTTCTGCTTCCGGGTCTTGATCCCCTTTTTTTCGGGTCTGCTTCTCAACCGTGCGGATGTCGTTCCAATCGGCATTCGGCAAGGTCTTGATCCCCTTTTTTTCGGGTCTGCTTCTCAACCCAACAACGTGTGGAACACCGCCTTCCCCAGCGCGTCTTGATCCCCTTTTTTTCGGGTCTGCTTCTCAACTAGACCCGAAAGTTAACTGGCGCGACGTTCTGCGTCTTGATCCCCTTTTTTTCGGGTCTGCTTCTCAACCAAGGCGGCAGGAGGCATGCCTGGGTTCGGCCGGTCTTGATCCCCTTTTTTTCGGGTCTGCTTCTCAACGAAAACCCTCTAAACCTGACTACAGGCAAGCAAGGTCTTGATCCCCTTTTTTTCGGGTCTGCTTCTCAACTTTCCTTAGGAAACCTATACGTCTACTTTACCGGTCTTGATCCCCTTTTTTTCGGGTCTGCTTCTCAACAATATCGGGAACTGAACCTAGGGCGGCAGATAAAGTCTTGATCCCCTTTTTTTCGGGTCTGCTTCTCAACTGAAGGTCCATACTGGTGCCAGCAAGACGTAGTGTCTTGATCCCCTTTTTTTCGGGTCTGCTTCTCAACGGATTAGCGCGCTTCGTGCGGTGCTAGTGATGTCTTGATCCCCTTTTTTTCGGGTCTGCTTCTCAACCCAAGGGTTCGCGTAGTGTGATGGGCAAATTGTGTCTTGATCCCCTTTTTTTCGGGTCTGCTTCTCAACACAGCCCACGGACTAGTCTGTCCCAATTGGGTGGTCTTGATCCCCTTTTTTTCGGGTCTGCTTCTCAACGCGGAACCTGTTATTCTTACACCTTACACTGGAAGTCTTGATCCCCTTTTTTTCGGGTCTGCTTCTCAACGCGCCAGTGTGCTTACCTTGGGCAACATGCCCAGTCTTGATCCCCTTTTTTTCGGGTCTGCTTCTCAACTACACTGGAAAGTACACTGCGACCATTGCTAAGGGGTCTTGATCCCCTTTTTTTCGGGTCTGCTTCTCAACGCCAGCTAGGTTCTAACATCGATCTCCCGCACCATGTCTTGATCCCCTTTTTTTCGGGTCTGCTTCTCAACGCGACATGTTTTGCATCCGGCACGCCGGTGACTGGTCTTGATCCCCTTTTTTTCGGGTCTGCTTCTCAACGAAACCTCTTTCGATCGCCGGGCGCGCGATCATCGTCTTGATCCCCTTTTTTTCGGGTCTGCTTC
The DNA here is from genome assembly GCA_964542425.1 of uncultured Rhodospirillaceae bacterium. Lineage (GTDB taxonomy): Bacteria > Pseudomonadota > Alphaproteobacteria > Dongiales > Dongiaceae > Dongia_A. The sequence continues at coordinate 40,679 of CAZIUB010000056.1, read as the reverse complement.
TCAACCACGTGTGTCCGAATTGGGTGGCAGGGTACATAGTCTTGATCCCCTTTTTTTCGGGTCTGCTTCTCAACTCCTCCCCCTCGGATTCGCATGCTGAACCAGTGCGCTGCCAGGCCGGGTGCGGGAGCTTCCGGGCCATCGCGAAGATGACTGGTTTCAAACATTTGCCTGCAACCGCAAACAGCGGCCAACTCCCAGGTTTTCAAGGCCACGCATGTTCTCACAAGAGATCGGGATCGGCAATGGCCGGGGACATGGCCGGCGCATGCATTGCTGGCGGCGAGAGCCATGGCGCCTGAACGCCATCCGGCAGGACGGGTCGGCCAAGCATTACCAGCACCGGATCCTGGGGCACCGGATAAAACCGAACGTCGTCCTTTCCCGGCACGATGGTCCGACCCAGATCGCCCAAAACCTGGTCGCGGTCGCCATCGGTGAAAGTGCCCCAGAACACAGAGTATTGCACCGGCAGGGCGACTCGCACGAGCTTGCGGCGCACGCGCGTCAGCCGCCGCGGAGATTCGGCGATGTCGTAGCAAACCAGATAAGAGAGGCGGTGCCGGCTCATTCCTGGCGATCCCATAGCCAGACCTCCAGCCGGCGCATGCGGCGTGCCTGCGAGGCGACAACCTTGGGCGCGATCGCCTCGTATCGGCGCGCCAGGCGCAGATGCCGGTCGCGCGAGGACCGCCATGCGTTGGCGTGCCGGCGGCGATGCTCGCAGGCAAGGCCGAGCGCCGAAGCGAGTTCCCACCGCGCCGCCGCCAGACAGGCGCCGAACAGATCCAGCCGTCCGATTGCGGCCGGGGCGGAACGGCGTGGACCCAGACCGTGGCCCAAGAGAAGCGCCGAGAGCTGCGACGCCAGGAGCCCTTCCAGCGCGATCAGAATCGCCCCGGCCCTGGCGATGTTGCCGTCGGCCGCCAGCAGAACGCGCGCGCGCACGGGCTGGGGGCGCAGATCCATGGCTCCGTTCCTCGCCTCGCGGCCAAGCAAGGCCAGGATGGCGCGGCGCTCCTCCGACAGTGCCCAATTGTCGAACGCCGCCCGGCCGCCCGGGTCCTGCTCAAGGTAACGCAACCTTTGCTCCAGATCCGGCGCGCGGCTTCTGGCCGGCAGGCAAAGGCCGATGGGCTGCCCATCGGGTTGCAGCAAGGCCACGGATATTCCGGACCCGAGACAACCCAGCAATGCCGAGGTCGTCCACTCGACCGTCGCGTTCGCCACCACTCGGGAAACCTGGCGCAGCGGAATGGAGACATCGGCGCGGCCCTCGGCGACGATCCTCAACGCCGGCCCGTCGAGATAGACGGAGCGCGCCTCGATTCCGAGATACAGCGCCTTGCTCATGATCCGGCCGCGTCCCGGGCCGCCCGGGCAAGTCCGGCGGCGGCATGGCGCAAACGCCGGCGCTCGGCAATTGCCAGCCCCTCATAGGCCTCGTAGAACAATGACCGGCCGGCTTTTCCCATCAGGCAGGCGCCATCGACAGCGGAGAAGTGATCGGCCCCGAGGGCGCGCTCGCGGAACAGCGCCCAAACCAGCCGATCAACGCCGGGCCGGCACAACTCCACCAGATCGGAGGCCAGCGATGGCCGTCCGGCAAGCGGCGCGTGCAGGAACCCGACCAAGGGATCGAGGCCGGCCACCCAGGCCGCCTTTACCGCCTCGGCATGGGCCAATGTATAGCCCAGGGAAAGGCAAGCATTGACCGGATCTCGCGGCGGCCGACGGTTCCGCTCGGTGAAACCGAGCGATTCCGGAAACAACTTGGTGAAGGCACGAAAGAATGACGCCGCCCCGGCGCCCTCGAAGCCGCGCAGCGCGTCAAGGTCGGAGATCCCGCCCAGACGGTCCAGTACCGATTTCATCTCGCCCAATGAATCGAACAGCGGCTTGCGCAAATCGGGCCGGCGCGCCATAGCCTCGTCAATCAACTTGACGTGGCCCGCGATCTTGCCCTTAACCGCGAGGCGGGCCAGATCGAGCCGCCGGGTGGGATCGGCGGCGAGGTGCATCTGGCCAAGGCGAATGGCGGCGTCGCCATGCGGCAGGCCGAGAAGATGCGCCATTGGCTCGCCCTTTCGCCCGCCAAGGACGAACAGGCCGACGCCCCTCTCGCCCAATCCCGCCAGCAGGCGCACGCTGACCGTCGCCGCCCGGCGCAGCACGACGCGGTCGGCGCCGGCCAGGGGAATGCTGACCCGCTCGCCCGCTCCGCGCACCACCAGCGCGCCGCCATCGAGGTCGAGGGCCGCCTCCTTGTGGTCGATGTAAATGGCCGGCACCGCAACCTCCTCAGCCGACGTAGAAGAAGGGCTCGTCACGCGGCTTGACGCCGAGCCCCAAGGTATGGACGCCCATGCGCGGATCGAGCCGCAACAGCAGAACCGAATCGTCCCGATGGTGGATGAGCGAGCCAAGCTCCGCCTTGAGCGCAGCCAATTCGCCCGGACCCAGGAAGCATTCGTGGACCGATTTCTGCCCGCCTGTGGAATAGGCCTTGACCGCGTGATGCACGCGCCGGAGGCGCGCCGGCTCGGCGACGTCATAGGCCACGACATAAAGGGGTCTCGACCGGCTCATGGCCGGACGACTTAGCAGGGCGTGCGGCCCGTGTCGCCGATGACAAGCTTGTTGGGAATGTCCCCCGTTACCGCGCGCCTTGACGATCGAACGCAGGCGTCCGCGCGACCTCCAAAACTTCATCGAATTTTCCGCTGGATTCGAAGCTCCGCCGCGCCAGGTCTCGGAGCTTCTCCAGTCCGGCATCGATGCGTGAAATCTCCGGTGCCCTGGCTTCAAAGCCATGGACCAGAATGCTGTTATTGCGCCTGCCAAAAGGCAATTCACCGGCGATCCTTGTCAAGTATTCGCCGATCGGATCCTTCATGATCGTAAGCAATCGGGCCACGTTCTCCCGACCCAAGGGGACCGTTCCATCGGCTCGCTTCGCAAACGGTTGGCGGCCTTCACGCGCCAGCTCCTCCCGCAGCTCGCGCAATTCCGATCGGTCGCCAGGCACCTTCTCGGAATCAACTCCATGCCCAAACAGGGATGCCTGACCAACCAGCTCCGCCACACGATAGACCCGGACGAAAGCGTCCTCAAGCTGACGGTCGCGAAGCCGCCGCTCCGCGTTAGCCAGCAAGTCGACAGCCAGCATCCGGCAGTAGAGCGATCGCTCCTTGTTGTTCGCCCCGGACATCCCCTTCGCCAGATCCTTGACCCAGGCGACAGCCGCATCCGGGGGGGTGAATCGATTCCAATTTTTTGGGGCCGCCTGGGGCACTTGTGCCGACCGCTTACCAAGGCCGTTCGCAGCCGCTCGGTAATCAAGACGGTCCCATTCCGAGAAGAAGGCCGCGAGCGCCCTTGCACACCTGAGCCCAGCTCGTTCATCCCTCATGGTGGAAACCTTCGCGAAAGCGTGATCGGGGTCCGGGAGCAGCCGAAGAACCGCCGCGAAGTTTCCATGGCACATCAGATCGGCGGCCAAATCCAACCTGCGCGCCGACGAAATCCGCCGAATGGGGAAATCGCGCACGATTTCGCCGCCCGTGACCACCTGGCCACGCTCGTCGCGCGTTCCGGTGATGTATCGCAACAGCGGGATGCCATGCCGATACGCGGCTAGAACAAGGGCCGCGCTCATCGCCTTGGTGCCTCGCGTAAAATCGACTTCGATCGATTCGGGGGCAATGCCGTTTGACCGCAATTCGTCGATGACCGAGTCGAAATGCGAAAAGCAGCGATCGGCGTCGTCTTCCGCGCCGTCATCCCGCAAGGGCCGCACTATTACTATCGTCTGGCTAATCTCCTCCCCGACCATGTTGGCATTCTCGGCGGTAGCCGAGGATGGCAGCAGCACGATCTGGCTCCAGGCGCCCTGGGCGATCGACTTGCGAAAGGGCGCGAGCACCGTTTCGTCGAGACGGTTCAAATCGCCGGTCCCGACTGTAAGGACCAGGACACGACCAGGCGTTTCGCTATTCATGGCCGCCACGCGGTGCGGATGGCCGGGCGAACGCGACTAGGCGGGGCACGGGAAACGCGGTATCGGCATCGCGCATCAGCCGCATCGTGGTCTCAAGATGCCAAAATGAATTTCGCCAGGGGGATTTCCTCGGAACTCCCGTCGGCGAGAAATCTGACGTAGAGCCTCTCCACCTTGCCACTCGGGCCTTTCACCTCATTCAGGATTTCGACCGCCTCGCCCTCGTACGTTCCTCGGCTGCCCGCTAGTGTCCGCGGTCTCGCCGCGCCACTTTGCCTCGTGACGGGGGCCGGCCGGTCGGTTCCGTCGGCCCGCCGACGAGTGTCGGCCTGCACCGACGACCGGGACGCGACCCTCGCCAGTTCGGCCGCTATCACATCGAGTTCAGCCGCGCGCTCCTTGGGGATTAGCAAGATCCAGCCAAAGGGGAGTGGAGCCCCATCGCCTTCGCGAGCCACGACACCGCGTGTCGAGCCTTCCGACACCATTTTGACATCACCGCCCGGCAGGCGCTGCGGCGTCCTGCGCAAGCCCTCGACAGACGCGCTCTCGAAGTGGCTGAAGCGACCCACGCGCAACAGGACCGGCCAGCCCTCCCTTGCGCTCGGGAAATTGGGCAAAGCGTGCCGGGTGAAGAAGCGATCGGCGTCGGCCCGCCAGCGGCGCCGATAGAAATCGTCCACCGCACTGAAAAGTTCCACCGCCTCGATCGGTTTCGTGGGCAAGCTGTCGGCCCGCGCGGCGGCCTTAGTTGCCGCCCTGCGCACGAATTCGACATCGACCTTGATCCGCATTGCAAGGCGGCAACCTGCCGGCATGGTCTCGAAATGCATCTGCATCCCACCATCGGGCATGCTGCCGTCGCGCTTAAAATTGTACACCCGGTCGATTCTGGTGTGGTCCTTGGGAAGGTCGGCATCGCCGACGGCAACAAACCGGAACGGATCGGTGTCTGTCGCCTGCGGCCGCCCCAATTCGAGGACCTGGGACTGCAATTCGTTCGACAATTGCCCGAAACCCTTCCTATTCGGACGTTCGGCGATTTCGCGATCGATCTTCTCCTTCCACGCGCTCAAGCGTGGCCCAGGCATGCGCGCCGAAAGCAAGGCGGTCCGGATTGCGCCCTTGACCGCGCTGCCGGGCAGGAAGGGCCGCCCGCCGGAGCGGATGAAAGGGTGAATGTCGCCACGCCGTTCCGGGTCGTTGACCGCTTGCTCTATCTCATTGCTCGACGAATCGCCGATCTTGATCCGCTCCAGTACCTGCTCCGGCTCGACGGCGCCGCGGATTAGGCGCTGCGCAGTCGGGAGATCGCCGCGCCCGATCGCCTCCAGGAATCGCTTACGCGTCGGTGTATCGAATCCCGCCACCACGGCGGTCGGCTCAAATCGCAGCAATTCCTGACCCTCCAGCTTGAAGGATTCCGGCGTCCAGGTAGATCCATCCCCAACATGAATGGGGGTAAGCGCCAGGGCGTCCAGGTCGAAGATCACGGTACTGCCTCCGTGTAGGGAATCGCGACGTGGCGCGCGTCATGGCGAATTTCGGGGCGATCCTGATGTACGTTGGCCAGAAGCCCACCGAACGGTCCCTCGTCCGCCGCGCCGAAGGTCATGCCGGGCCGCGCCAGCAGGATCGGCTTCTTCCAGGGCCGCGCCCCCCCGTTCGCCATCATGGCCCCAACCTTGCCGAAATGCGTGGTCAGCTTGTAGAGCGAATCCCGCATGTTGGCCGTGATGATCCCGTGCGATAGCGACATCATGCGATTGCCCCGATGGTCGTCCAGTTCCTGCTCGACCGTCACGCCCGTGACCTCGAACTGTCCCCGACCCCACGTCGAATCCCGGCCATATCCCGACTGTCCGACATGGCAGAACAACCGCATGATCTCGTTCGCGCCGGCCGTGGCGCGGACATAGATTTCGCAATCGGGGTTTTCCGCGAAGCGCCAATCCTCGTCGGTAAAAAACAAGCCGCCTTCATCCGGTGTACTGCCGCCAACCCGGTCGATCCGGTTATGCGCCATCCGGATTTCGGAAAGATCGTGTTTGGGTTTTGTCCGCTGCCGTGCATTGGTATCCGTCGATCCGTCGATCCGGATTTCGGAAAGATCGTGTTTGGGTTTTGCCCTCACAACGGGTGCATTCACCAGCTTCGGAATCAGGTTTGCCTCCGCCATCGCGTTTCTCAGGGCAACGAAATCCGAACGTTGCACCCATTGCTTGCGCGCCTGGTCCTTCGCCATGTCGGCGGCCTCGACGTCATCGATTTTCACGCGCGGCATGGGTGCCAAAAGCGGCCTCGGCAGCAGCCCGGCCGGCAGCCCGTCCGAAACAACGAACGGCGCGGAATCCTGCCCATCGAGCCACTGCGTCAAGGCCGCTTCGCCGTCCCGCTCCAGCAATGCCCAGCAGAGATGCCCGAAAATCGTGCCGGAGGTGAGCGGCGTGCCCAGCGGACCCTTCAGGCGGATCGCCACCCGATAAAGCGGGTCCGGGATCACGCCGCCCTCAATTTCACGATTGCCGGGGGAACCGACCGATTGAAGGAATGGCCCCTGAAAGCATTGTCGATCCGATGCGGATTACCATCCAGATCGGTATAGGTCATATCCTCGAACTTGACGCGGCCATATCCCCGAGATCCCGAGCCGCCGAGCGCATCCTGTTCCAGCAACCATAAGCCCTGGATCAGCCAGTTCAGGCACTTCTCGTCGTGCGCGCCCCCGTCGCCCTCGATGTCATAGACGCGGAACAGCAGTTCGAACTCGAATTCGGCCCCGGAGGGAACCCGCTCCGTCTGCCTTGGACCGACCCTGTCATGAGCCTTGCCGGCGATGCGATCGATGACCACTTCGGTCTTGTCTTCCGTCAAGTCGAGTCCCTTTTCCCGGGCCATGCCAAGCCACGCATTGTCAAGCGCGCAATCGCGGATCATGAGGCGCGTGGGGCCGCCCATCCATTTCTCGGTCTTGATCGGCGTCCCGAAAATCCGAAGTACCGGATCGAGGCCATCGATCGATTGATTTTCCTTGTCATCCCTGGCGCCCCAGGGATGGCCATCCGACCGGATCTTGTCGAAGGCCCATTCCAGGAGAAACCGCAATTTGCCCTTGATGCTGGAACCGGGAATGTAGGGTTCACCCGTGTGCGGGTGCTTGATCACGGGATTGTCGATGCCGCCGATCTCGATCGTGTCCTTGCCGGCGCCGATATGCAGGCCGGAAAGAAGTCGAATCTTCCCCTTGATGGAGGCGCGTCCTTCAAACTTCATTGCGTCCGTCATGATCAATTCCCTCTCTTGACTTCGTAGAACTTGTGATAGGCAATGACCGCCTCGAAAATCCGGCGGAACGCGTCGAAGTCCTTTCGGTCCTTGATCGCGCCGGCATGGTCAACGAAGAACTGCAGCAATTCCGGCGGAAAGCCCGGTCCACGCTTCGCGCGCTTGTGCGCGTAGGCCGCCTTCGCCTTCAAGAGCGCCATCTGCGCCTGGATCGCGTCATCGGGAAGACTTTCCGCCGACAGCCTTCGCTCGAACGTTGTCACGTCGGAATAGAACCGCCGAATTTGGCTCGCCGGTACCTCTTTTAGATTCTCACCGAGGGCACGGGCGCTTTCGTCGACCAGAGCTCTGGTCAGCGCTTTCTTCTCCGGATCAGAAAAATACTGAACAGGACGGGCATTTGGCATGACCAATCCTTGCGCCCCACCGCCGCCGCCGTCCCGGCCGCCGCCTGGCCCGCCTCTGTTGTACTGCTGTGGTGCTTGTGCCATTCGATCCTCCTTCAGCGATTACGATAAAGCGCGACGATCAAGGACACTTCCGGCGCGCCCGATGGCCCTTCGCCACGCGGTTGGGCCAAGCCGCTGTTCAGCAGGCCGTCGAAATAACGCAGGCGCTCGGCGTCCTCTCCATCGCGCTGGGGAAAGGCGCGGCGCAAATGATAGCCCCAGCGCGCGCGCCAGTCCGCATGTCGAATACTGGCGCCGTCGCCCTCGGTCTTGCGGCTCTCCCGCTCGAAGCCGAGCGCCTTGTAAACAAAGGCGGTCGAGACCGCCCGATCCCGAATGAGATCGCTGATCCTGGCGGCCTCGGCGAGCGCATTCGAGAGGCGCTGCCATGTGATCGCTTCCCCGGTCAAGGCGGAAACCCGATTGCGGCCAGCATCCTTGGCCGCTTCCAGCCTCACCTCGGCGCGCCTGACCGCGCGATTGAGGGGCTCGTTCACGCCGCAGAGCTCGATCCCGGCCGAGATCGTTATTTCCGGGTTATGGCCGACATAACGGCGAAACTCGGCCTCGATTTGGGGCGCCAGTCTGGCGATCTCCGTCCACGGTCCCACCAGCAGCAGATCGTCGCCGCCGGCATACACCGTGTAGACGTTCTTGAACTCGCTCCGCAGGAGGTCCATCAGCACCCGGGTGAAAAAGCCATCGAACATGCGCGACATCGACGCCATGCGTCCGATGCTCTGGTCGTCGGCCAGTCCGCGCGAGAAAATCCGACCCAGGCGATCGACGTCCGCCTTGAGCACGGCCAGCATCGGACGGCCGACGATTTCCTGACCCATGCACTCCCGCGACTGCGCCGCCAGATGCTCGAAGAGCTTGAGGTTTCCTGCCTTGGCCTCGCGCGCTTCCTCGCTCAATCCCTTGAAACGGGGGTCTTGCTCCTCATCCTCGCCCATCGTTGGGACCTGATTGGCGATGCTGCGCGTGGCCGGCGGCCAGACGAGCTCGCTGCTCGCCAATCGGTAGCCGGAGACGATTCTGGCCCAGGCCGGATCGTCATCGCGCAAGTCTTCGGCCACCAGGGTCAGGAACAGGCCGCCGGGCATTTCAATCTGCTCGATTCTCGTGCCCCCGAATTTCAATCCCCCATCGCTCCACAGCAAAGCTTTGGCGCCCGGCAGCAGCCTGCCCAGCCTGTGTTCATTGTCGCAGGCAACGCACCGCTTGGTATCGCCATCCGTCCGGGCAGCCGGTCGAACGCCGCAGGCGGAGCAGGCGCCATCGGGACCGTCATCGTAATTGGTTTCCAGAATGCCGGTCGGGGCGCTCGATAACGGGCGCAGTTTGGCCGCCGCGATCGCATGGCTCACGCCCCGCCAGACTTTCGCGAACATTCCTTCCTCGTCGCGCTTCCGGGCCTTGTCCAGCATCATGTCGCGGCCACGGAATGGTCCGGTCAACGCCAAATTGAGCGCCAAATCGCCCAGATAGCGATCGAGAAGCCAGTGATCGAGTTTGGCGCGCACGGCTTCGACCTTGGCTTCGATCCCGTCGAGATTCGGCACCAGCAGAAGGAACCGCCCACCGGCGGATTGCAGCTCGACATAGGGCGGCAACCCGATTTCGCGCCGACAAAGCAATGACGCCGCCTCGACGATCGCCGACATCAGGAACGAGCGGGCGCGCAGGATTCGGGCGCTTCCCGAAACACCCTGGGATTGCATGCGGAAAAGGGTCGATTGGATGCCGGACAGGTCGCCAGCGAGAAATCGGAACTTGGCCGCCTCGCGGTCCTTGATCGCGGCCTCGTCGCCCAGGCTTCCCTTCTCGCCATGCCAACGATAAAGGCAGGCGGCGATCGCGGCCACCGATTTGTTATGATCGTGAAGCGACACGTCCGGCTGATCGATGGTGGACGAGGGTATTGCCCAGGTGAACTCCTCGGACAGCGCGATCACTCCTTCATGAAAGGCATCGAGACCGCCTTGCCATCGACACAAATCCAGGAAAGCGTTGAAGAACTTCGGCCAAAGATCCCTGTATGCTTCCTTTTGTTCGCCGGCCTCGACCGTCTCGGGGAACAATCCGTCGGAAGTCAGGCGAGCGACGCGGTACTCCGGCCAATTTCCCGGCGCCGCCTGGCGCGCATGGCCGAGAGAGATGCCGGCGAAAAGGCTCTTCAGGCGTACCCGCTTGAAAGCGTCCCAGGCATTGTCGTCCGCGTCCTTCGGCTTGTCCTCTTGGCTCTCGTCGTTCTGTTTCCGGTCCATGCCGGCCGACAGCCAATGCAGCGGCGTGTCGGGACGATGATGATAGACAGCCGCGTCGCGAACCTGGTTCATGTTCAAACCGCCCGGCAGATGTGCGCCCGCCTTTTCCAGTTCGTGGAAGAACGCGTCCGACCACAAAGCGTGCCAATGCGACGACCGCCCCCGATAACCCGGCAGGACCACGCTCGCCCGGTTCATGACCTCGTTGGGCAGGTTGCTCGTGTTGCCATGAGCCCGCTGCATGAACTTGCCGATGTCCTCCAGCATGGCGCCGAGCACGACTTCGTCCAATGTCGGTTCAGGTGCGCTCATCTTCGTTTCCCTCGGCCGCCCCTGCCGCCGACCTTAATGGCGGAGGCCGGCAGTGCAAAGCCATAACGCGTGTTGGGCCGCCCACCTGTCGGCTTGATCAAGTATGGCCCTGCGGCCGACCCAAGCGCATCCTTGACAAGCTTGTTGAACCGGGAAATGCGCTGCTCGAACCATTCCTTGTTCACGCCCTCCCGGAGGGACCGGCGGACGCGCGCCACTTGACCCGGCGACACCATCGGCAATGCCATGTAAACATTCAGGAATTCCCTTGCCGCGGCTTCGCGCCAGGCAAGGGCGCCGCCATGCCTGCCGCCCGCCTTCCGCCTGCGGGCCAGCCAAAGGCCGAAGGCAAAATCCGCCGGCGCCATGCGCAAATCATGGTCCCGACAACGCAGGGTTGCCGTCCCGGGGTCGAACTCGATGGCGGCCGGTCGCAACGCCGCCTGGGCTTCCGTAACTGTCTGCGCGAAACTTGCTTGGCCTTCGAGCAATCTGGTCGGCATCCCCTCGCGCAGCCTGACGAACGGAATGTCGGTGAGGACGATGCGAGCCGCGTCCGTGCGAACCGGGCGGTTGCTCGCCGTAGCCAGAAGAACCCGCGGCTTGACGGGCGGATAAAAGAATTCCGGATGATCCTGGAACGGCGCATTGACAAGGACGTGGGTAAGCCGGTCCTGGGGCCGCCCGAATAGGGACATCGCATAGCCCAGCAGAAACCCCATTGTCTTGCGCCCGCCGGCCAACGACGCATAGATCGCGCATTGGTGGTTGGTCGTTGCTTGCCGGACGGCGCCAAGGATCTGGTCTCCCGCCGACATGCTGTCATCGGCGGTCGCGATATCCGTCAAGCCACTCTTGTCCGCCCCGGACAAGACCTGGATTTCCGTCGCGGTGAGAACCGGGGCAAGCGCTGGCGCGTACTCCCTGGCGAATCGTCCGAATGCCCCGGTCTCTTGGTCCAGCAACTGCAGGCGAATTCGCTCGGCCCCCTCTTCGGTCGTGATGAGGTGCAATGACGATGGCCAAAATGGGGGATCACGCTGGACGACCAGCGCGTGGAGCGTCTCGGTCACTACCTGGGGCGAAAGCCCGACCACGGCCAGGAGAAGCCTGCTCGCGAAGGTTGACGGGTCAGGCGACGAGCCGGCCATCGACCAGCATCCGGTATTGCCCAAGCCCCATGCTCGTGTTTTTGCCTGCCCCCACCCACTGGCCAAGCCACAGCCAAGGCAGCAGGTTTTCCGCTTCCGGTGGCACCTTCACATTGAACTGGCCGACAATCCCCCCGACCTTCATCTTCTGCTTCTGGCGCCCCGAGAAACGTGTCGGATCGGCCCAATCCAAGTCGGATGAGACCAGCAGAACTCGCGCGGCGGACTCGTTCATGCGCGCATAGTCCGCCGATATGGGTCCCTGACCATAAAATAACGACAAGGCGGAGATCCGGCGGATCGCCGAAGCAATCAGGTGGGCGGGCTGGAATCGATCCGGTGTCACCAGATCACCATCAATTCGGATTCTAAGAGGCGAAAGGAGTTGAACGGCGAATTTTGTCGGCAGATCCGAAGTTGGCCGAGGTGATGTCGGCTCTGTCACCGCACACTCATTGTCCTTGGTTAGTACCTGCTCCACCCTTCCCGCGCCCAGATCCAGATGTCGCTCTATTCCAACGAGGCTCAGCACCGATCGGGCGGGTCCGACGCCCCCGGCGCCGGCGTCAGCCATCGCCCTCGCCACGTAGGTCAGCCGCCGGTTGGAATGGCCGATCAAGGTGAGGTGGATAAATATCTCGTCGCCGATACCAAAAGTTCGGGTCGAACCGAATTCCGGCTCCATCACATAGCCCACCGGAATGCGATCAAGGTTCTCAAGCGCCTTGACGCCAGTCGGGTGCCGGCCTTCGAAAAGCGAGGGAAAGATGCAGGTCTCGACCAGCGCGCAAGGCTCGCATTCGGCGAGCTTCGTCACACACACGATCCGCTTCAACTGCCTGCCGAAAACGCCGCGCCACGCGGAACCGGAAAAGGCCGGCAAGACGCCCGGCTCCTCGGCCCTGAAACGAAATCGATAGCGGCAAAGCGGCAGGTCGATCATGACAAGGACTCTTGCACTTGGCCCATTGCGGCACAAGCGCGACAAGCTTGTCGGGCGGTATCCAATTCCTTTCCGTCTTGAAACATGAATACTGGCGGCAAAAGGAAAGCGCTATCGATGGGAGGGCCCTAACTGGTGTCGGAAAACACTTGACTGGATAAGGATTGCTGGCGCAGTCGGAAAACTTGGCCACCATTCCGCAATTCCCGCCCCTACCGCTGGATATCGTACCCGACCGGCCAGGCGGCGTCGGCGAGCCAATCGAATAGGGTGAGCGCGAAGGAGCGCGTGGCCCAGATCTCGTAGCGCTCGCGCGTAGCGCGCATGAACAGCACCGGCGTGTGATGCAAACCGGTTAATGCGAAATCACCCGGTTTGAACAGATCCGGGTGAAGATCGAGCGGAAAGCCCTTAGCAAGCACATCGCGCGCGGGCGGACCCTCGATGAACAGCCGCGTGCGGCTGTGCGAGAGCGAGGTGAGCGCGCCGATCGCGCCGCCCACATCCGCCGCCATCGCCTCACCCAGTTCGTCCGCCTCTCCACCCAGGATCCAGAATTGCTCCGGCCCGGTCTTGAGCATCAGACGCTCGCCCGCCGGAATTGCGATCCCGGCGCGCTCGGGTGGACTGGCGCCAAGATGGCGAGCGAGAATCGCCTCGACTTGCGCCAGCGTGTCGACAAAGGCCGCCACTTGCAGCAGCGACCAGCCGCGGATTTCGCCCAATCGGCAGGCGCGCTGGCCGTTCGCGCCATCGCGCCCGCCTTGCGCCAGCGCGGTCGCTAGGCCTGAGCGTCTTTCAAGCATGGAGCCGCACCCCCTCGCGATCGATGAAATGCGGGCTGACGATGCGCGCCCGGGTCTCCTCGTTCTTGAGCGTAAAGGCGCACACAATCTCCGCCCCCTCGTGTTCGAGCCCGCCTTGATAGAGGCCGAGCGCGATGTATTTCTTGAGTTCGGTCGAGTAAGCGACCGAGGTGATATAGCCCCGCCCGTGTCCCTTGATCTCGTCACCCATGGCGAACAGGATCGAGCCGCCGCGAAGGCGCGCCCCTGGCTCTGTCGCCTCGATGCCCACGAGCGACCAGCGTTCCCTGGGCCGCGTCGCGGGGCGATGGCGAAGCGCCCTGCCGACATAGGCCTTGGCGCTCGACGCCATCTTGCCCAGGCCCAGATCGTCCAGATTATTGCGGTGGTCGAGCTCCAAGCCCGCGACATGCCCCTTCTCGATGCGCAGCGACGCCAACGCCTCCAGCCCGTAGGGACGGATGCCGAGCGGCGCCGCGCGATCCAGGATGCGCTGCCACAGCGCGGTCCCGTGATCGGCCGGACAATAAACTTCATAGGCAAGTTCGCCCGAGAAGCTCAGCCGAATGAGCCGGAGCGCAACACCCTCATGATCGACATCGAGGGCGCCCATATAGGGCAGATGCTCGGTCGATAGATCCACACCGGGAAGGGCCAGCGCCAGCGCCTCTCGTGCCTTGGGGCCGGAAATCGCCATCCCGGCCCATTCGTCGGTGAGCGAAGTGACATGGACCTTGAGGTCGGTCCAGGCGGTTTGCAGCAGGAATTCGAGCCAAGACATGACTTCGCCGGCCTGCGCGGTCGTCGTGGTCATGAAAAACCGCGTCTCCGATAGGCGGGTGGTGGTGCCGTCGTCCAGCACCAGCCCGTCATCGTGCAGCATCACGCCATAGCGCGCCTTGCCGATTGGGAGCTTGGCAAATCCGTTGACATAGAGCCTATTCAGGAATTCGGCCGCGTCGGGCCCTTGCACATCGATCTTGCCCAGGCTGGAAACATCGGCAAGGCCAACGCCCCGGCGCACCAATTCCATTTCCTTGACATAGGCCTCCCCGGCGTTGTTGCCGGCCCAGCGATAGAACCAGGCGCGCAGCCAAGGGCCGGCCTCGATCATCTCGGCGCCATGCTCCAGATGCCAATCGTGCAGCGGCGAGCGGCGAATGGGACGGAAATGATGCCCGACGCCGCGGCCCGCGATGGCGCCGATCGCGACCGGCGTATAGGGCGGCCGGAACGTCGTGGTGCCGACCTCCGCGATCGTTGCCTCGCGCAAGGACGCCATCAGCGCCAGCGCGTTCACGTTGCTGGTCTTGCCCTGATCGGTGCCCATGCCCTGGGTGGTGTAGCGCTTCAGATGCTCGACCGACTGATATCCTTCCTGGTGCGCGACATCGAGATCGCGATCGGTGACATCGTTCTGGAAATCGACGAAGGCCTTGCCGCGCCCCTTTCGTGGCGCCCGCCACAGGGAATTGGCCGGCGCCGCGAATTCCTCCGCGTCGATGGCGATGATGGGCGGGCCATCGCCCGCGCGTTTTCCCGCGAACTCGGCCGCGCGCTTTCCCGCCAGCGCGCCTTGCCGGATCGCCTCGCTCAGGCGTGGGTCGCCATTGATCGCGCCGGCGTGAAACTGCCCCGGACCGGCCTCACCCGGCACAAAGCAGGCTCGCATCGCGTCATAGCGCGGCTTGACCCCGCCATGGGAGGCCAGGTGCACGACCGGCGACCAGCCGCCCGACATGCAAACCAGGTCGCATTCGCGGATCGTGGGCTTGGCGCTTCTATTGCCGACCGGCGCCAGTTCCGCCGCCCGAACCTGGCGATGGCCATGGATTTCGATCACCGCCATGCCCATCAGGACTTCCACCCCTGCCTCCGCCGCTTGCCTGCCGAGTGCCTGTCCTGCTTGGCCTCGCGAATCGACAATGGTCACGCGGGCGCCGGCGCGCGCCAGATCGAGAGCTGCGCTCCAGGCGCCGTCATTGGTGGCGGCGACGATCACATTTTGTCCACACATGACCGCATGGCGGTTGAGATAGGATCGCGCCGCCTGGGCCAGCATCACGCCCGGCCGGTCGTTATTGGAAAAAACCAGTGGCCGTTCGATGGCCCCGGTCGCCAGCACGATCGATCGCGCCCTGAGCGTGGTCACGATCTGCCGGGCCTCGCCCTTGGCCGGGTCGGGGGCAAGGCGATCACGCCGTTCGACGATCGCGGCCATGTTGGAATCATAGAGCCCCAGCGCGGTAGCGCGGGTGAGACAAGTGACGTTTTCCAGGCTCGCGAGCTCCCCCACAACCGCCATTCTCCAAACCTCTATTTCGGGTGCATTTTCGGCCAGCAGCGCCCCGCCCAGTTCCCGGTCCTCGTCCACCAGCACGACCCGCAAGGCCCCGCGCGCCGCCGCCAGCGCCGCCGAAAGTCCCGCCGGCCCGCCGCCCACGACCAGCACATCGGCGAAGGCATGCCTTGTCTCGTAACGGTCGGGATCGGGCTCGCGCGTGGCACGACCCAAGCCCGCGGCGCGCCGAATGAACGGCTCGTAGGCCATCCACGCGCGCTTGGTCGGACCCATGAAGGTCTTGTAATAGAATCCCGCCTGTAAGAGCGGCGAGAACAGGCTGTTGATCGCCATCAGATCGAAATCGACCGAAGGCCAAGCATTCTGCGACCGCGCCACCAGCCCATCGATGAGGTCGGTCATCGTGCCCGGCATGTTCGGTTCGGTGCGCGCACCCTCGCCCAGGGTGAACAACGCGTTCGGTTCCTCGGCCCCGGCCGACAGAATTCCCCGCGGCCGGTGGTACTTGAAGCCGCGCGCCACCAGCCGAATACCGGCGCCCAGCAGCGCCGAGGCCAGGGTGTCGCCGGCATAGCCCGAGAGCGCACGACCGTCGTAGACGAAGGATAGCGGCCTCGCCCGGTCGATTCGGCCACCTTCTTGCAGGCGGCGAGGCTGTGCTCCGGTCATGATGATTTCGCCAAATCGCGCGCCGACCTGGATCGACCGGCCAGGTTGCGCGCGGTGTCGCGATCCAGCACCAACCATTGCCGGCAGCCCAACACGTGCTGCCAGAATTCCCGGTGCGCGCCTTTCGGGTTGTCGAACAGAAACACGTAATCATGCCAGGCCGCGGCGTCGGCCTCGATATGGTCGGGGCGCTTCTTGCCGGCATCGCCACCATAGCGGAATTCGGTGTAGTCGCGTTCGCCGCACCAGGGGCATGGGATCCGCAGCATTGATCGCGCCTTATTGTTTGTAGGTCCAATTGCCGTGACCGTGCTCGTCCAATTCGGCGCCGTCGCGGAACCGATCGAGCGAATAGCAGCGGTTGAGCGGATGCTCATCGTCATGGGCGATGGTATGGGCAAAGGTCCAGCCCGAGGCCGGCGTCGCCTTGAAACCCTGATAGCACCAGCCTCCGTTCAGATAGAGATTGCCGATTGGCGTCCGGCAAATGAAAGGCGAACCGTCCGGCGTCATGTCCTGGATGCCGCCCCAATGGCGCAGCAGCCTGAGGCGCGAGATGCACGGCATCAACGCGACCGCGCATTCGGCGATATTTTGCACCTTCGGGAACTGGCCGCGCTGGGTGTAGGTATTGAAGCCGTCGATGTGCCCGCCGAACACCAGCCCGCCCTTGTCGGATTGCGAAATGTAGAAGAGCTCGGCGCCAAAGGAGATGACGTGATCGACCAGGGGTTTGATC
This sequence comes from uncultured Rhodospirillaceae bacterium, assembly GCA_964542425.1. Lineage (GTDB taxonomy): Bacteria > Pseudomonadota > Alphaproteobacteria > Dongiales > Dongiaceae > Dongia_A. The sequence continues at coordinate 23,753 of CAZIUB010000056.1, read as the reverse complement.
GGCTCGGAGACGAAGGCCTGCAGAATGTGGCTTTCGACCGGCAGGCGCAGTCCCGCCATCGCCGCGACGTGGCTGGAATGGCCGGCGACCGCGATGCCGATCTTGGCCGTTGCGATGCGGCCGCGCGTGGTCTCGATCCCGATGGCGCGGCCTCCCTCGACGACGAAACCAGTCACCTCGCAATTCTCGATGATGTCCACGCCCAGCCGGTCGGCGGCGCGCGCATAGCCCCAAGCCACGGCGTCGTGGCGGACGGTGCCGGCGCGGCGCTGCATCAGGCCGCCCCAGATCGGAAATCGGACATCCCCGGAATAGTCGAGAAAGGGCAGCAATCGCATGACCTCGCCGCGATCCAACAACTCGGCATCGATGCCATTGAGGCGCATGATGTTGCCGCGCCTGGCCAGCGTGTCGAGTTGCACCGGCCCATGCGCGAGCCAAATCTGGCCGCGCTGCGACACCATCAGGTTGAAGTTGAGCGCGTGCGACAATCCTTCCCAAAGTTTCAAGGAAAACTCAAAAAAGGCGGTGTTGCCGCCGATCATGTAATTGGAGCGGATCAGCGTCGTATTGCGCCCGACATTGCCGGAACCGATATACGAGCGCTCGATCACCGCGACATTGGCGATGCCATGGTTGGCGGCCAGATAATAGGCGGTGGCCAGGCCGTGACCACCGCCGCCCACGAGCACCACGTCATAGGCGCGCTTGGGCTCCGGCGACTTCCAGGCCCTGGGCCAAGGCAAATCGGGTGACATTGCATGCCGGGCCAGGGCAAGCGCGGAATAGCGGTCGGACAAGCGCGGAACCGAATCTGGATGACAAACTAGGGACATTCATGGAATAGGGGGGCGGCCGTCCTGTCAACAACAGGTCGGCGTCCCTTCGAAAATTAACTGGCGCGATGTTAGGGGTTCATGCCCGCCGGTCGTTTTTCAATTGTGCGAGGTGCCGAGGACGGCGCTTCCCTTGTGCCATACCCGAGCCATCCGCGCCCAAAAAGAAACGAGCAGCCGTTTGCACGGCTGCTCGAGGTTGCTTCGTTCCCTCTTCCGGGTCCGGACCCTCGTTCAAGAACCAAGCCCTTAAAGGCATCCGCGCAAACGCACGATAGTTCAGGAGCGTGAGGACGAAGATCCGAAAGATCGATGCCTATTATGTAGTGTGTTTCGCGCCAAAACCGACAATTCAAATCTGTGACATCGCGGCGTCAATTATATTGCATGAGGCCGCCCGCCTAATTCCAACTTTCGCGAGTGCTTGATGCACGAAACACTCCGGTGCTGCCACGATTCGAGCCCCATGTTGCCAAACTCCAGTACCCGCCAGCGTGTACTGGCGGTGTCATGTCGGCTCGAACCAGCCAGCCTCACGAATGCGGGTACTCAGGCCTTGCCGCTCATCAGTGGCAGATCGACGGTGACGCGGAATCCACCTTGCGCCAGGTTCTGGGCGAAGAACGAACCGCCAAGCAAGGCAACGTTGCGCCGCACAATCGCCAGACCCAATCCATAATGGCGCGCTCCGACCTCGGAATCGGTCGAAAGGCGGGTCGAGAAATGTCGATCAAAGATCGAATCCAGAAATTCCGGAGCCACGCCCGGCCCTCCATCTTCGATCGTCAATCTGGCGTTCTGGCCATGGCGGGTGAGCGCGACCCGGACGGTCGAGCGCGGTGGGGCAAATCCGACCGCGTTGTCAATCAGGTTTTCAACGATGGTCTCGATCGTCTCCTCGCTGCCCATGACCCGAAGATTGGGCGCGGTGTCGCAGGCAAGGCGCGGGGATTCGGCCTCGATCTGCTGTTCGGCGAACGCCCTCACCGAATTGCGCACCAATTCGCCCAGATCGATCGGACGTTGGCCCTCGCTGATCGTCGCCGCCAGATCCTGCTCGCTCCGGCGCGTGGCCGCGATCAACCCGTCCAACTTGGTTAGCGACCGTTCGACCACTTGCACGGCCTCGTCACGGCCCTCGGACAGGCCCGATCTCAGCGGCTCGATTGCCTGGCGAATCGCCGCCACGGCGCCTTTCAAGGCGTGGGCGTTTTCCTCCGAAGCCTCGCGGATGGCCTCGGCCGCGCGGCCCATGGTCTCCACCAGCCGATCGATGGCGGCGGCAATCGGCCGCAACTCCCTGACCGGCGTCACCTCGACGAATTTCGTTGTCTCGCTCGCGCCCTTGTTGCTGAGCTTTGTCGCGAGCATCGCGAAGCTGCGCAACGAGCCCCAGATCGATCCACCGACCCAAGTGGCGACGAAAGCCATGAACATGTAGATAACGATCGCGAATTGAACCTCGGCGGTCTTGAGGAAAGGAATCACCAATGCCGACAGCTCCGGATCATTCGCGACCACGCCGATGACCACCACCCAGCATCCGTGCTTGGTGAAGATGCCGGACAACGACAGGATCAGTTCCGATTTTTCGCCTGGAATGGCAACCGTTACAATGTCGCCAAGCGCGCCGACGCAATTCACGGTCATGCTTGACAGTTCGGGGATAGTGAGCAGCGCCGTCACCAGCGCGGGCGCCTTTTCCGGCGACACGGCCGGGCCGCTCGCCGCCAGCACAACCTGTTCCGATCCGGTCGGGCGCAGCAGCAGGCGAACCCTGATCCGACTCAAGTTCAGTCGATCGATCAGGGCCTGGGTGTCGCTGGCGGCATTCGTGCCGGCGTTGGCGATCTCCTGGCGTAAGGTGCTGGCCGCCAATTGGCCTTGCAAGCGGAGGTTCTCGATCAGCAAGAACTGGCGCTGGCTGTCGCTTTCGGCAAAGCGGCTGTAGATCAGCAGCGGCACACCCAGAAACACAACCAGGATGAAGAGAAGCTTGAGCGTAACCGACGTCGTCAGGCGCCTAGACTTGATCGCCACTTGCATCCACTCCAAACCAGCGATAGCCGAAGCCCGGCACCGATTCGATCGCCTCGAAATCCGGATCCACCTCCTGGAATTTCTGGCGGATGCGCTTCATCAGAGTCCGAACATTGGCGCGGAAACCCTCCGGCCCCGATCCGGCGACGATGCTTTCCCCCTTCAGCACGTCATAGAGCTGCCGATAGCTGACATCGCCATCGGCGCGGGCCAGCCGCTCGGTCACCCGAAACTCCCCGAGCGTGAGTGCCACCGGCCGGCCCGACCAGGTGGCTCGGTGGCTTGCTGGCTCGACGCGCAGGGCCCCACGCCGGAACGGCCGGGCCGCCGCCTCCGGCTCGACCCGGCTGCCGGAAAGAACCAGTTCGATGCGTCGCAGGATGACGCCGAAACTGCGGGTCTTGGCGATGAAATCGACCGCGCCCGCGGCCAGCGCCGATTCCTCGAAGAACACGTCGTCGTGCGAGGTCAGCAGCAGCCCCTGGGTCAGGCAGCCAAGCGAGCGCAGGCGCTGCAGCAGTTCGACGCCCGTCATCCCGGGCAGCCGCCAATCGAGGATCAACAAGTGCGAGGCCCTTAAATCCTCGATCGCGGCCAGGGCCGCCTCGGGCGTATAGTACAAGGCCGCCCGGAATCCGGCCGCGGTCAGGTTCTGCACCAGGATCTGGGCAAAAACCGGATCATCCTCGACGATGGCCAGGCGGCGTTCCGAGCTCATGGCGGCGATCATAGCCGCGCCGGCGGGACTTTCCACTCCCCAATAATGGCCGGAGCGCGCTTGGCTTGGGTGACTTCAGGCGCCCAGGGCGCAATCCAAATATGGCAAATGGCCCGGCGCCATGTTGCAAACAAGCGGGCAATTGGCACAATCGTATTAATTAATTCGACTGCCGGGAGCAAGATCGATACGGCAAGGCGGTTTTGGCAATCTGGTGGTCCGATCCCGTGAGACACGTATCCTGCAAGGGTACGGGCTGTCAGGTGAATCGGCCCACAAACTCATTGGTCGAGATCGGCCTGCTGCAGCGGATGAGCGACTTTCTAGGTCATCCGAGTTATTCGCTGAGCATCGTGCTATTCACGGTGATTCTTGCCCCCGGTGCCGGCAGCCTGGCATCCACTCGCATCGTCTTGAATACCAGAGGGAAATTCATGTCTTGGGCAACAATTACCGCCGGGTACCTTGCCCTGCTGCCGGTATGGCTGTCGGATGCGCTTCATGCGTTCGAAAGCGCCGAGATCTCGGTGAGAGCAATGATCGTGATAGCGGCGATTGCGGCCGCGGGTTTCCTAATGGGTTTCGGCTTCCCGGCGGGCATGCGGATTGTCAGCGCTTTGGACAGCCGGCCGGCGCCATGGTTTTGGGGCTTGAACGGCGCCGCTGGCGTGGTCGCTGGATCGGTCGCGGTGGCTTGCAGCATGTCATTCGGCATTCATGTCACGATCGCCATCGGCGCAGTTTGCTACGTGCTGCCGATACCGGCTTTTCTGATGATCGGGAATCCAGCGCTGGCTGCGTCGAATTCTGCTCACTCAGTGGCGGCGCGGTGATTCCCCCGATAGCAGGCCGACGGCAGTTGCAGGATCAAACCTCCAGCACGTAATCCGAATCGGGCAATCCGGCCACGTCCAGGTCGCAAGCCAGCAGGCAGCCGGACCAGGGTGCCTCCGCCAGTTGCGCCTCGTTCATGCCGATCGAGGCGGTGGTGATGAACAGGCGCTTCATGTCGCTGCCGCCGAAAGCGATCGCGGTCGGCTTGGGCACCGGCACCTCCAGCACCCGCTCGATCTTGCCGTCCGGCCGATAGCAGGTGACGCGCCAGCCGTCCCAATGCGCGTTCCACAGGCAGCCCTCGCCATCGACCGTCATTCCATCGGGATAGCCATCGGCCGGGTCGATTTTGGCGAAGCCCCGGCGCGGCCCGATCTCGCCGCTCGAGGGATCGATCTCGTAGCGCCAGATCTCGTGCGCGTAGGAATCGGTGAAATAGGCGTACCTTCCATCTGGCGAAAAGGCGGGGCCGTTGGAACAGATGAACCCCTGGTCGATCGCTTTTCCTCTCCCCGAGGCGTCGAAGACGAACAATCGCCCAATCGGCAATTCCTCGTGGATGTCGGCGCCCCCAGACCACAGGCGGCCGCGGGAATCGCATTTGGCGTCGTTGAAGCAATTATCCGGCGCCTCGAAATCGGGATGGCCCAGGAACCGCCGGCGATGGCGCTCCGGGTCCAGGACATGCAGGCCGGAATTGTCGACGATGGCCATCCTTCCATCCCTGGTGAAGACCATGCCGCCGATGCGCCCGCCGAGCTTGGCCGGCACTTGGTCAAGGGCGCCCTTGGCCGGATCGAAGCGATGGATCGCCGGCGCGCGCAGATCGATCCAGTAAAGCGCAGGTTCGCGCCCACGCCAGATCGGCCCTTCGCCCAGAATCGCCCGATGTTGATGGAGGCAATGCACCCGAATCATGGCGCGATCTTGACGCCGGGGTCGATCCTTGGCAAGTCACGGCGGGCAATCCCGAAGATCGGGGCCGGCGCCAACTCTCGGATCGGGCGCGATACATGCAACGCGCCGGTGCTTCCACGAAAGTCGGGCCGCATGTTACAAGATGACGGTACCCGCCGGCGTGTGACTTCCGGGTCACTTGGCTAGAATCGGCCGATCCCGCGACGGCGGGTACCAAGAGGAAACGCGATGGCGACGCTCTACGTGGCTTTCAGCAAGGGGCTGGCGAAATGGGCCTCGGACGTGGGCCAGAGCAAGCACGTCTACAAGATCGGCCTGGCGGAAGATGGCGCCGATTCCGCTATCGCGGCCCTGAATGCGGCGCAATATGCTCGGGAAAGCGATTGGCGGCTCTCCGGCAAGCTGGACGGCGTGACCGATGATGAGCTGGCGGTTCTGGCGCGAATCGCGGTCAAGGAAAAGGCCATCGACGCCAATTACTATCCGCGGCTGAAGGGCACGAATGGCTTGTTCAAGGTGAAACCCACCAATGTCGAGGATGATATCCTGGTGCGCCAGGCGATGGCCGGCCAATCGCCGCGTCTGGCCAGCATCAAGACCGCCGATATCGTCGCCTATCTGCTCGCGACCGCCACCGGACCGGCGCAAGGCACGTGACGGCCGGGCCCCAGCCTCATTCTTCGACCACGACCTCGAGTGCGACCCCGCCTTTGCCATCATGGGTAAGGGTATCGGCCGTCACCAGGTAGGAAAGCTGGGCTTGATCGGCCCGCGTCGCGATCTTGCCGCCCAGTTTGACGGTGACCTTGTGGCCCACTCCCGGCAGCGGCTTTCCGTCCTTGTCGCGCACCACGATCAGAGTGTCGGCGGCCTCGAAGAAGGCCTCGCTCTTGACGATCCGCATGCTGTTCTTGGGAGCGTACTGACGCAAGACTTCGCGTCGTTCTTCCACCCGCGAAACATTGGGGTCGCGGGATTCCCAATAGACAGTGCTCGCCGCCAGGAACAACCAGGACGCGATTCTGGATTCCGACTCGGCGACCAGGAAATCGGCCAGCGGCACGCCTTCGAGCCACTCGGCCAGGGCCTTTTTTGTCGCCATCTTGGCGAGATCCCGGCCCATCGAATGGGCGAGCTTGCCTACCTGCGGCTGCTTGGCGACATTCTTGACCGTTTCCCAGAACGATTTCTTGGCGATGCCGGCGAAGTTCCGGAACAGGCCTTCTTGAACCGCCTTCTTGAACCCTTCGCGCGCCGCCGTCATTTTTTCGAAGGCGTCGACGGCGCGCGCGCCCTTGGCCTTCAAGCCGGCGATGCGCAGGGCGATCTTGGGGGCGTCGTCGGCCCCGATCGGGGACACCAGTTCGATGTCGGTGCAATCCTTGGCCTTGCGGTGGCCATAGAGCAGCAGGCCAAACCGCGCTTCCGGCGGCATGGCGGCAAGGGCGTCGGTCATGCCCTTCTTGGCCGCATCCATGCGGCTTTCCCCGGTGTCCAGCTTCTTTTTCATGGAGCCGGACACGTCCACGATGAAAAGCACGTTGGTTTCGGCCCGCGCCTCGCGCGATGGCGCGACCGCGACAAGGGCCAATGCGGCCAACAACACTAGTGTTCCGTAACTGACATTCCGCTCCCGGCATGTCGGCCCGGAACACTAGCAAATTCAATGGCATGTGTTGTGGTTCCAACACGATGATTGGGAATCAAATGTTGGAACCACAACACTAGATTCAGGAAACCCCCAGAAGATCTCGCCGACATCCCAGCCTCCCAATCTCAAGGATCGCTGGACAATAGCACCAAGTCCCTAGTGGGAGTAAGGCGGTGCATTCGGCGTGGCTCCGTCGCCGCCTTGACGCGGGCGGAGCGGAAAAAGTTGAGTGTTCTAGACGCCTTGCTCGATCGCGGTCTTCTCAGCAGTCTTGGGCACGCCGGCAGCGCAGGCGACCACTTCGTCCGGGGTCACGATCAGCACGGTCCCAGCGCTTGCCGTGAAGTGCATGGTGATCGAATGACCCTCCGCGCGCCAGAACATGCAGCGCCCCTGGGCCGCCGCCGTGACGCTGAGTGAACCCATCGTGCCGCGCCCAAGCTTGGCGATGACGGCGCGATAGGCCTCGTCGTAATTGCGATCGTTGAGGAACGTCACGACCGAGGACAGCATGCCATCTCCGTTCGACACCAGAAGCCAAGCAAACTTGGCCGAGGAGGTGTAGATGCCCTTGTCGGAGAGCTTGGCCTCGGCCAAGCCGATCGGAAGCGGGTGCGGCGGGATCATCAGCACGGGGTGGGCCATTTCAAAAATGGGCGAGCCCCATTTCTCCGTCGCATATCCGAGAATGTCGGCCGCGGCCGGAACTGGGGCTTCTTGGGCGGGCCGTGCGGCGACCGGGGGGTCGGCGCTGGCCGAGACAATGGGGCAAAGAGCGATCAGAAAGGTAGCGAGAAGGCGTTTCATGGTGAGACTCCTGGGATTTGGGTTACTGGGCCTCCCTGAAATCTGTCCCGCGCAGGGCAATTCAGCCGGGCGCGAGCTGATCCGACGTCCGCGATTGTGACCTGCCGAGAGGGAGCAGCGTCGTTGGGCGTTGGTTAATTTCCGTTCCATGCCTTTCATTCTCGCGCGTTATGTTCAAATAACAGTTAAAGAGAACCCTCCAAGCGAGGCGAACCTATATATCCGGGGGTGAGGAAATCGGGAATCACCCCAGAATATACCCCGCGCGTGACCGCCATCACCAATTGCCGGTGCAAGAGGCGGGCCGCGCCCCAGACCAATCGGAAGGATACGCTCGGCTTCGGCTTGCGTTTCGTCGCCTGGTCCGGCGCGGTGATTTCTGGCAGTCTTCCCGCCGAACAACCGTTCAGGCCGGGCTCTCCGATCCATTTGCCTCGATCCATTTGACAGGGCGACGAATGCCGGGCCAATCTTGCGCGTCGCCAAAAAGCGTCGACCGCGCGCAAGAAAGCCGGGTGAGCCGGAACGGCGCGCGGGCCAACGGCAAACTCATTGGGAGGATCAGATGATCAAACTCACGCAGAGCCGCCGCGCGTTGCTGCGCAATGCCGCGGCTTTGTCGGCGATCACGGCCCTCGGGCTCAGGCCCGATCAGGTCTTGGGCGCCGAGGGGGGCGTACTCAAGTCACGCATGGAAGCCGACATCAAGGTTCTCGATCCCGGCTACATGATCGGGGGCACCGAATCGAGCATCGTGTTCGCCTGCCTGCCCAAGCTGGCCGAGCCGATCGTGGGCACCGATGACGTCTGGGGCTGGAAGCCGGCGGATTTCGTCGAGAAGATCGATTGGGCCGACGATACCCACATTCCCTTCACCCTGAAGCCGGGCATGATGTGGAACGGCGACATCGGCGAGTTGACCACCGAGGACGTCAAGTACTCTTTCGAACGGATGCTGGTATCCGATTGGGCATCTCGCTGGCCGACCCTCGACCGGGTGGATATCATCGATAAGTACAACGGCGTGATCGTGCTGAAATCGCCGTTCTCCAACACCTTCCTCATGGGCATCGCCTCCGAATCGGGCGGCATCGTTCCGAAATCCGTGGTCGAGAAATTGCCGGACCAGCGCTTCACCACCGAACTTCCGGGCCAGCTTGGCCCCTATACGATGACCGAATGGCTGCCCAAGCAGCGGATCATCCTCAAGGCCAATCCTGACTATAAGGGCGCCAAGCCCTATTTCGACGAAGTGCAGTTCATCAACATCGAGGATATCGGGACGGCGGCACTCGCCTACGAGGCGGGCGAAGTAATGATCACCCAGGTCACGGCGGAAACGGCGGTCCGCTATAAGTCCTCGCCGCCTGCCAACACCACCATCAATGAGCGGGCGGGGCCATTCTATACTTGGATGGGCATGAACACCGAGCACGAGAAGTTGAAGGACATCCGCGTGCGCAAGGCCATCCAGCGCGCGATCGATTCGGAAGCGATCCTGGCCGGGGCTTATGGCGGGGCCGCGCCCCGGTCCTATGGCGTGACACCCATCGGCGTCTTGGGTCAGCGCAAGGAATCCAAGTATTCGTACAATCCGGAAGAGGCCAAGGCCTTGCTCGCCGAGGCCGGGGTGAGCGATCTGTCGCTGGAGCTCAAGGTCCTGAACGAGGGTTTCCGCATCGCAACCGCCCAAATCATTCAATCGAACTTGGCCGATGTCGGGATCAAGGTCGAAATCATCCCGGTCGATTCGGGTCCGTTCTGGGATTTGGGTCTGGAAGAGAAGGGCGATGCTTGGAAATCGCTGCAGCTCTGGACCATGCGCTACCGCACCTCGCCCGACCCCGCCGATGGCATCCAATGGTTCGTCAAGAGCCAAGTCGGCATCTGGAATTGGGAACGCTGGTCGGACCCCGAATACGAGGAGCTTTGGACCAAGGGCCTGGGCGAACCGGATCCAGTCAAGCGCGCCGCGATCTATGTCCGGATGCAGGAGATCATGGAGGATACCGGCGCCTATTTCTGGATCACCCATGACCCGCTGTTCTATGTCCACAACAGCGATGTCGTCCCCGATTTCGATCCGGGCGGCGAGGTAATGGTCGAACGATTCCGCCGCGCATGACAGGCATGGCGGGCCGGCATGTCCGACCCGCCGACTTTTTCGCGCGAATGTTCTTGGGGAATAGACGCCGCCGCGATCTGATCGCGCGCGAAGGTTCTTGACGCCATGTTGATCTATGCCTTGCAGCGGATCGGCCTGGCGCTCCTCATTCTAGTGACCTCGATGGTCATGCTGTTCTCGGCACTGAAGATGATCCCCGGCGACCCGGTGAGCATCATGGTGGGCGGGCGCGCATCGGCCGAAACGCGCGCCCGGATCACCGAGGAACTCGGCCTCAACGACCCGCTCCATCAGCAGCTTTTCAATTTCCTTTCTCGGGTGGTGCAAGGCAATCTCGGCACCGACATGTGGACCAGGCGCCCGGTCGGCACCATCGTCATGGAAAGCCTGCCCGAGACCCTGATCCTGATCGGATGCGGCCTCGGCTGGGCGGCAATGGTGGGGATTCCACTGGGCTGCCTCTCGGCGATCCGGCGCAATTCCTTCATCGACAAGTTCACCGGCGTCATATCGGTGGGTACCATCTCGATCCCGTCCTTCGTGGTCGCGATCTACGCCATCCTGCTGTTCGCGATCACGTTCGACTGGTTCCCGGTGATCGGAAAAGGCGAACCGGGCGATGTCGCGGACCAGTTGTGGCATCTGGTGCTGCCAGGTTTCGCCATCGGCCTTGGCTGGGTCGGGTATTTGTCGCGCATCGTGCGCGCCTCGATGCTGGAGGTGATGGGCGAGAATCACATCCGCACGGCGCGCGCCTTTGGGCTGCCCGAATGGCGCATCGTGCGCTCATACGCGCTGCGCATCGCCATCCTGCCGATCATCACCTTGCTGGGCGTGGCCATTGGCGGGCTGTTGTCGAGCGCGGTCTTCGTGGAGGTGGTGTTCGCGCGCCCTGGCATCGGCAAGCTGGTCGTTGACGCCGCCAATGTGCGGAATTTCCCGGTGGTCCAGGGCGGTGTCTTGACCACCGTCGCCATGTTCGCGCTCACCATGCCGATTGCCGACCTCATCGTTGCCTGGCTGGATCCCCGTGTCCGTTCCAACCTCTGACATCGCAATCGCCATTCCGCGCGCTGGCGCCTTCCAGACGCTGTTGCGCCGAATCCGCCATGATCCCATGGGCATGCTTGGCCTGGCGCTGGTCGCCGCAGTTGTCCTATGCGGGCTGCTGGCACCCTGGATCACGCCCTATGATGCCTTCAAGATCATCGTGCCCGATCGTTTTCAGTCGCCTTCCTTCGTGCATCTCCTGGGAACCGACAATCTTGGCCGGGATGTCTTGAGCCGCGTGATTGCCGGCAGCCGGATCGCGCTCACCATCGGGGTTTCGACGATCGCCATCGCGCTCACGCTGGGTGTTTCGCTCGGCCTGATCGCGGGCTACGGGCCGCGCTGGCTCGACAACACGTTGCTGCTGATGTTCGATTCCATCTATTCCTTTCCGACCGTGATGCTCGGCTTGACCGTGGTGACGCTGCTTGGCCCCTCGATCGCGACCCTCATGTTCGTGATCATCATCGTCCAGACGCCGGCCTATGCCCGGCTCACGCGCACGGCGACCCTGTCGCTCAAGAATTCAGAATACGTGCTGGCCGTTCGCTCGCTGGGCGCGGGGCCCGCACGGATCATCGGCATCCATATCCTGCCCAATGTGATTGGCCCGCTGTTCATCGTGGCCAGCATGGATATTCCCTCCGTGATCGCGCTCGAGGCCGGCCTCACCTATCTTGGCATGGGCATTCCCCCGCCGGCGCCAAGTTGGGGGCGGATCCTCCAGGAAGGTTTCGTGCTGATACGGGAAGCGCCCTGGATCGTCATCGCAGGCGGCATTCCCCTCATCATCACCACGCTTGGCTTTACCTTCCTGGGCGAGGCCTTGCGCGACATGCTCGATCCCAAGCTGCGGCGGATCGTGTGACCGTGGACGCACCCGTCTCCAACGTCACCTCGAACGTCGTCGAGATTCGCGATCTCGCCGTCAACTTTCAGACCAAGGACGGATGGGTGCGGGCGCTGCGCGAGGTTTGCGTGTCGGTGCCGAGCGGGTCGATAGTGGGCGTGGTCGGCGAAAGCGGTTCGGGCAAGTCGACGCTCGGCCTCGCCATCATGGGGCTCCTGGCCGGAAACGCGGAAATTGCCGGCGGTGCCGCCGATTTCGGCGGGCGCGACCTCCTGAAACTGTCGCCTGAGGAAATGCGCGATTTGCGCGGCCCCGGCATCGCCATGGTGTTCCAGGACCCGATGACCTCGCTCAACCCGGTGCGATCGGTCGGACAGCACATGACCGACATCCTGTTTCGCGACCGGGTCAGTTCGAATGCCCACAAGCGCCGCCTGGCGTCCGACATGCTGCGCAAGGTCAACATGCCCGATCCCGAGCGCCAGCTTGACCGATTCCCACACCAGTTTTCCGGCGGCATGCGCCAGCGGATCGCCATCGCCATGGGGCTGTTGCAGCGCCCCGCCTTACTGATCGCCGATGAGCCCACGACCGCCCTCGACGTGACCCTGGAATCGCAGATCCTGCATCTCTTGAGGCGCCTCAGCCGCGAGGTCGGCTCCTCGATCCTGTTCATTTCGCACAATCTGGGCGCGGTCGCGGAGATCTGCGATTATGTGGTCGTGCTCTATGCCGGCGAGGTGGTGGAGAGAGGCGCCGTCGCCGATATCTTCCACGCGCCTCTCCACCCCTATACGCGGGCCCTCCTCGAATGCGATCCGGCGCGTATCCTCGAGGAGCGCCGCGAATTGCCGACCATTCCCGGCGACGTTCCTAACTTGATCGCAATTCCGCCGGGCTGCGTGTTCGCCCCCCGCTGCCCGCTGGCCTTCGATCGCTGCCACCGCGAGCGGCCGGCGGAAATCGAGCGCGAGCGCGGCCATGCCGCGCGCTGCTTCCTGGCCGGGGACGCCGCGGGGCCATGACCCTGCTCGAGATCAGCAACCTGCATGTGCGCTATCCGATCATGGGGCCGGCCAAGGCCATGATCCTGCGCCAGGCCAATCGGTTTCTCGATGCGGTGCTGGACGTATCGTTTACGCTGAAGCAGGGCACCACGCTGGCGCTTGTGGGTGAAAGCGGCTCGGGCAAATCCACCCTGGGGCGCGCGATCCTTGGCCTGACGCCGATCGCGGGCGGAAGCGTCCATTTCGAGGGCAGGGAACCGCTAAAAGGAGATGGCGACACCCTGAAGGCCTATCGCCGGCAGGCGGCGATGATGTTCCAGGACCCGGTCTCCTCGCTCTCGCCGCGCCGAACGGTGCGCGCGCTGGTGACCGAACCCTTTGTCGTGCATGGCATGAAGGAGCGGGACCTAGATGCGGAGGCCACGCGGCTCCTGGCGCTGGTCGGCCTGTCCAAGGATTTCGCCGGGCGCTACCCGCATCAACTATCGGGCGGGCAGGCGCGGCGCGTCGGTGTGGCGCGCGCGGTGGCACTCAATCCTCGCCTCATCATTTCCGACGAGCCCACGGCCGGCCTCGACGTCTCGGTCCAGGGCGAGATCTTGAATCTCCTGCACCGCTTGCAGCGCGAGCTCGGTCTCACCTATCTCATCATCACCCACAATCTTGCGGTCGTGCGCCATGTCAGCGACGTGACCGCGATCATGTACATGGGCCGTTTCGTGGAACAGGGGCCGACGGCCTCGATCTTCAAATCACCCGCCCACCCCTATACCGCCGGGCTGATCGCCGCCCAGCCCATCCCCGACCCCGCCAAGCGCCGCGCCGAGGCGCCGCTCCTGGGCGAGGTGCCCTCGCTCCTGAGCCGGCCGCCGGGTTGCGAATTCAACACCCGCTGCCGTTTCGCGCGGGATCGCTGCCGCGCGGAGGTGCCGGCTTCGCGCCAACTGACGGCCCAGCACAACCACCGCTGCCATTTCCCGCTGTCCGCGACGGGGTGAAGCCCACGCCGAGTCTACAAATAGTCCCGTTTCACCTTGTGGCTATAGCGCCGCTCGAAAATCTTGTCGTCGCCGGCGTGAGCCCGCGCCCATGATTCGAAAATGAAATGCGCCGCGTCGCAAGTCATGACGACACTTGTCTCAAGTCTTGCTCGCCAGTTGCCGCGCTCGAATCCGCGGTCGGTCGCCACTTCCTGGCGCAGGGTCAGGGGTTCGTCGCCTTCGACACCGCAGTTCTTGATCTTCTTGTTGGTGACGATGGTGCCGATGTCATCGATGCGGTATCTGCCGTCGTCGCGTGACGCCTCGAAGGTGGTGCGGTCGTTCCCGGCATCATACCTGAAGGACCGCCGATCCGTGCCCGGCGCGAGCACGGTCACGCGCATCAGCGTCGCACCCTCGGGCCGCGCGAAGCCCTGGTGGCGCAACACTTTGCCCTTGGGCAATTTCGGCAGTTCCAGCCGGCTCTTGCCGCAATCGATGGTGAGCGTGACGGGCTGGGGCGGCGGCACGACCAGCGGCCAGTAATTGGTGGAGATGGATACCCGCAGCCGGTGGCCCTTGGCGAGCACATAGGCCGCCGCCTTCAGAGTGACGCGCACGGAAACGCGCTTGCCCGGAACGAGCGGCTCGGGGTGCTCGTGGCTCTCGCGGTGGCTCAGATTCAAGATTCCATACGTGATTCGGGTGACCGATCCATCCGGCGCCACGTCGCACAACCTGACCGCGACGTTGGCCTGGACGCGATCGGATTTCAGCGACAGATGCACGATCGCGTCCCCGATCACCGGCAAAGGCTTCGCCAGGATCGGCCCATCGAACACCAGCGATCCGGCATCGTCTCCGCGCTGGTCCAGGGGCATTTCCGGCGTGACTTTGCCCAGCCCATAGGCGCACCATTCGCCCCCGGCTCGCCCGATCGTTTGCGGAGATTTGATGCTTAGCACCGCCGTCTTGCCGGCGCGTTTTCCCAGGCCCTGCGTGTTGAGATGCAAGGTCTTGGCTCCCGACTTGGCGCTCGGCCAGGAATCGAGGCCGATCCACCTGCCCGCGCGCGTGTCGTAATGCGCGCTTGGCTTGACGCTCTCCTGCAGCCAGACTCGCAGCTTGGGTTCCGTCTCCACACCGTTCCGCTCGCCCTTCAGCCAGCGATCCCACCAGCGCTTGCATTCCTGGAGGAATCCGATGGCCGGGCCCGGAATCCCGCGTTGCGGATAGAGATGGCCCCACGGCCCGACGATGCCCTTGCACGGCGCCTGCAAATTCTCGGTCAGGCGGAAAATGGCGGCGGTATAGCCGTCCGCCCAGCCACCCACCGACAGGATTGGGCATTGGATGGCATCGTAATTCTCGCGGACCGATCCGTGCTTCCAGAAGGCATCGCGGCGCTGGTGCCGAAGCCAGATCGCGGGGAAGGGCTGCAGAATTTCGAGGCGTTCTAGCCACCGCTGCTTCCAATTCGGGCCGACCATTTCCGGGTCGGGCGGCAATCCGGCCACCGAAAAAAAGCTCCCGCCCCAATCCATGGCGTCGAACAGCAGCGCGCCCCCCATGAAATGCATGTCGTCGGCATAGCGATCGACGGTGGAACAAAGCGAGACGACCGCCTTCAACGCGGGCGGTCTTCGTGCCGCGACCTGCAACCCGTTGAAGCCACCCCAGGAAATTCCGATCATGCCGACCGAGCCCGTGCACCAGGGCTGGGCGGCGAGCCAGGCGATGATTTCCAAGGCATCGTCCTGTTCCAATTTCAAATACTCGTCGCGCAGCAATCCATCCGAATCGCCGCTCCCGGCGATATCGACACGGGCGCTGGCATAACCGTTGCCGGCGAACCAGGGATGCGTCTGGTCATCGCCGCCGCGTGTTCCGTCGCGCCGTCGATAGGGAATGTATTCGAGGATGGCCGGCACCGGTTTCTTGGCGGCATTTCTGGGCAAGAACAGGCGCGCCGCCAGGCGCCTGCCGTCCTTCATCGGAATCCAGGCAAGCTCGATCGTCTCTACTTTCTTGGAATAGTCGCGAGTGATCGGCTTGGCGGCCATTGCGCCATCTTCCCTGTTGTGATTGCGTACGGTCTCGCGGGCGCTCAGACGTTGTCGCGTTTCAGCTTGTGGGTGTATTCGCGCGCGAAAATCTCCCGCTCGCCCTCATACGCGACCGCCCGCGATTTGAAATGGAAGTATCTCTTGTCGCAGGTCATCAGGATGCTGGTGTCGAGCCTGGCGTCCCATTGATCGCGCGTAAACCTCGCGGAAGTGGTCACCAGGGATTTGGCACTCGTCGGATCATCGCCGGTGATGCTGAATTCCTTGACCTTGTCGTAGCGGATTATGGTGCCGATGTCGTCGATGCGGGATCTGCCGTCGTCGCGGCTGTTGCGCACGATCGTCCGATCGCTCCCGACATTGTAGGTGACCATCCGCATCTCGGCGCCCTCCTCGAAGATGGTGCGTTTCATCGGCGTCGCCTTCTCCACTGGCGCAAATCCCCGATAACGGCGTATGGCGCGATGCGGGAGGATCGGCAGCTCGATGCGGCTTTTCCCGGCAAGGACGCCGAGGGTCGCCAATTCGGGCGCCGGCAACACCATCGGCCAATAAGAGGTCGAGATCGAAAACCGGATGCGGTGACCCTTGGCGAACACATGCGCGGCCTCGGTCAAATCCACGCGCACACGCACGCGCAGGCCGGGTTTGAGCGGCTTGGGGTGCTCGTGGCTGTCGCGGTGCGAGAGATTGAGCACGCCATAGCTCACCCGGGTCGCGGCGCCGTCCGGAAGCACGTCGCTGATGCGCACGATCACCTGCGCCTGGGCCTTGTCGGATTGGAGCTTCAGCTTGGCGATGGGCCGGCCCACCATGGCCAAAGGCTGGTCCAGGATCTCGCTGTCGAAGACCAGCGATCCGGCATCGTCCTGGCGCTGGTCCAGGGGCATTTCCGGCGCCACCTTGCCCAGGCCATAGGCGCACCACTCGCCCCCAGCAAGCCCGGTCGCGAGCGGCGATCGGATGGCGAGCTCGGCCTTCGCTGCCGCGCGCCGCGACAGCCCGCCTTGATTCAAGTACCAGGTTTGGGGCTTGATGGCGGCGCTGGGCCAGGAATCGATGGCGATCCATTTGCCCGGGCGCTCGTCATAATGGGCGCGAGGCGGCACGCCATCCTGTAGCCAGAGGCGCAGAATGGGCTCGTGCTCGATCCCGTTCTTCTCGCCCTTGAGCCAGCGGTCCCACCAGCGCTTGCATTCCTGCATGAAGCCGATCGCAGGGCCCGGCACGCCGCGATGGGGATAAAGGTGCCCCCACGGACCGACGATCCCCTTGCAGGGTGCCTTCAAATTCTCCGCCAGCCGGAACACCGCCGCCGTGTAGCCGTCCGCCCAGCCGCTGACCGACAGCACCGGGCATTGGATCGCGGCGTAATTCTCGCACACCGATCCGTGCTTCCAGAACGCGTCGCGGCGCTGGTGCTTGAGCCAAATGGCGGGGAAGGGCTGCAACAC
Source organism: uncultured Rhodospirillaceae bacterium (assembly GCA_964542425.1). Classification (GTDB taxonomy): domain Bacteria; phylum Pseudomonadota; class Alphaproteobacteria; order Dongiales; family Dongiaceae; genus Dongia_A. The sequence continues at coordinate 6,417 of CAZIUB010000056.1, read as the reverse complement.
CTCGAGGCGCGCCAGCCATCGCTCCTTCCAATCGGCGCCCACCATTTCGGGGTCGGGGCAATGGCCGGCGACCGAAAAGAAGGCGCCGCCCCAATCCATGTTGTCGGCCAGCACACAGCCGCCCATGAAATGCACGTCATCGGCATAACGATCGACGGTCGAGGAGAGCGAGACGACGGCCTTCAAGGTCGGGGGCGCAAGTGCCGCCACCTGCAACCCGTTGAAGCCGCCCCAGGAAATCCCGATCATGCCCACCGCGCCCGAACACCAGGGCTGGGCGGCGAGCCAGGCGATGATTCCCAAGCAATCGTCCAGTTCGAGCTTCAGATATTCGTCGCGCAGTAGGCCGTCGGAATCGCCGCTCCCGGCGATATCGACGCGGGCGCAGGCGTAACCGTTGCCGGCGAACCAGACATGGGTCTCGTCGTCGCGCGCCCTGGTTCCATCGCGCCTTCGATAGGGAATGTATTCCAGGATGGCGGGGACCGGGTTCCGGTCGGAATCATTGGGCAGGAACAGGCGCGCCGCCAGCCGCCTGCCGTCCTTCATCGGGATCCAGGCGAGTTCGACGATCCGAATCTTGTCCGAATAATCCCGGATTGTTTCCTTGGCCGCCATGTGCCTCCCCCGAATCCGCGCATGTTCCGCGCCGTCTTGCTTGTGCGCCCCTATTGGCGCCGGATTCGATCCGGCTTGTCAATCCGACGATGGCGGTGTCAGTCTCGCTCCCGAAATTGAATGGGAGTGAGGGGTTTCCATGGTCGATTTGCCTCAATCGGAGCTGCCCTTGCGGGGCGATTGGCTGTTTCCCACTGAAATCCGCTTCGGCGCCGGACGCCTGGCCGAACTGGGCGCACTTTGCCGCCGGCACGGAATAATGCGGCCGCTGCTGGTGACGGATCGGGGGCTCGCCCAACTGCCCTTGACCCAGCGCGTGATCGAGGCCGCGCGCAAGGCGGGTATCGCGCCACAACTCTTCGCCGAGGTACAGGAAAATCCGACCGACGAGAATGTCCGCGCGGGTGCCGCGGCGTTTCGCGACGCCAAGGCCGATGGCGTGATCGCACTGGGTGGCGGCAGCGGTCTCGATTGCGGGAAGTCGATCGCGGTCTTGGGCGGATTGGGCGGAGACCTCAAGCGCTTCATCTCGCCCGACCATGAGTTGGGTGCCAGGGAGCGCGGCGTACCACCCATCATCGCCATCCCCACGACCGCCGGCACCGGTGCCGAAATCGAAATCGCCGCCGTCATCACCGACACCGCGAGCCGGGTGAAAATCGGCGTTTGGCATCCCGAGATGCTGCCCAAGGTGGCGATCGCCGACCCCGAGATGACCTTGAGCCTGCCCCGACACCTGACGGCGGCGACCGCGATGGACGCGCTCATTCACAATCTGGAGGCGCTTTGCGTGCCCATGTTCCACCCGATGGCCGATGCGATCGCAATCGACGGTGTCCTGCGCGTGGGGAAGTATCTGCCGATGGCCCTCGATGAACCCAACAACATCGTTGCACGGGCGCATCTCTTGGCGGCCTCGCTCGCCGGTGCCACCGCCTTCGGCAAGGGGCTGGGCGCGGTGCATGCGTTGAGCCATGCCATCGGTGCCAGGCTTGGCACCCATCACGGCCTCACCAACGCCGTGCTGCTGCCCTTTGTGCTGGATTTCAATGAGCCCAAGATCGGCCCCGCGCTCCGCGCCATCGCCGATGCCCTCGGCCTTGCGGGCGAAAAGGTGGCCGCCACCCGCGCCTGGCTCGATCACCTCGCAAGGACGGCCGGCATCCCGGAAAACCTGGGCGCGCTGGGCGTCACGCGGGCGCAAATCCCCGAGTTGGCCGAGATCGCCGCCGCCGACGTCTGCGCCACCACCAACCCGGTGCCCCTCGACGTCAAAACGCTCGTTGGGATTCTAGCGAAGGCGATGGGGTGAGGGTGCGTCGATTGGGCCGCTGCGTGTTCGAGAACTCGGGAAGCTAGGCACCAAGTGGCTGCCGTTCTTGAAAACGTATCGAATCATGTGCCTCGCGCCGAAGCCTGATTTCCGGCTTGTCCTCGAGGATTCCCGGGAACCGCTGCTGGCGGCGTAGGCGTGCGACCTTGGGGGCTGACCATGGACACGGCAATGATTGTGCCCGCCCGCCACCCGGAAGGGCTGTGTATGTGTATGCAACACCCGAAGGCTGACACCATTGCCATTGACGGCATTGGGCGCATCGCGGGGTCGCTACCAACGAAGATCGATGAACTTGGGGTGTCGCTCCGGGGCATCCGATGCCCGCATTGTTCGCCGGCACCGCCAACTTCGCTATTGCTCGGTCGGCGATTTCCGTTGACAATTCGCCACCGCTGGCCAGGGCGCCCCTCCGCGCGACCCGAAGGAATCCGGCGTCATGCGACTGGGAGAGACAATCATGAAATATCCAAGAAATCGTTTTTCAACGCCGCGCCTGACGGCCGCGGTGGCGTGGTCGCTGTTGTCCCTGGCCGGAATGGCCTCGGCCATGGTAACGGATGCGGCGGCCCAGGACATCAAGCGTGGCGGCACCCTGGTGGTTGCCCGTCCGGAGGAGCCGCTTTCCTTCAATCCCTATACCCAGGGCGACAACGGCTCGATCTACGCCATCGAGCAGGTCTGCGATTCGCTGATCGAGGCCGATGCCAACGGCACCGGGTTGCGCCCGGGTCTGGCCGAATCCTGGGAGGTGTCCGCGGATGCCTTGAGCTATACCTTCAAGCTGCGCGACGCCAAGTTCAGCGACGGCTCGCCGGTCACCATCGAGGATGTGGTGTTTTCGTGGAACCGGCTTAATGACCCGTCGGCCGCCTACCAATTCCTGCTGAAGCCGGTCGCCTCAATCGAGAAGGTCGACGGCAGCCACATGAAGGTGGTGCTGAAAGTACCCTATGCGCCATTCCTTTCGGTTGCTTCTGTTTTTGCCTCGGCCATCGTCAAGCAAGCAGCCTTCGAGCCCGATCCGGATGCATTCGCCTCGAAGCCGGTCTGTTCCGGCCCGTTCATGGTGGAAAGCTACGAGCGCGGCACCAAGGTGGTGCTGGTGAAGAACCCGAATTACTGGGATCTCGGTGCGGACGGTCAACCGCTGCCGTATCTGGACAAGGTTGAATTGCTTTACGTCCCGGATACCAATGCGCGGGTCCTCGGGTTGCAGAACGGCGACTATGATGTGCTGGCGATCGTTCCTTTCAATCAGGCGCAGGCGTTAAAGGACACGCCCAACATGGCCCTGGAAGTGGCGGAGATCTTCCGGCTCGATTACGTCTATCTCAATCACTCGCAGAAACCACTGGACGACAAGCGCATTCGCCTAGCGCTCAATCACGCGGCCAATCTTGAGGCGATCAACAAGGTGGTGTACTACGGATTCGGCGCATTGCCGAATTCGATCAATCCGAAGATGAACTTCTGGTCGCCGGACGTCCCGCGCCTGGTCTACGATCTCGAGAAGGCCAAAGCGCTGGTCGCCGAGGCTGGATATGACGGGACGCCGATCAAGCTCCTGATCGACATCGGCAACGCCCCGGCCAAGCAGGTCGCCACCATCCTGCAGCAGGGCTGGCAGGAGGCCGGGCTGAAGGTCGAGATCGAGGAGATGGATGTCGGCACCGCGTGGAACACGGTGGTGGACGGCACCTACATGGCCTATGTCAGCTACATCACCAGCGACATCAACGACGACGACGAGTTGTTGGCTCTTCAAACCGATCCGCTCAAGGATGGCACGCAGGGCTTCTTCTCGCGCTACCAGAGCGAGGAAGTGACTAGGCTTCTGACCCAGTCCCGCGCCTCGCCCGATCCGGCCAAGCGCGCACCGGTCTTCAAGCAGATCCAGGAGGTCACCTACCACGACGGATATTCCGTGCCCCTGGCCTATACGCCATCGGTCAACGCCTACCAGAGCCATGTCCAGGGTTGGAAGACGCTGGCGACCGGCTGGTGGTGGCTGAAGGACGTCTGGATCGATAAGTAGCGCGGATGAACTGGTTTGCCGCCGGCCCGGCCCGAGGGGCCGGATCGGCGGCAAACTGATTGCGGGGGGTTAGTGCTCGGCTTCATTGTGGGCCGGCTGGCCCAGATGGTGCCGGTGCTGATCGGCGTGTCACTGGTGGCATTCCTGGCGCTGCAACTGGTGCCCGGCGATCCCATCGAAATCATGCTGATGGGCCGGGCGACGCCGGAAACCGTGGCGGCATTGCACGCCGAATTCGGCCTCGACCGGCCGATCTGGGAACAATATCTGAGATTCATCGCCGGCGCGCTGCAGGGCGATTTCGGCCGCTCGATCGTTCAGAAGACCGAAGTCTTCGGCCTGATCCTGAATGGCCTGCCGGTCTCGCTGTTCCTGATCGGTTTTGGCGCCCTGCTCTCGGTGCTGATCGCCGTGCCGCTGGCGATGTGGGCGGCCATGCGGCGCGATCGCCCGACCGATCACGTCATTCGCATCGCCGGAATGATCGGTTTCGCCATGCCGCCGTTCTGGATCGGACTGATCCTGATGGTGGTGTTCGGCCTGACGCTGGGCTGGTTTCCGATTCGCGGCTTCGGCGAAGGCATCATCGGCCATTTCTATCACATGTTTCTGCCCAGCCTGACCATGGCACTGTTCCTGGCGCCGATCCTGATTCAATCGCTGCGAGCCGGGATTCTGGACGTGCTCGAATCGGATTTCATCGAGGTAGCGCGGGCCAAGGGCATCGGCGAGCGTCGCATTCTCGTCAAGCATGTGCTGCGCAACGCGGCCATTCCGGTCATCACCGTGCTGGCGGTCAATGTCGGTTTCCTGCTGAGTGGTACCGTGATTGTCGAATTTGTGTTTACGATTCACGGGCTCGGCTCGCAATTGGTGCGCTCCGTCAGTTTCCGGGATTACCCGACCGTGCAGGCGCTCTCCCTGGTATTCGCGGTGCTGGTCATGTTGGTTAATCTGCTGGCCGACATCGCCTATGTCCTGATCGATCGGCGCGTGGCGAGGATATGAGCCATGGCAATTGACCAGGCCGCGACCGGTCCGACCCTGGCCCGCCGATTGCTGGGGGAACTCGCCAACTGGCCGGCGAGCCTGAAGGTCGGCGCCGGGATGCTGGCCCTGATCGCCCTTTCGGCGGTGCTGGCGCCGGCATTGACGCCCTACGACCCCTATTTCCAGAATTACGAGGCGATCCTCTTGGCCCCCTCGCTCGCCCATCCGTTCGGTACCGACATGAACGGGCGGGACATCCTGGCGCGGGTCCTGTTCGGCGGTCGCATCGACCTCACCATCGGCTTCTTCACCACTTTCGTGCCGATGAGCTATGGTGTGCTGCTGGGGGCGATGGCCGGTTATCTGGGCGGGCGGCTCGATCTGATCTTGATGCGGGTGCTCGATGTGGCCATCGCCTTCCCGTTCCTGGTCCTCATCATTGTCATCATCGCCGTCTTGGGCACCGGCGCGCATAGCATCTATATCGCGATCTTCCTGCTGGGATGGACCATGTATGCCCGTCTCGCGCGCGCCGAAATGCTGGTCGAGCGGGGCAAGGATTACGTGCTCGCCGCCCGAGTTCTTGGCTTCGGCCATCCGCGCATCGTGTTCGGGCATGCCCTGCCCAATATCGTGAATTCCTCGATCGTGTTCTCGATGTCCGATTTCGTGCTCAACATCCTTCTGCTTTCGGGCCTCAGTTTCCTCGGCCTTGGCATCGCGGCACCGGAACCGGAATGGGGCGCCATGATCGCCGAGAGCAAGGATTTCATGCGACAGGCGTGGTGGGTCACCACCATGCCGGCGCTGGCGATCATCGTCACCGGCACGGCGTTGAGTCTGATCGGCGATGGCTTGGCGCGGCGGCTGGGCCAGACCCGCCGCAGCCTGATTTGACGCCGGCGTGATGGCGATCGCGAGCGAGGAACATCGATCCGTCGCAGGCGCGCGCCCCGCCGATCCGTTGCTGTCGATTGCCGATCTACGGGTCGAGTTCATCGGCCGTCACAGCCGCGTAGTCGCCAATGGCGGCGTCAATTTGGAGATCGCGGCCGGCTCGACCTTTGGCGTGGTGGGTGAATCGGGCAGCGGCAAGTCGGTGCTGTGCCGCGCATTGCTGGGTTTGTTGCGCCACACCGCTCATGTGCGGGTGAGTGGCTCGGCCAGGTACCGGGGGCTCGACCTGTTGGGGATGCCCGACGATCAACTGACCCGGCTTCGGGGCCGGGAATTGCGCATGATCCACCAGAATCCGATGTCGGGCCTGAACCCGGTCTGGCCGGTCGGCGATCAGATCGGCGAAGGCCTGCGGGTGCACAAGGGCCTGACTACGCGGGACGCCCGCGATCGCGCCATCGCCATGATGCGCCAGGTCGGCATCCCGAGCCCCGAGGCGCGCTACGACGAGTATCCGCACCAATGGTCCGGCGGCATGTTG
>CAZIUB010000055.1:0-11541 GCA_964542425.1 uncultured Rhodospirillaceae bacterium | reverse complement strand
CAAAGGCCACAAATCCCTGATCGCGTGGCTTGGGGGCTTTGCGGTCGTACGCATCGTGTTCGAGCCAACGGGCGCCTATCACCACGCCGTCGAGCGACGGCTGGGCGAGGCCGGCTTTCCCTTGGCCAAGATCAACCCGCGCGAGCGCACGCATTGGGACTACACTTGCTCGATCAACCTTATGCGCGAGATCATGGACGATCGCATGTAACCCTTGACCCTGGACGGGCTCGATCGCGCGCTCAAGGACTTGGCGCGGGGTCGCCGAGGCCGATCGGCTTGCGGTCCTTGTCGGTGAGGTCGATCAGCACGCTGGCGCCGTCCTGCGCCACCCGCAAGAGAGCGTATTTGGCCTCGGCGTAGCGCTCGGCCCTTCCCTCCTGGAAGAAAAACGAACGCGACGTATAGGCCACCCGATCGACGCTCCATTCCTTGTAGCGCCGGTAGCCAATCCGCATTTCCCCCGGCTGCAACGCGCCGCCGTCGTCGAGGCGGGCGAAGCGACCGATCCCATTGGAATCCAGCGCCAGGATCACGGTACCGCGATAGGGCATGTCGCCGATCGCCTCCGAGACCGGCATGCTGTCATCGGCGAAACCCAGAGACATGTAGTCGCCCTGGAAGATCGACCTCGGATCGACCGGTCGCAGCTCCAGAAACAACGGCCGACCTTCCGTGATCACGGCGCGCTTCATCAGGATCTCGCGATTGGCAAGAACAAGAATGAGCGCCAGCCCGATCACAATCACCCAATTGCGCCAATTCCTCATGACTTGGCCTCGGGCCTGGATGGGCGGGAAAGCATGTATCCCGCCGCCAAGAGTGTCGCGCCCGCAACCATCAGGATGATCGACTTCACCAGCAATGTTTGGTCGAGATCGACGTAGAAGATCCACAGGAAATAGACGAACCCGGCCGCACCCAAGACGGCGAGCGCGCGGTTTCCCAAGGTGTAGCCAATGAGCATGGTCGCCAAGGTCGCGGCGATGCCGGACGGCAGCATGATCGTGGCCAGCAATGCCGCGATCGCTATCGCGACCAGTGCCGGGCGTCGGGAAGGGGAGAAACCCTCGCCCCGGGCATTGATCGCGACCAGGATTGCCAGCGCGCCCAAGCACACCAAACGCGCCACCCAGCCGGCCGAGGCTTGCAGCCCCGGGTCGAGGCGCGAGCCTTGCAGCCCGAAATCGAGGGTCGAGGCGATACCGATCGTGACCGGAAGCGCTAGAATCAGGACCATGGCCGTCGGGCGCAGATCGAGGCGCGGCGGTCGCAGCGCCAGAACCATGCCCACGGGCAGGGTCAGCGATACGAAATCGACCACCATCGATTCGGTTTCATCGAACATCAGCAGCGCCGCCAGCCCGATGACGAGGCCGGAAAGCAGGAATTGCAACAGCCAGGACCGCCCGATCCAAATCGCCGCCAGCGCGAAGGGTAGGCTGGCGACGATCGCCGCCCACCAGCTCTCCGTTTTGAAGCCGATGCCGAGCACGGCCAGGCTAGCGCCGCAGAGCGCGCCGGCGATCGATAGCTGGGTCAGGAATTCGCCCCGCTTCGGGCGCCAAAGCAGCCAATAGGCCAGGACGAACAGCGCGATTCCGATGGCCGACACGCCCAGACCGGGTTCCTCCATTTCGAGTAGCTCGAACATGAAAAAGGCCACGAAGGCAAGGCCGATGATGGCGGTGATCCAGGCGCCGATGCCCAGAACAAGCTGGACGTACCACACCCGCTCTTCTTCGCTCCCCGGCTTGGCAAGTGCCTGGCGCGCCGATTCCTCGGCGATGCCGAATTGGGCGCAGAATTGGGGGAGCGAAATCATGCCGTTTGCTCCGCCGGGCGCAAGCGACGCATCAGGTGTGCCGCCATCCCGGTGCCGGCCCCGGCCCACAACAACATGAATCCGGCCGCGATGGTGAAATCGCCGGCATCGAAAAAGTCGATGCCGATCGTTTCATTGATGATGCGCAGGCCAAGGGCGATGAAAAAGAGATCGGCGAAGCCGATTCCGGCGACGAGCACCGCGTAATCGGGCAAGGCCCGCCGGTAGAGCACGAACAAGGCCGCCAGTGCGGCCAGAAAGACGATGGCGCTGATCGCGTCATCCTGGGACTCATAGTAATCGACCGCGAATCCCGCCGCCGGCGAGAACAGCGTCACCAGCGCGATACCGACGAGGACCAGCCGGGTCCAGCGCGCCGCCAGCCAATCGCATCCCGAGCGGACCGCGAGCTCGCGGGCCGCCAGCGCCATGCCAGCGACCAAGCCCGAGAGCGAGGAGATCTGCCCGACACTCATGAAACCGGTCGTCATCAGCACCTGGTCGGCGAACAGGCTCACCGCCAATTGGAGGATCACGAACCAAACCAGCCAAAGGGCGGCGCTGCGCGAAGCAATCACCCAGGGCAGAATCAACACCGCCCAGGCCAAAAACAATTCATAGGCATCGGCGCCGGTCTGGAAGGTCTGGCCGATGACCGCCAGCAGGACGCCGACCAGAACCGAGGCGGCGATTAGCAACATTCGCGCCACGAGCCGGTCCGGGCCCACCAGCAGCGCGCCGATGATGGTGAGCGCGATCGCGCCCTCGACGATGCCGAATTTCGCGTTCTCCGATAGATCGGCCCAGTTATAGGCGAAGAAAAAGACCACGCCGGACAAGAACTGGCCGAGGCCGAGTGCCAGAAGGGCGCGCCGGCCCCAGACGGACCAATACGCGCGATCGCGCGCGGCCCGCGCCGCCGCCAGGTACCGCGTGCCGGGCAACAACCCGGCCTCGCGCAAGCGCTCGATCTCGGCAAGGCCGATTGGTCGATTGGCGACGTCAGACGTCATCGCTGGATTCTAGCATTCGGCGCCTTGAAAATGAAAACGCCTTGCTTTTCCGGCGCTACTTGACCTTCGCCAAATGCCGACCATCGATCAGGCGCGAGGGCGGCAAGGCCATGATGGCACGGGTGAATCCCCCCGGCTCGCTTTCCAACCGAAGATCGCCGCCGTGCAGGCGCAACAGGCCACGCGACAAAGGCAGGCCAAGGCCGGCGCCGTCGAACTTGCGGTGCAAGACCGAACCGACCTGCACGAAGGGCTCGAGAATGCGCTCGATGTCCTCGGGGCGCGATCCCGATGCCGGAATCGGTCACGGTGACCAGCAATTCGCCGCTCGCCGACATTTCGGCGCCGATTGTCACCTTGCCATGCTTGGGCGTGAACTTGATGGCGTTGCCGATCAGGTTCATCACCACCTGTTTCAGTTTCTGCTTGTCGGCGTGAACCCGCGGCAAGCGATCCGGCAGCTCGACGCAGAGCGGCAATAGGCCCTCGTTCACGCGCTCCCGAACCAGGCGCACGACCGAATCGATCACCTCGGCGATCTTGCACACGCTTTCATGCAGCGTCACTTTTCCGGTCTCGATGCGCGATACCTCCAGGATGTCGTTGATGATGCCAAGCAGATGCATGGCGGTGCCGTGGATGTCGCGCAGATATGACTTGCATTGCGGATTGTTGATCGGGCCCGCCATCTCCATGCGCATGACATCGGCAAATCCGATGATGGAGTTCAAGGGCGTGCGCAATTCGTGGCTCATGTTGGCCAGGAACTGGGTCTTGGCCATGCTGGCCACGTCGGCTTGCTCCTTGGCCGCGCGCAAGCTTTCCTCCCGGCGAGTGAGTTCGGTGATGTCGGTGGCAGCCCCGCGGAAGCCACAATGCGCGGCGGTTTCGGTATCGAAGACCGGCACCGCGCTCAACATGAACAGGCGCCGCTTGCCGTTCGCATCGATCGCGTCGAAGGGAAGGTCACGGAACGACTTGATGCGTTCGAACTTGCGCCTGATCGCCGAGCGCGGGGATTCCGTCGCCATGAAGTCGAACATCGAGCGGCCGATGAATTGCCGCGGGGCCATGGACATGGTCTGCACCACGCGCTGGGAAACCATGGCGAAGCAATGATTTTCATCGGATTCCCAGACCCAATCGGCGGTCAGGCGCAGGAAATCCATATAGCGGTCGAGCATGGTCGCCGAATCCTCGACGCCGAGATTGGCGCCGTGGTCGGCGATCACGTGAACGATGCCGCCGAACCCGGTCATCTCATTCTCGGCGCCGAAGATCGGCGACACGCGGACCTTGACAATGCGTGATGTCTGGCCGATCTGGAAGCGATTCTCGCGATATACTGTGTTGCGCGAAATCTCGCATTCCTCGGCGGCATGGGCGATCGCAAGCAGGTCGCCGACGCGACCCCGCTGGGTCTGCAACTCGGCCACGCGTCGGAATCCGGTGTTGCACCAGCGAATGGCGCCTTCGCGATCAGTCAGGAACAGGGCCGGGCCCGATTCAAGGAGCTCCTTCTGGAAAATGTCGAGCGACTGCTCTGGCGCCGGCGTCCGGCCAATTTCCGGCTGCCAGTCCGAAACGATATTGCTTGGTTGAATCAGGCGCCACCCTTGCCTTTGGCCCTGGTGCCCTCGCCGACGGCCCTGATCGCGGCCAGATAATCCGGGTCGCGGCGCCAATAGCTAAGAACCTTCAGAGCCTGTTCGGTGCCGATTCCGTCGAAATAGGTGAGCGCCCGGCCCAGCTCGGCGGCGCTGGCGGCGTGACGGCCGGTCCTGGCGCGCCGGGTGAGCAGGAACATGGTGGAGAACTCCTCGCGGCTCAGGCGTTGCGCGCGAGCCAGGACCGCCAGCCCGCTGCCGCCTTCTTCGTAAAGAACACGTTGGACCAGGGACAGGCGCAATTCGTTGACCTGGGCCAGCATCGCCTCGAAAAGCGCGACTTCGCCCCGGCGCAGGGTTTGGATCATCAGATTCGCGCTGAGGCGACCCGCGGCCTTGAGCGAGCGCGACAGTTCCTCCGCCGCCGACGGATGATGGGGCTCCGGATGCGCCTTGGCTAGGTCAGCGACCTGCTCGGCCAGCGTCGGCTCGATCAAATCGTCAATCTCCTTCTCATCGATGTCGAAGCGTTCGATGATCGACCGGCGGATCGCGGCGGAGACCCAATAATACATTTGTTGGGCCAACGCCCGGGGCAGATCCTTGCGCCGGATCAGCGGCTCCTGGAATTCATCGTTGACCTTGGATTGCTCCACCACGTAGGCCAAGGTGGCTTCGGAAATTCGCGCTTCGTGGTTGGACAGCAGCTTCAGGATGACATCCGAATGCCCGGTCTCGACCAGGGCGGCGCTGACCGGCATCGACAAGTCGCGACGCATCGCGATCGCCAACAGGTGCTGGCGCGAGCGGTTGTGCACGATCTCGATCAAGTTGACGTCACGAAGTGCCGGGCTCTTCAGCAGAATGGGCGTGGCGATGTCGATCTCGTCATTGGCCAGCAGCATTGCCAGTTCGCGCGGCACCGCCGGCGCATCGGCCAGGCGCTCGGCCAGTTTCGCGCGAATCTCGCGCGATACCTCGTGGATCAGCTTTTCCAGGATGTCGACCATCAGCGCGCGCTCCTGCGCGCTCAAGATCACTGATTGTTGCGAGAATAAATCGCCCATGGCTTCGAACAGGTGGCTGCGCGCCTGCTCGGACCGTTCCTGGGCCAGCGCCATGAGCTGGCGAATATCCAAGGCTTCCGCCGCCATTGGTTGGGCTTCTCCCCTTTCGCTTGAGGAATGGTGCTTTCGCCGCCGACCCTCCCGCCTATTCCAATCCGAACCCGGAATTCCCCGATTCAGGTGTAAGGATTGCGATATGTTAATTAATATTGTCTAAAGGCCCGGGAATTGTCAAAGCAAAATCACAAGAAGGTTTAATAACTCATTGAAAATAGTAGTTTTTGAAAAATTTCCATTAAACACCACAAGATGTTGAGAGATTGCATCGAAATCCATCAATTCATGGAAAACGGTGGATGTCTCGGTGCCGAAACTAGTTCGTGAGAGCCGCAATTCACGGAAATTGTGACTGGCGACCCCGATCGTGTCGACCCCCTCGGGATATCCAATCCTATCCGGATTCCCCGCACTCCGCACCAGAAGGCCGAGTATCATGATAAGAAATATGAGAAATCGCGGTTCACAATCGATCCCGTTCTGTTAAGCTGGACTCGCGGTGGGGTTGTTCTTGTTCATCATGTTGAATCGAGCCATCAAATGTGAGCGAACCGCCATGGTTCGCGGAACGGGAAGCCTCCTGAGCAGGGCTCGATTCCGATTGGCGTGGCGATTAACGGCCGCGTTCTTGGCCATCCATTTGGCCCTTCCTGCGATGGCCGCCCAGACAGGACCGATCGGCGCCGTGACCCAGGTCCGCTCGACCGCCTATGGAACGCCGCCCAGTGCCCCCCGGGCCCCGGTCCAGATCGCCGATCCGCTGGTTTTCAAGGAGCGGCTTGAAACGCTGAGTTTCAGCGCGCTCGAGGCCAATCTCAACGACGGGTCCGTGGTCACGCTGGGGGCCTCGGCGCAGGTCGTCCTGGATGAATTCGTTTACGATCCAGGCTCGGCGACTAGCGGATTGCTGATCGATCTGGGTGTCGGCAGCCTACGTTTTGCCACCGGCAGCATGCCGAAGGAATCGTTTCAGCTACAGACACCGACCGCGACCCTGGCCATCCGCGGCACGAATTTCCGGGTCCGGGTCCGGCCGAACGGCGATACGCTGGTCGTGGTCGATGAAGGCATCGTCGTCGTCACGGTGACCAGCACGGGCCAGATCGTTGAAGTGCGCGCCGGCCAAAGTGTCGAGATCAAACGCACGCCCGTACCACCGGCACCGGTGAAGGCCGACGACGATACCGGCGGCGACCCGGGCACTGGCGAGATAATTCCGAGCGAGGGTGGCGACCAGTCCGGGTCGCCCACCGGCATCATCATCGACGGGCGACTTTATTACCACGAGATCGAGTACAACCCGGATCTGGCCCTTGATGTCGGGAATCCGGTGGTTGACCATGGCTGGTCCAACGTGGCGGTGACCGGCGCCGGCGATCGCGCGATCGTGCTGACGGTCCAGTCGTCGCCGGTCAAGGATCTCGCCGATCGAGGAATCGGCGGCGGCTTGGGCCAGTATGGCGGGGACGGTTGCGAATGCGGGTTCTGATCATGCGCCGCGATTTCGCCAGGCCTCCGCGACAATGCAGTGGGCTGGTCCAGCCGATCGGGCAGCATCGCCCTTGCGAGGAAAGGCATGGCTGACTTCACACTGACCGGCGGCGCCGATCAGTTCGTCGGCACCACGGGCGACGACGCCATCATCGCGACCGATGCCACGCTTGCCGGCTCGGACCAATTGCAGGGCCGCAACCAGGCTCTTTCCGACATCCTTGAATTGCGGCGCGCCGGCGACGGCATCATGGACGCGCAATTCGCCGGTGTGCGGGGTTTCGAGAATCTCGAAATCACCGACACGATCACCGCGACGATAAGACTGACACTCGCCGCCAACGCTGCGGCCGCGTTCAGCTATGATGCTCCGGGCAGCCGCGATGGAACGTTCGCGCGCAAGGCCTATGTCAACGCCACCAATATGATCGCGAGCCAGACGCTGATCCTGGACGCCAGCGCCTGGGTCGAACCCGCGGGAACCGCGGATCGGGGCCTGAGACTGAGCCTCGGCGCGGGTGCCAATGACATCCATCTGACCGCCTTTGACGATCGTATTCTGGCGGCCGAATCCAGCCTGGGCGGCAATGACGTCATCGATGCTGGGGCGGGATTCGACGTCCTGGTTGTAAAGGACGACACGGCGACGACTTTGGGCGATTCGATCTTCGCCACCCTGACCTCGATCGAGATGCTGCGCCTCGGCGATTTCCTGCCGGGCGCGCTTTCGTCGGGGAATTTCCGGGTGATCCTGGGCGCGCAATCGGAGCAGGCGGGGATCAAGCGCATCGATTCCAGGCTGAACAGCGGCCATCTCTTCGTCGATGGCTCGGCGCGCGATTTGGCCCTGACCATCGATGGGTCGCGGGGCAGCGATCGATTGATCGGCACCAAGGTCGCCGACATTCTGCGCGGACAACAAGGCAACGATATCCTTTTCGGAAACGGTGGCGGCGACACGCTGGACGGCGGCGCCGGGGCGGACCGGCTGAATGGCGGGGCGGGTGCCGACCGGATGAGCGGCGGGGCGGGCGACGACCGGATGAATGGCGGGGCCGGCGCCGATTGGATGAATGGTGGAGCCGGCGCCGACTTGATCAATGGTGGAACGGGCGCCGACCGGATGAGCGGCGGGGCGGGCGACGACACCTTTATCGTCGACAATGTCGGCGACCGCGTGATCGAAGCGGCGGGGCAGGGCAACGACATTGTGCGCAGCTCGGTCAGCTTCGACTTGGGCGTAGGGCTGGAACGGCTCACGCTGATCGGCGGCGGCAATATCGATGGCACTGGCAACGCCCTAGCCAATGTGATCATCGGCAATTCCGGCAACAATGTCCTTTCCGGCGGAGCCGGCGACGACATCCTCTCGGGCGGCGAGGGTAATGATACGCTGGTCGGCGGTCTCGGCAATGACGCGCTTGATGGCGGCGGGGGTGATGACGTTCTGGTCCTGGACGGGGACGACGCGGGCGTGGCCCATGGGGGCGCTGGAATAGACACCGTCGAGATCGACGACCTGGGACCATCGCTCTTCCTTTCGCAAATGGTCGGCAAGGTCTTTGACGGGATCGAGAAAATCGACCTCACCGGGGGCAGTGAAAACACCCTGGTCCTCGACCCGGCCTCGGTCGGCGCCAACACGCTGCTGGTCAAGGGTGATTCCGTCGATTCCGTGGCCATCTTCGGCAACTGGACCAAGGGCTCGACACTCGTCAATCCGGGCGGCGAGGTTGGCACCTTCATCGAATATACCAATGGCGCCGCGACGATCCAGGTCGAGATCGATGTCACGGTTCGCGCCAGCACGTTCGACCTCTCGACACTCAACGGAACGACCGGATTCCGGTTGAACGGCGTGGATGCCGGTGACCTTGCCGGGTATTCCGTCGCCAGCGCCGGTGACATCAATGGCGACGGGTTCGATGATTTCATCATCGGTGCTCCCGATGCGGCGCCAGGCGGGCTTCTTGACGCCGGTTCGGCCTTCGTCGTGTTCGGCAAGGCCGGAGGATGGGGTGTCGCCCTCGATTTGGAGAGCCTCAACGGAAGCGATGGATTCCGCGTCGATGGCGTGGCCGCAGATGACCGCACCGGGTATTCGGTCGCCGGCGCCGGCGATATCAACGGCGACGGGTTTTCGGATTTTGTCATCGGCGCGTATTACGCCGATTCCGGCGTTTTGACCGAGAATGGCGTCAGCTATGTCGTGTTCGGCAAGGCCAGCGGATGGAGCGCCTCGCTCGATCCTAGCACGCTCGACGGCAGCGATGGCTTTGCGCTGACGGGCGCCAACAGCTTCGATAACAGCGGATATTCAGTCGCTTCGGCCGGCGACGTCAACGGCGACGGGTTCGACGATCTCATCATCGGGGCGCCGCATGCATTCGGTAGTTACGGGGCGAGCTATGTCGTGTTCGGCAAGGCCAGCGGATGGAGCGCCTCGCTCGATCTCGGGACGCTCACCGGCACCGATGGCTTCGAGTTGACTGGCGCCGCCGGCAACGATTACGGCCACATCGGATTTTCGGTCGCTTCGGCCGGCGACATCAACGGCGACGGATTCGACGATCTCATCATCGGCGCACCGCATACCGACGGTGGTAGTGCCTACACTGATTACGGGGCGAGCTATGTCGTGTTCGGCAAGGCCAGCGGCTGGTCGACGCCGCCCGATCTCCTGGCGCTCGATGGCAGCGATGGCTTCAAGATGGTCGGAGTGGAGGACTTTGACTATGCGGGAAAATCCGTTTCCTCCGCCGGGGATCTGAACGGCGATGGCTTTGACGATCTGATCGTCGGTGCTCCCTATCACGCCGATTCCGGCGGAAGTACTTCGCCCGTCGCCTATGTCGTGTTTGGGACCGACCAGGGTTTCAGCGCCGCCGTCAATCTCGCGGCGCTCGATGGAACCAATGGCTTCCGGTTGTACAATGCGGCGGAAAGCTATGACTTCGCCGGCATTTCCGTTTCGACCGCCGGGGATGTGAACGGCGACGGCTTTGACGATTTGATCGTGGGCGCCGACGGCGTCCATTTCGGGACTCTTTACGATGCCGGAGCCGCCTATGTCATCTATGGCAAGGCCGGCGGTTTTTCGTCGTCCCTGGATTTGGCATCCATCGACGGGTCGAATGGGTTCCGGCTGGATGGCGTGGCGCTCGATGGTTATGCCGGCAGGTCGGTGTCGGCCGCCGGGGACGTCGACGGCGACGGCTACGACGATCTCATCGTCGGCTCGCCGGGGGTCAACGGCGACGAGGGGGCAAGTTTCATCGTTTTCGGCGGCAATTTCACCGGCAGCGTCACCTATCTCGGCACCGCCGGCAACGACACGCTGATCGGCACCAGCGCCGGGGAGACCTTCATCGGCGATCGCGGCGATGATGTGTTCATCAGCAATGGCGGTTTGGATTCCTTCCGGGGCGGCGCCGGAGCCGACACGATTCGGCTGGCCGGCGCGGCGTTCCAGCATATCGACGGCGGCGCCGGAAAGGACACGATCCAGCTAGATGGCGCCGGCGTAACCTTCGACCTGACCACGATACCCCAGGCCAGGATCGAGAATATCGAGCGCATCAACATCGCGGGATCCGGCAACAATACCTTGAACCTGAGCGTTCTGGATGTGCTCGACTTGTCGGACACCTCCAATACCCTGATCGTCGATGGTAATGCCGGCGATGTCGTGCATCGCGGCGCGGGCTGGACGACTGGTGGCACCACCAGCATCGGGGTGCAAGCCTACCAGATCTATGAATCGGGCGAGGCCACGCTGCTCATCGATCTGGATGTGACCCGGCTGGTGTAGCCGATTGCCGTTCCAACCGGCTCCGGCAAGGATCGCGGGGCGCTGGAAAGTGTGATAGGATTGCGGATACTTGCAGGCGCGGACGGTCGCCCACCGATGACCTGAACGCAATCGGCATGGACGGCCCGCCCGCATGACCCCTGGTCCACGATTGTCGGGAGGAACGTCATGCCAAGATCCCCGAACGCCCTCAACGCATTATCACCTGGTCCCCTGTTCTGTGTTCTGCCGCGTAATGCCGGCCGCCGGCGATTGTTTGGCGCCTACGGCGTCTCGCGCCTGGCGATCGCCCTGCTGATCTCGGGTCAGGTGCTTGGCACCGCCGCCGCGATTGCCGCCGAGGCGATCGGCGAGGTCGAACGGATTAAATCGACCTCCTACGGCACGCCGCCCGGCGAGAGTCGCCTGACCAAGCAGCTCAAAGATCCTTTGGTGTTCAAGGAACTGCTGGAGACCTTGAGCTTCAGTGCGCTCGAGGCGAGCCTGATGGACGGTTCGGTGCTTACCCTTGGCGCCTCGGCCAAGGTTTTGCTGGACGAGTTCGTCTACGACCCCGCCGCGCCGGGTGCTGGGGCCATCCTCGACATGGCCGAGGGCAGTTTGCGTTTCGTCAGCGGCGATCTTCCGAAGGAAGCCTTTCGCGTGTCCACGCCGCTCTGCACCATCGGCA
>CAZIUB010000054.1:0-11184 GCA_964542425.1 uncultured Rhodospirillaceae bacterium | reverse complement strand
TAGCGCCGGAAGCGGGAAAAAGCGGTTGCACGCCGCATAAAAAAATAGAAAATGGCGGAAGAACCCCTGTCAAAAACAACCTCATCCCATCGCCGCCGCAAAAATCCGCTCAAAATACCGGGTTTTTAGAGGTGGCCTCTAGGTATTCCAGGTGAGTCACGGTGATTTCGCCGGCGGGGATCCCAAACAGGATTACCGCGTTCTGCGAAAATGTCGGTCGAGCACCCTGCGATTCCCCCGGAACGATCGCCCTTGACGACCAATGGACCAGACCCGCCACCTGCTCGGCTTGGCGATAAAGAGCCTCGCTGTCGCGCAAGGCTTGTTCGACGCGCCTGCGCTCGGTCACATCCTGCAAGGTGCCTATGCCCTGTTGGGGATTGCCGTCGGCATCATATTGGTAGCGGACGATCGTTTGAACATGACGGGTCTCGCCATCGGGGCGGATTACCCGGTAATCCATCGCGATCTCCGCTTCCGATGCCGCGATTCCGCGGGTGATCTCGGCTTTGACCCGTTGCAGATCGTCGGGATGAACGAAGCGATCGAGGAAATCGCTGGCAAGGAACGACAAATCGTCCTCGCTCACGCCAAGAATGGTCGCGGCATTCGACGAGTACAGGATTCTCCGATTTTCGATTCCAGGGACCGGACCAGACGCGCTCTCGAAATGGGTCAATTGCGCGACCCGTTCCGCTTCCCGGTAGCGCGCCTCGCTCGCCAACAGGTTTGCCTCGATCGTCTTTTCCGCGGTGATATCGATGATGTAGCTGTCCAAGTACTGGGGCTTGCCCGCCTCGGCGTCGGTGCTCCAGGCAATTTCCCGCATCCAGCACTTCTCGCCGGTCACGGGATGGTTGATTCGGTAGGTGAGGTCGTAGGGTTCGCCATTTTCCTTGCGCCGGCGCTCGGCCTCCAGATAGAAGGGTCGATCATCGGGATGGACCGAATCGTACCACTTGGGGATATCGGCCAATCCGCTCCCGTCCAGGCGGGTTCCGGCGATCGCATCCACGTCCCGCCCCAGCAGCACCGCGCCACCACTATCGTATCCGAAGCCCCTGTCCGCATCGCCTTTTCGCCCGAAGCAGACGATGATGTTCCGCATGTTGCTGAAGAACTGACCGAATCGTCGAACGATATCCTCGTTCATGGCCTCGCCAGCGATGATCGCCTCTTCCAGCAGCTTGCGCTCGGTGATGTCGATTTCCGTCCCGGATAGCCGATTTGCCTTGCCGGCGGAATCGCGGCCGGTGACGCGGCCTTGCGACAAAAGCCAGCGCCATTCTCCGGCCTTGTCGCGCAGGCGAAATTCCGCGCGGAAATGCTCGGTCTCTCCGGCCAGGCATTGCGCCGTCGCGTGTATCGTGGCGGCACGATCGTCTGGATGAATCAGGGATTCGAAATCCTTGGAGGTTGCCTCGAGCTCCTGGGGCGAAAAGCCCAACATGCGGGCCCAATACTTGTCGTGAACATCCACTCCCGTCTCGAAATTATGCTCCCAGAAACCCATGCGGCCGCCTTCCAGCGCCAGTTCCATTCGCTCGCGGCCAAGGACAAGTTCGGTCTCGACCGATCGCAGTTCGGTCACGTCCAGCGCCCAGCCATGGACCTTGACCGCCCGCCCGTCCGCCTCGCGTTCGATCCAGCCGCGCTCGAAGGTCGCACGTTTGCCAAGCTCAGGATGTTGCACGCGGAACTCGATGGCATAGGACAGATGATCGCCGGCAAGCGCCGTCGCGAAAGCCTTCCGCGCCCGATCCCGGTCGCGCGGGTCGATCCGAGACACGAAATTCTCGTAGGTTGATTCGATGGCGCCCGACAACCCGTAAATCTCGCGGGCCTCGCTGCTCCAGATCTCCCTGCCGGTGGCGACATCGTGTTCCCAGGAACCCAGGCGCATGAGATTGCCGCCGATCGGCCTGACCACCGCCGCCGCGATTCTCGCCTCCTCGGCCGGGTGAAACGAACGCCGCAGGCGGATATTCAGCAGGCCCTGGCGCAGGATTCCGATTCCGCAGACACCCACGGCGACAAGGACGATTATCGATTTCGCGTTGCCCGGCAGGACCGGCACGGAGAGTACAAGGACGATTATCGCCACGGCGCCGAGGATCGCGACCGCCGGCACCAGGTCAAGCGCCACCCGGCAGATCCGATGGTAGACGACGTTCCTTGACGGGTGGATCCGCCAGGCCGCGGCGCCCAGGCCCAAGCCGAGCGCCGAGATCGAGAACAGAATGTTGAGCCACCCACCATCGACCAGCGTGCCAAGCAAGGCCCGGTGATTCCATTCCAACCAGATGCCGCCGATCGCCAGCAGCGATCCCAGGAATAGAAGCGGCGCGATCCCGAGCCTCGGCCGGACATGCAGCACCAGAACCAATCCGGCCGCGGCGGCGGAAAGGATGAACATCGGGTAGGCCGCCAGGACCAGGACCTGGAAGGGCGTGAAACCGGCGATGATCGGCAGATAAAGGGCAAGGGTCAATCCGACAACGACCAATGCGCAAGCCGAGACATCGAGCATAGGCAGCCATCGGTGGCCACGCTCGGTCCACTCGATCATCGCGTACAGGATGCCGATGAGAGCGCAGGGGCCGAACAATAGCGAGAACGCGTCGGATGGGCCGGGAATCTCGGTCAATCCGAGCCAGACCTGGATGGCGTAAAGGATTTCCGCGACGGCATAGGCGCCAAGGCCGAGCGCGAACCAAATCCGGGGGAGCCGGTCCCGGGGTAGGGCGTCGCGCAGGGCCAGAAAAGACAAGGCCGCCGCCGTCAAATGCGCGGCCGTCCAATGAAAATTATCGAAAAACCGAACCCAGGCTGGTTGGACCGCAACCAGGGCGCCCAGAATGCCGATCAAGGTTACCGCGGCGCCCGCCACCGCCACCGGGCGCGAGATTCCCGCCGGCGCCAAGCCGGCCAACCGGGTATCGATGATCCGCCAAGCTTGAATGACCTGTTCCCTGGCACCTTCCTTCAGGTCGGCGCTATCCTTGAAACGCATCCATGCCTCCGCGAAGAATGCCGCACGTCATCCAGTGATTGCACCCGCCCGATTGTGCCGGCGGTCCCATTTCTCGGATCATCGCCGGCGGCCAACCTGGTGCATGCTCGGTGGCCAGCGTTTGGCGGGTGCCGAAAGCCAAAAACAGCAACACCATGAACGGCGACGGCGTTCCTATCGCAAAGAACGCTGTTTCGTTGTTCACATCGCCCTGCGTTCCCACGGCATGCCGAACGTGCCCGACCGGCTTCCCGTCCCGGCGCCGGTTGCAGGAAGGCCGCTTCGAAAATATATCGGCGGAAATCATACTTACCCCGCGCTTCGGTTGCCGGTGTTCCGTATCCGGGATTTGCATTGGCCCATGATCCATGCCGCTCGGTATCCTAAGGAACCCCTAACAAATCCACCCAATGCATTTTGCGATCCCCCACACCGCCGCCGGCGACGCAATGGCCAATCCAATCTTCCATTGAATTTGCATCGTCATATCCGGCCCATTGGCCATCCAGGCAAGGCCCCTGGCAATTGCCGCGCAGACGACGCCAACGGGTTCGGTCCAAACGCAAAGGTGGCATCGAGTGAACGCCAAGGTGGATTTTGCCGCAAGCAACGTGATTGATGGTGGAGGCCATCCTGGCCCCAGCTCGGGTCGCTATATCGATCCTGGCGGTAGCCACGGGGCAGCTATCGGAAAATCCGCCAACCGTCGATTTCTTGTAAACCATTGATTTAATTGGGGCGAGCGACCGGGATTGAACCGGCAACCCCCAGATCCACAATCTGGTGCTCTAACCAATTGAGCTACGCCCGCCACCAAGGGCGGGGGTCTAAAGCACGGGCTCCCGGCCGTCAAGATTTGCGGCGCCACCGGTGTGTCGGTTGGGTCTGTCGCCAACTTGCAAGAATCTGTCGGTAGGAACGAGCATTTTCGGGGAAAAATTCATAGACTTGCCGGCGATCCGGCCAGATTGGGGGCGCCGGCTTGGAATCTTGGGCAGGGGTAGTTCATGGTCCAATTGGCGAGCGGCATGAGCCGGCTTGGCACCGAATCCGCGTTCGAGGTCCTGGCGCGGGCCAAGGCGCTGGAGGCCCAAGGCAAGAGCATCATCAGCCTGTCGATCGGGCAGCCGGATTTCCAGACCCCCGGCCATATCGTCGAAGCCGGGATCAAGGCGCTCCGCGACGGCCATCACGGCTACACCCCGGCCAATGGCATCTCGCAGGTGCGCGAAGCGGTCGCCGCCGATCTCGATCGGCGCCACGGAATCGAGGTCGATCCCGGCAACGTCCTCATCGTGCCCGGCGGCAAGGTCACCATGTTTTTCGCCATGCTGATGTTCGGCGAGAGTGGGGCGGAGATCATCTATCCCAATCCCGGTTTCCCGATCTATGAATCGGCGATCAAGTTCTCCGGCGCCACTCCGGTGCCGCTTCCGCTCCTCGAGGAGAACGGCTTTGCCTTCACCGCCGAGGAAGTGCTGGGCCTGATCACGCCCCGGACGAGGCTCATCATCCTCAACAGCCCGGCCAATCCGACCGGCGGCACGGCCAGCGCCGGGGAAGTCGAGAAACTGGTGGCCGGCCTCGTCAGGCATCCCCATGTTGCGATCATGTCGGATGAGATCTACGGCGAGATGCTTTACGACGGGCGCCGGCATGTGAGCCTCACCCGCTATCCGGAATTGCGCGACCAACTGATCCTGCTCGACGGCTGGAGCAAGACCTACGCCATGACCGGTTGGCGCCTGGGCTATTCGGTGTGGCCGAAACACCTGATCGAACACGCGACGCGCCTGGCCATCAATTGCCATTCCTGCGTCAACGCCTCGGCACAATGGGCGGGCGTGGCGGCCCTCAAAGGGCCGAGGGACGAAATCGCCAAGATGATGGTTGCCTTCGACGAGCGGCGGCGCTTCGTGGTGGCGGAGTTGAACAAACTGCCGGGGGTTTCCTGCATCACGCCCTACGGCGCCTTCTATGCCTTCCCGAACATCAAGAACACCGGCCTCGATTCCAAACAGCTCGAAGTCGAACTGCTGAACGATGCGGGCGTCGCCAGTATCGCCGGCACGAGTTTCGGCGCCTACGGCGAGGGCTATCTGCGCATTTCCTACGCTAATTCGCTGGACAACATCGCCGAGGCCATGCGCCGGATGGCGCGTTTTCTCGAAGCCAACCGCAAGGCCGCCGAATAAACAGCGACCCCTCCGCGCTTCCTTTTTCTAGTCTCCGAGGTCGTTGCCGAGCAGCGGCCCTTTCCTTTTCCGGCATCGGGCCCATAGCGCCGGTGAATGCTTCATTTTTGGGCAATTGGCCGACTGATTGCCAGTTCCCGCGCCATGATCGGCCCAAGGCGGCGCCAGAATCGCCTGAAAACAATGAGTTAGCCATCACCACCCAGTGGCATGTGCCTTGCTGTAACAGGGGGGCTCACTATCCCTCGGGAATCAGGAATCCATGAAAAAGATCGAAGCGATCATCAAGCCGTTCAAGCTGGACGAAGTGAAGGATGCCCTGCACGAGGTCGGGATTCAGGGTCTGACGGTGACCGAGGCCAAGGGGTTCGGTCGCCAAAAGGGCCACACTGAGCTTTATCGCGGGGCCGAATACGTCGTCGATTTTCTGCCCAAGATGAAGCTCGAAGTCGTGGTCGAGGACCACATGGTCGAACGCGCGATCGAGGCGATCAGACAAGCGGCCGCCACGGGGCGGATCGGCGACGGAAAGATCTTCGTCCTCAACGTCGAAGAGGCGATCCGCATCCGTACCGGCGAACGTGGGCCGGACGCGGTCTGACCCCTTCTGGCCCGCGATCAAAATCGTAACAGTGAAAAAATAGGAAGAGCACGATATGTCGAACGTCAAGAAGGTATTGGACACCATCAAGAAGGAAGAGGTCCAGTACGTCGATTTCCGCTTCACCGACCCGCTTGGTCAGTGGCATCACCTGGCTCATCATGTCAGCACCATCAACGAGGACTTGCTGACCGAAGGCGTCATGTTCGACGGGTCCTCGATCACCGGCTGGAAGGCGATCAACGAATCCGACATGACCCTGATGCCCGATTGCGCGACTGGGATCATGGACCCGTTCGCGGCACAGAAATCGCTGGTCATCTTCTGCGACATCCTGGAGCCGTTGACCGGTCAGAATTACGGGCGCGATCCGCGCTCGATCGCCAAGCGCGCCGAGGCCTACCTCAAGAGCTCGGGCGTGGGCGATACAGTCTATGTGGGACCCGAGGCGGAGTTCTTCGTGTTCGATGATGTGCGCTACGAAGTGACGATGAATCGCACCTTCGTGGAGCTGGAATCGGAAGAGGCACCCTATGTCAGCGGCAAGAAATTCGACGAAGGCAATCACGGCCACCGGATGAAGATCAAGGGCGGGTATTTCCCGGTGGCGCCGCTCGACAGCGCCGGAGATCTGCGCGCAGAGATGCTCTCCACCATGGCCGCGATGGGCGTCGAGGTGGAAAAACACCACCACGAAGTGGCGCCCTCCCAGCACGAGCTCGGGGTCAAGTTCGGAACCCTGGTCGCCTGCGCCGATGTCATGCAGAAATACAAATACGTGGTCAAGAACGTGGCCCATGCCTATGGCAAGACCGCGACCTTCATGCCCAAGCCGATCAAGGGCGACAACGGATCCGGCATGCATGTGCACCAGTCGATCTGGAAGAATAATCAGCCGCTCTTTGCCGGCAACGGCTACGCCGACCTATCGGAATTGGCGCTGTTCTATATCGGCGGCATCATCAAGCACGCCAAGGCCTTGAACGCCTTCACCAACCCCGGGACCAACAGCTACAAGCGCCTGATTCCTGGATTCGAGGCCCCGGTGCTGCTGGCCTATTCCTCGCGCAATCGCTCGGCCGCCTGCCGCATCCCTTACACCGCCAGCCCCAAGGGCAAACGAGTCGAGGTGCGGTTCCCCGATCCGACCGCGAACCCTTATCTGGCTTTCGCGGTGATGCTGATGGCCGGGTTGGACGGGATTCAGAACAAGATTCATCCCGGCGACCCGATAGACAAGAATCTTTACGACCTGCCGCCGGCGGAGTTGAAAAACGTGCCCACGGTTTGTGGCAGTTTGCGCGAGGCCCTCGGCTCGCTCGTCGCCGACCACGCCTTTCTGCTGAAGGGCGACGTATTCTCCGAGGATTTCATCGAGAGCTACCTCGAAATCAAGTGGGAAGAGGTTTACGCGGTGGAGCACACCCCACACCCGATCGAATTCCAGATGTATTACTCGAGCTGAATTTTCGCGCGAGGGTTGGGGCCAGCGTCAGCGCGTCGGCCGCGCTCGCATTCACCCGGGCAATCCGGTGGGCTTCTCGCGCGCCATGCGCCGGTTCATTGCCCATCGCCTTTTTAATCGATGAACATCACGCAGGCCAGGACGACGAGACCGGTCGCATTGGGGCCGCCGCGCGGCGGCAAATCGGCGCGCAGCGGCAACAGCAACCATCGGCACATTTTCTGGTTCCAACGTGGGTCGAAGATCGCGACCGAGCCAGGCAATGGCTGCCGCTCGTCGACCACCCGCGCATACATTTTCTCCCAATAGCCTTCCGAGCCGGCGATGCGCGGATCCTCCAACCACTGGCCGGTAAAATTCCGCCCATAGACATGGTCGATTTTCGAGCCGGTCAGGCGAAAGAAGAATCGCTTCGGGCCGCCATGAACCTCGACCATGGCGATGTTCCCGAGCCACGGCCGAAGCACAAAGGCGTCGAATGCGCTCTGCGGCGGCAGCTCCTCGGTGCCGCCGGCTTCCTCCCACAAACGCCGAAGCCCAGCCAAGGCCTGATCAACCGCGTCGGTCATGCCATTCCTTGGCGGCGTCGCCCGCGACGACCGGCACAGCCTCGCCGGGCCATTCCGCGAAAGCTCGCTTCGAATTGGGCAATGCCCGAATCCATGACCGGATTTCCAAATGGCCCCCGCAATCGTCCTTGGCCGCTGGAGCCCTTGAATTGGAACATGGTCGAGTTTGTTGCCCTTGTCCGAACACTTGCCCGCAGGCAAAGTCCCCAAGGGATAGCTGGCGTTGATTGATCAGCCAAGTACGTCGCTGCCGGCACTGCGTGCCAACAGTAGCCTGGTGTTGTGGTTCCAACGTTTGATTCCCAATCATCATGTTGGAACCACAACACATGCCATTCCCATTTGCTAGTGTTCCGGGCCGACGTTCCGGGATCGGAATGTCGGAGTCGGAACATTAGCGGCCACCCCATCGCGAAATTGGAGCCAATGCCGATGAATGCCAAGGTCATTTCTCCCGATACGCTTTGCGCGCAGGCGCTGGGGCGCGTGGAGCGCGAGACGCGGGCGATCATTCCGCCCATCCACCTTTCCACCACCTTCGAGCGCGCACCGGACAATTCCTATCCCGGTGGGCTGAGTTACATCCGCGACGACAATCCGGCGCAGGACAATGCCCAGGATCTGCTGTCCGCGCTAGAGGGCGGCACTGCTTGCCTTCTTTTCGCCTCGGGCATGGCGGCGGCAACGTCGCTGTTCCTCGCCCTGAAACCGGGCGAACACGTGATCGCGCCCACGATGATGTATTACGGCGTGCGGGTCTGGCTCATGGGAAATGCCAAGCAATGGGGAATCGAGGTCGATTTCGTCGATACCACTGATCTTGCGGCCGTTCGGGCCGCGATCCGGCCCGGCCGGACCCGGCTCATCTGGGCGGAAACGCCCGCCAACCCGCTGTGGAGGGTCACGGACCTCGCCGCTCTTGCCGGAATCGCTCATGGGGCGGGCGCGCTGCTCGCCGTCGATTCGACGGTGGCGACGCCGATCCTGACCAGGCCAATCGAACACGGTGCCGATTTTGTGATGCATTCGGCGACCAAGTACTTGAACGGCCATTCCGATGTGCTCGCAGGCGCTCTGGTCGCCGCCAGGCGCGATGATTTCTGGTCGCGTGTGGTTGCGGTTCGCAAGCAATTCGGTGCCATGTTGGGCGGTTTCGAGTGCTGGCTGTTGTTGCGCGGCATGCGCACCCTGCCCTTGCGCGTACGGCGTGCCTCGCAAACGGCGCTTTCGCTGGCGCAGAGTCTTTCCGGTCATCCCGGCCTGGTCGCCGTTCTATATCCCGGATTGACTGATTTTCCTGACCACGCCATCGCGCGCCGCCAGATGACAGGCGGCTTTGGCGGCATGCTCTCGATCCGCATCGAGGGTGGCGCGGCGGGCGCCATAGGCTGTGCCGGCCGGGTCAAGCTGTGGAAGCGCGCCACGTCGCTGGGCGGCGTGGAAAGCCTGATCGAGCATCGGGCCAGCATCGAGGGCTCGGAATCGCAAGTGCCGGACGACCTTCTTCGCTTGTCCTGCGGTCTTGAGGACGAGGGCGAGCTGCTGGCCGATCTCAAATCCGCGCTGGCTTGAGGCTCAACGGCCAGGATCGAGGTGGCTCGCCGCCAGTTCGCAATAATGCTTGGCGGAATAGGCGAAATAGGCGATCTCCCGCTCGGTCAAACTGCGCAATAGCTTGGCCGGGCTCCCGGCCCATAACTCGCCTCGGCGAACGCGTTTTCCCGGCGTCACCAGGGCACCCGCCGCGACCATGGCCCCGCCCTCGACGATCACCCCGTCCATGACGCAGGCCTTCATGCCGATGAAGCACCCGTCCTCGAGCGTGCAGGCATGCAAGAGCGCCATGTGCCCGATCGTGATGTCGGCGCCGATCGAGGTCTTGGCGCCCAGCGCGCCATCGCGCTCGTGATTGACGTGGATGATGGTGCCGTCCTGCACGTTTGTGCGCGGACCCACGCGGATCGTGTTGGTGTCGCCGCGCAGGACGACATTGTACCAGATCGAGGCTTGCTCGCCGATCTCCACATCGCCGATGATGACCGCATTCTCGGCCAAGAAAACGCCGGGAGCGATGCGCGGCGCCAGCCCATGATGCGGCTTGATCAACGCCGCCACGATTTGCGCTCCCTTGGCTGCACCCTCATGGGAACATCGGCAATTGCTCGAGCGCCGTCTGCTCCGGCCAGCCCATCATCACGTTCATGTTCTGGATCGCCTGGCCGGATGCTCCCTTGACCAGATTGTCCTCGACCGAAAGGATGATCGCTCGGCCCGGCAACCGGTCGGCAAAGACCGAGACCAGGCAGAAATTACTGCCGCGCACATCACGCGTGGCCGGCGCGGCGCCTTTCGGCAGAACGCGAACGAAGTATTCCGAGGCATAGCGTTGGGCCAAGGCTTCTCGCAAATCGTCGGCAGTGGCCCCTTTCGCGCATTTCACATAGATGGTGTCGAGGATGCCTCGGCTCATCGGCACCAGATGCGGGGTGAAACTGACGATGACTTTGCGCCCTGCCGCCTGGCTCAGGCCCTGCTCGATCTCGGGCGCGTGGCGATGGCTGGCGATGCCATAGGCGTGGATGCCTTCGGCGACTTCCGCGAACAGATTGGCCTGCTTGGCGTCGCGGCCCGCCCCGCTCACCCCCGATTTGGCGTCGATGACGATGTCGTCGGCCGCGATCAAGCCCTGGGACAGGAGCGGCATCAGCGGCAATTGCGCCGCCGTGGGATAGCAGCCGGGATTGGCGACCAGGCGCGCGGCCTTGATGCGATCGCGGTGGATTTCGGTCAGGCCATAGACGGCTTCGCGCTGCAATTCGGGCGCCAGGTGCCGGTGCCCATACCATCGCGCGTAAGCCTCGACATCGGCCAGGCGGAAATCGGCGGAGAGATCGACGATTTTGAGATGCCCCGGCAATCTGGCGACGGTTTCCTGGGTCAATCCATGGGGCAGGCAGCAAAAGACGAACTCGATCCCCTTCCAGTCGATCTCCTCGATCTTGACCAGGACGGGCAGCGCGTCGCCTTGAAGATGCGGGAATGATTCCGAAAGCCGCTTGCCGGCCTGGCGATCCGCCGACAGGGCAACCATCTCGACCATCGGATGGCGCGACAACAGGCGCACCAACTCGGCGCCGGTATAACCGCTCGCTCCCAGGATCGCCACCCGCAATCTGTTTCCGCTCGGCGTCATGCCTACCTCATCTAGGGAGCCTCTGAATAAATTGAAGTTTGAAGATTTAAGGCTGATTTTTGTGACTTTTCTGCTTGTGCGTGGTGTGTATTTGGCTTGATCGGCGCTCTTTTGCGCCGAGATCGCGGTATTCGGGCGCGGCTCGGGC
>CAZIUB010000053.1:0-19182 GCA_964542425.1 uncultured Rhodospirillaceae bacterium | reverse complement strand
CGATCAATGCCTTGAACCCCGCGTCCATCTCATAGACAGCCGTGAATTCCGCGAACTCCCACCGGCCGAACTTCTTCAGGTTGTTCACGCCCGGCACCCAATAGGCGCGCATGGTGTTCGCCTTCTCCTTAGCGTTTTCGCCGCGATAACCCTTCACCTCGACGATGAGGTTGAGCGGCTCCGCCTGGCCGTCGTCAATCTGGACGATGAAATCGGGGATGTAGCGGCGGGGCGTAGCGCCCATGAGATAGGGCACTTCCAGCCCAAGATTCTGGTTCTTCACGTAGGCACGCACGCGCGGGTGCGACTCCGCGACGCGGCAGAACTCTGCCTCCCAGTCGCTGTCGTAGATCACCCAGTTGACGTGGGATTTGCGGGGATCGGTCTGCCAGCGGGTTTCCTTGGACGTGGTAAAGTTGACGTAACGCGTTGATCCGGTCGGGTTATACGGGTCGAGGATCGCCTTCACGGGACTGTCGCCGGCAAGGGTGAGCGTGATCGCGGCCTTGATCCGCTCGCAGGCCATGTCGGCGATCTCTTGATAGAGGAGTTGCGCGGGATAGGTGCCGCCGGTGCACCGGAGGTATCCGCCGTCGAGCCATTGGCGGGCGATCGCCTTCAACGGCCCGAAGAGGTGCATCTTCGCCGGTTCACCCGGGTCGCGGTACTTTTGAACCAGAAGATGCTTGGCGAGGTGGAACAGGATTGTCGATTGGCGCATGTCGTTCAAGTGTTCGATCGTCAAGTCCACGCCCTCGCCGATGATGCCCTGGTTCTTGGTTCTGGAGGGACCGACAAGGGCGGGCGTCAATTCTAAGACCGAATCCTTGTCGAACCTAGCCGCGAGCTGCTCGTTCGGCAGTTCGACCCGGTAGCCCTCGACACGGGGAAAGCGGATTTCGAGCGTGTCGCGTTCCGGGCTGATGGCCTGAACGCGGATGGTCTCGCGCGGTTTTGCCTGCGCGGGAACGACGGGCTTGGCGGCGAAGTCGAACGGGATGCCGAGCACATCGGCATATTCGACATTGAAGAGGCCTTCCTCGTTCAGATCGTAGGATTGCCGGCGCAAGCCGCGGCCCACAACCTGTTCGCAGAGAAGCTGGGTTCCGAAGGCGCGCACGCCCAAAATGTGCGTGACGGTGTTGGTGTCCCAGCCCTCGGTCAGCATCGAGACGGAAACGACGCAGCGCACATGTTCGCCAAGGCGGCCAACCTTCCCCACGGTGTTCATCACTTCGCGCAGCAAATCCTGGTCGGAGATGTTGTCGGCGGCGCGAACGTCGCCGGTGCGCTCGACGATTTCGCGGCGGAAGCGGTCGATCTCGTCGGCCGCCATCTCGCGGAAATCCTTGTCCAGCGCCTCGCCCGATTCCAATTGTTCGCTGTCGATCAGCAGGGTGCGCGGACGGCCCAAGCGGTTGCCGTGCTCGTCGAAATTCCGGAAGAGCGCCAGCCTACCGTGTTCCAACGTGCTGGTGCCGTCGTCGTTCTCGCGCTGGAAGCCGGAAATGTAATCGTGCACGAGCTTGGAGGTCGCGGTGTTGTTGCAAACCACGATGAAGACGGGCGGAACCGCGATGCCCGCCTGCTCCCAAAGTTCGAAGGTCTTCTGGTAGTGGCCATAGAGCGCTTCGAGCGCGGATCGAAGTACATTGGGAAGGCTCAGGGGATCGAGCTTGCCGCCGGAGCCACGCCCCTTTTTCGGCATTTCCTTGCCGATATAATCCCACAGGTTTCTGAATATCGGGGTGTCGCCGCCCGGTACGTTGTCGGCCACGGGCACGCGCGGCAGCTTCACGATGCCGCATTCGATGGCGTCCATCAACGAGAAGTCGCTCATGGTCCAGTGGAACAACGTGCCTTCGGCGTAGCCGGAGCCGCGCAGGAAGATAGGGTGTCGCCGAAAGATCGTAGATCGCGCGCAGGCCAAGCTTTCGCTTCACCGCCTCGATTCCGGAAATCCACAGGCGGGCCGCCTCGTTGTTCTTTTTCGCTTCGGCCTTGTCCTCGCCCTTGAGGTCCTCGATCTCGTCGGTCAGTGGCTTTTCGCGATAACAGTGATGCGCCTCGTCGTTGAGGACGACGATATTCTTTAGGGCCATCAGCTCCGACATGACCCGCTGGATCATCTGGCCCTCGGTTTCGAGGGTCCGGAGCCTCTCGCCCCGCCAGCCTTCGATGGCCGCGCGGGTGCCCTTGGAGACCTCGATCCGTTCGCGCAGCTTGAAGGCGTGGTAATTGGTGATGACGATCTTGGCGCGGTCGATGTCGCCCAGCATGTCGGAGGGAATCAGTTCGCGCCCCTTGTAGTAGCTGTCCGGATCGTTCGGCATGAGCACGCGCAGACGATCGCGGATGGTGATGCCGGGCGCCACGATCAAGAACCCGCGCGAGAATTGCTTGCTATTCGGGCGCCTGACGGCGTTGATCGTCTGCCAGGCGATCAGCATCGCCATGACGGTTGTCTTGCCGGCGCCGGTCGCGAGCTTCAAGGCCAGCCTCACAAGCTCGGGATTGGATTGTTCGTTCGCGCCCCGGATGTGGTCCCAGAACTTTTCGCCCCTTTTCCCGAACTTGGGCGCGACCTCGGTCAGCCAAATAACGGTCTCGACGGCCTCGATTTGGCAGAAGAAGGGGCGCAGGCTCTCGAATTTGTGGTGCCGCCAGTGTTGCAGCAGGCGCGCCGTTTCGGGCGACACCTGCCAGTCGTTGGGATTGGGCAGCGCACGCCAGGAATCCACATGAGAGCGGATTTCGTTGATGATCGGCATCGGTTCGTATTGCTGCTCCTCGGTCGAGAGGCCCTTGCCCTCGTCGAAGATCATCTCCGCCTGGCCCTGCGACCGGCGGCGCTTCTTGGGCTTGGGAACCGGGGTGATCAGCTCCGAGCGCCGCCTTGTTTCCAGGATCCGGTCGGTCGGCTGGCCGTCGTCGCTCAGTTCCCAATGGCGGGCCGGATAGGCGTAGGGGGAATTCAGGATCGGCCGCTCGAAAAAGTGAGGGTTCATGGCGCCGGCTCGGTTTCCGTTTCACGCAACGATCTTACCGGGAGATTCTGGTTCTGGGCGACGTATCGGCGCCTGAAATCGCGGAGCACCCCGATGAAGATAATACAGGCATCCGAGCGGACGCGCGAGAGGTTGAGGGAGTTGAAGGAGTTGATGGAAGGCCGTTCCGAGTCGCCGGAAACGCGGTCGGATATGGTCCAGCTGGCGGCACGCACCGGCCGCCACCCATTGCCCTGCCTGAAAGCGCAAAGGGCCGGTGCGGAACGCGCC
Organism: uncultured Rhodospirillaceae bacterium; assembly: GCA_964542425.1. Classification (GTDB taxonomy): domain Bacteria; phylum Pseudomonadota; class Alphaproteobacteria; order Dongiales; family Dongiaceae; genus Dongia_A. The sequence goes on along the minus strand of CAZIUB010000053.1, from coordinate 15,904 downwards.
GGCCCTTTGGCCAAAGTCCCTATATCCGGGGATCAGCGCTTCGAGAACTGGAAGCTGCGGCGGGCCTTGCGGCGGCCGTATTTCTTGCGCTCGACGGTGCGGCTGTCGCGGGTGAGGAACCCCTCCAGTTTCAGCGCAGGCCGCAATTCCGGCTCGAAATAGGTCAAGGCCTTGCTGATGCCGTGGCGAACAGCACCCGCCTGGCCCGATAGCCCGCCGCCTGCAACCGTGCACACCACGTCGAACAGACCGACCCGATTGGCCACGCTGAAGGGCTGGTTGATCACCATGCGCAGCACAGGCCGCGCGAAATAGACCGCGATGTCGCGGTCGTTGACGGTGATCTTACCCTTGCCGGGCAGGATCCAGACCCGGGCCACGGCGTCCTTGCGCTTGCCGGTGGCATAGGCGCGATTCTTGGCATCGACCTTGCGCTCGCGCTTGGGCGGCGCGGCCGTGGCCGGGCTGGGCACGGCGACCGCGCCGAGATCCTTGAGATCGGTCAGGCGCTGGGGTTCGGTGCTCATGTCAGGCGCTCCGCTTGTTCTTGGGATTCATGGCGGCGACGTCGAGGGGCTGGGGTTGCTGGGCCTCGTGCGGGTGTTCGCTGCCCGGATAGACCCGCAGATTCTTCATCTGCTGCCGGCCTAACGGCCCACGCGGTACCATGCGCTCGACCGCCTTGATGAGCGCGCGCTCCGGAAACTTTCCGCCCAGGGTCTTGCCGAGGGTCACTTCCTTGATCCCGCCCGGGTGTCCGGTATGCCAGTGGAACACCTTGTCCTGGAGCTTGTTGCCGGTCACTTTCACCTTGGCGGCGTTGATGACGACGATGTTGTCGCCGCAATCGACGTGCGGGGTGAAGGTCGTCTTGTGCTTGCCGCGCAGGCGGCTGGCGACGATCGAGGCCAATCGGCCCAATATCACGCCATCCGCGTCGATCAGGACCCACTTTTTCACCACGTCGGACGGATTGGCCGAATAGGTCTTCATCGAGTTAAGCTTCATGCTCGGTTGCCTTGCGAGAGGCGGGGGCGATTGTCGCCCGCGCACTTGGTCGGCGGTGGGTATAATGACCGGTTCATGAACGGTCAACTCAATTAAATTGTTATTTATCAAGGCTTTACTGTTTTGGTATTATGGTACCACTGAAAAAAGCGTGGCAATCCTGGACATTCCAGGCCAAGACCGCAAGAATACAAGCCGACCGACAACCATGAACGCCCACCCGGATTACGCAGAGTTCAGTGACGCGATGTTGAGCCGTCACTTCATGCCGAGGCAAGCCGTGCCCGAGCATGAGCGTTGGCTTGCCGGCGACGAGGCACTGACCCGGCGGGCGAAGGCGCGTACGCAACTGCTCCCCGACCGCCGCTACGGCCCGGGACCGAGGCAGGTGGCCGATCTTTACCCGGCTCGTGAGCACGGCGCTCCCCTTTTGGTGTTTTTCCATGGCGGGTACTGGCGCGCGCTTTCGAAGGACCATGTAGGTCACGTGGCCGGGCCGCTTTCCGAAGCCGGCGTGGCGAGTGTCATTCCCAATTACGATCTATGCCCTCAGGTGACGCTGGCCGCGCTGGTCGAACAGGCGCGCGAAGCGATCGAATTCGCGCTGGCGCACGCAAGCCAATTGAATGCCGATCCATCACGGCTTTTCGTCGGCGGCAATTCCGCTGGCGCGCATCTGGCGGCGATGATGCTGGCTACCGATTGGGGCCCGAGGGGCTTGGGTGCTACCCCGATACGAGGCGTGTTCCTGCTGACCGGAATCTACGATCTCAGCGCCATTCCGCGCATCGAGGCCAACGACGATGTCCGGCTGTCGCCGGACGAAGCCTTGCGCCTGAGCCCTATGTTCTTGCCCATGCCAGGCCAAGCCAAGGCCTTGATCGCGGTTGGCGCGCGCGAGCCCTCGCTGTGGATCGAGCAATCACGGCGTTTCGCCGCCAAGCTCGCGGCCGAAGGCCATTGGTCCGAATTCATCATCGTGCCCCGACTGCACCATTTTTCGATCACACGATCGCTAGGCGACCAGCAATCGCCCTTGTGCCGGGCCCTGATCGAGTTTCTGCGTTGAGCCCATCATGACGCTTGCCTCTCCGCTCTATGATCGCATCGGCGCCACCTATGACGCGACGAGACAGGCCGATCCCGACTTGGTGAAGAAGCTATTCGACCTGCTCGATCGGCCCAAGGGCGCTCTAATCCTTGATATCGGCTGCGGCACCGGCAATTATTCGCTGGCACTAGTCGAGGCCGGCCATCGCGTCATCGGGCTTGACCGGTCGCAGCTGATGCTGGGCCAGGCGCTGCAAAAGTCCGACGACTTGATTCTGGCGGGCGGCGACGCGGCGGCACTTCCCTTCGTTGATCGATGCTTCGGCGGCGCAATTTGTACGCTGGCCATTCATCATTTCGGCGATCTGGAAACCGCCTTCGCCGAGGCCAGACGCGTTGTGGATGGTGGGCGCCTGGTGATCTTCACGGCGCTCCCGGAGCAGATAACGCATTACTGGCTGGCGGAATATTTCCCGCGAATGATCACCGATTCGGCCGAACAGATGCCCGATTGGCCCAACATCGAAATCGCGCTGCGCCGGGCGGGTTTTCGCACCTGGCGGCAATTTCCCTATTGGATGACCAGGCGCCCGCGGGACAATTTCCTCTATTGCGGCAAGCACCTTCCGGCGCTTTACCTCGACGCCAGCATCCGCGCCAACATCTCCTCTTTTGCGTCCCTGGCCGATGTCGATGAAGTGGCAGGCGGCCTCGGTCGCTTGCGCCATGACATCGAAACCGGCAGGGTGGCGGAAGTGCAACGCCACCACGGCGACGAGGCCGGGGATTACATGTTCATCGTCGGGCAAGTTTGAGTCGCCCGGGATTTGTTTGGTTCCCGCTTGGGTTGACGCGACACTCTCCGGCGTCATCACCGGCCCCCGGATCAAGTCCGGGGGTGATCCGGCAATCCATGGATGCAAGGGTTCAAGCCCGGGCATAACGGTGAGAAGTAACCAATTCGGCCCAACAAAAAAACACCCGGAGCGATATCACCAATAACATAGAACAACAGCTCACTTCGGAGCGGCAGGCATGGAGACCACGTTCGTTTTCGTCCACGGGGCGTTCGGATCACCGGCGGAACTCGCTCCGGCCGTGCCCTATCTGGAGTCCAGAGGGCACCGCGTCGTGAACGTTGATCTGCCTTGCGAGAGGCCCGATGCCACCTTCGACGACTACGCCAGCATCGTCGGCCGGGCGATGGAGGGCACTTCGGGCCCCCGCATCCTCGTCGCCCATTCGGCTGGAGGCGCCACGATTCCCCTGGTTGCCGCCCGGATTGCAGTGGACCACCTCGTCTTCGCCGCCGCTGTCGTGCCTGTACCAGGGCAATCGATCTACGAGGCCGTGGGCCCCGTCACACAGACGGCGATCATGGCGGTATCCATCGACAATGGCGATGGGACGCGATCCTTCGTTTTCGACTTGCTCGCCTCGCTGGCGCCACCGGAACAGCGTGAAGCCTACTTGGCCTTCCTGCGGGCGACCCAGCGAAAACAGGGCATGCGGGTGGTGAACCAGCCTTGGCCCGGCACCGGCATACCTGACGTCCCCCGCTCCTACATCCTCTGTACCGAAGACCAGATCATTCCCCCTGAACGGCAACGCGCCTTCGCTGCCTCGCTTGGCGTCACCCCGATCGAGATCGCCTCGGAGCACTCGGTATTCGCCGCGAAACCGCAGGAACTCGCTGGCATTCTCGATTCCCTGGCCACCTGACCGGAATCACCGGGGCTGAACCGCTATGGGCGTTCGAGCCAGCGCCGGATCGAGCAATTTTTCCGATTGGCAGCTTTGGGGGAATGAGCGGTGGAGGGCTATGGCGCGTCTGCCTGAAACGAAACGAGCAAGGGATGCCGGAGTTCGACCGAGCCTTGCTCCTTGGGGTGGTCTCTTACCAAGGCGAGCAGAAGTCTGGGGATGGTGTATGCCAGCTCATTTGCCACGGCCCGCAAAGCGTTTATGGGTGCCTTCGTGACCAGGTAATCGCGGATCTCGGATCTTAGTCCGTGGTCCCTGATGTCGAAGTCTGGCAATGCGCCGGGCTGATGATAAAGTGCTACGGCGACAGCGCCGATTTCCAGGCGCCATTGCATGCAGACGAATTCCAGTTGATTGGCCTCGGATTGGCGTCACATCGCCAGTTCAGGCGACCCAGTGTCATCGGAGGGCATTCGAATGGCGGAAGCGAACGAATTGGTGCTGCGCGAGGATGAGGAGGGCATCGCCCGCCTGACGCTGAACCGGCCGGCTGCGCGCAATGCGCTATCGATGGCGATGATGGAGCGAATGCGCACGCACCTTGACGACATCGCGGCCGATCGCAATGTGAAGGCGGTGATCGTGGCCGGCGCGGGGCCCGCCTTCTGTTCCGGGCACGATCTGAAGGAGTTGCGCGCCCATCCCGATGCCGTGTTTCATGCGCGGGTCTTCGAATATTGCGCGTCGTTGATGATGGGCTTGAATGCGCTGCCACAGCCGGTCATCGCCCAGGTGCACGGCATCGCCACCGCCGCCGGTTGCCAGCTGGTGGCGACATGCGATCTCGCCATCGCCGCCGAGGATGCCCGTTTCGCCACGCCGGGTGTGAATATCGGTCTCTTCTGCTCGACCCCGATGGTGGCGCTCACTCGCGCGGTCTCGCGCAAGGCGGCGATGGAAATGCTTCTTCTGGGCGAAATGATCGACGCCAACGAGGCGCTGCGCATCGGCCTCGTCAACCGTGTCGTGGCACCGGAGAATTTGGCCGATTCCACGATGCGGATTGCGCGCAAGATCGCCGCGAAGTCTTCCTACGTCGTCAAGATCGGCAAGCGGAGCTTCCACGACCAGATTCATCTGCCGGTGCATGAGGCCTACGCCAGAACCGCGAAGGCGATGACCGAAAACATGCAGGCGATGGACGCCGCCGAGGGAATCGACGCCTTTCTCGGGAAACGCGAGCCAGCCTGGCGCGGCTGCTGAAAGGGGTAATCTCACCCGCCCAGTTTCGTCACCGGATCGACCGCCTTGGTGCCGTTGCGGATCTCGAAATGCAATTGCGGATTGGCGACGTTGCCGGTGCTGCCCACGCGCGCGATGGTCTGGCCCCGTTTGACCTCATCGCCCTTCTTCACCAGCAAGCCGGAATTATGGGCATAGGCGGTGACCCAATTGTCGGCATGCTTGATCAAGATCATGTTGCCGAAACCGCGCAGCTCATTGCCGGCATAGGCGACGATGCCATCGGCGGCGGCCTTGACTGGAGCGCCTTCCGGGGCGGCGATGTTGACACCGTCATTTCGCAGCCCGTCCGCGGTGGTCCCGAAGCGCGAGACGATTTTGCCCTCGACCGGCCAGATGAAGCCGCTCCCGGGCGCCGCTTCCGGCGGCTGGACGCCCTCGATTTCGACCGGTGCCGAGGGCGATGCCGTGATCTCGGGCACCGGCACCACCGGTTCGGGGAGAGCACCCTGTTGCGCGTCGCCGGGCGCCGGCTCGATCGGTTGCGGCGCGCCCGAAAGTGGCGGCAGCGGATTGGCTGCAACCGCCACCCCCTCGGGGGCGGGCACCAGCACCTCGGATTGGCTCGGCTCCGCCGGTGCGGCCTCTGCTGGGCTCGGCGTGAGGGGTGCCGGCTCGGTCGAGACAGTGGCACCAGAATCCGGTAGGGACACCAGAGGTCCGGTCGAAACTTCACCCGCGGTCGATGGCGCTGGCTCGGGCCGGGGCGAGACACGTGGTACGTCGGTTTCGCTGGGCAGGATCAATCGTCGGCCAACCTCCAAATCATAGGGCGCGGTCAGCGCGTTCAACTGGATGAGCGCGCTGGGCGAGACGCCCTCGTGCTGGGCGACGAGATCGACAGTATCGCCAGATCGCACGACATATTCGCGGCGAGGTTGAAGGGCGAGCCTTTGTCCACCGCGCAACCGATAGGGCGGCTGCAGGCCGTTCGCATCGATCAGCGCCCGGATCGGCGTATTGGTACGCTTGGCCACGACCGCGACCGTGTCGCCCGGCGCCACCACATAGGCGCCGTCCACCACCTGGCCAAAGGCGGGCGGGGTCGGAACGGCGGCGGGCGCGGGGCGCGGCCTGCCCGATTGCTGGCAGCCCACCAACACCCCTGCCGCAATCATGGCCAAGACCATCAGGTTGGCGCGCATTATCCCCCCTCGGCATTGAGGCGCGCCGACCTGTCGTCCTGCTCGGGCAGGGGCCCGGACACCAGCGGCACGAACCGGACATCGGCAAGATGCGAACACGCGATACCGTCCTTCGATTTGATCACCTTGACCAGGATCTGCTCGCCAACATCCGCGCCCACCGGGATGACCATGATTCCATCCACCGCCAATTGGTCGATCAGCATCGGCGGGATCTCGTCGGCCGCGGCGGTCACGATGATGCGCTCGAATGGGGCCTGTTCGGGCCACCCCTTGTGCCCGTCGGCCACCCGGAACGTGACATTGTGCAACCGCAGTTCCTGCATCCGCGCCTCCGCGGCATTGGAGAGCGAGCCAAACCTTTCGATGGTGTAGACCCGGCGCGCCAAATGCGCGAGCACCGCGGTCTGGTACCCGGAACCGGTCCCGATCTCCAGGACCTTTTGCGTCTTGTCGACCCGTAGCGCCTCGGTCATCATGGCCACGACCTGCGGCTGGCTGATGGTCTGGCCCTGAGCGATAGGCAGTGCCTGGTCTTCGTAGGCCTGGTCATGAAAGCTATCGGGGACGAACATTTCCCGCGGCACCCGTTCAATCGCTCCCAGGACCTCGGTATCGGCGATACCTGCCCGTCGCAGATTCATGATCAAACGGATCTTGCGCGCCTGCAGGCTCACGATCGCCTCTTTCCGCCTGGCTTGGGCTCACCTTTACCCTTGAACAGATCGGCCACGCGGCCAAGCACCGGGCGATGCGTCAAATCGACTTGCAATGGCGTGACCGAGATCATGTGCGCGGCGATGGCGCCCAGATCGGTCGCCGGATCATCGGTCTCGTCGGTCGGGAAATCGCCGATCCACAGCACCTCTCGGGCGAAGGGGTCGTTGGCGAATTTGACCTGGGTGCCGGTCAAGCGCCTTCCCTGCGGCCCCACACGAATTCCACGCACTTGATCGGCGGGTAACGCCGGAAAATTGACATTCATCAGCACGCCTTTCGGCCAATCGAATCGGGCCAGGCGCCCGATGATCTCGGGAGCGAAGGCCTCGGCGGTCTTGAAGGGAACGTCGTTACCTCGGCGGACTTGACTGAAGGCGATCGCCGGAATGCCGAGCAACGCGCCTTCGAGCGCCGCCGCCACGGTACCCGAATAGATCACGTCCTCGCCCAGATTGGCGCCGCGATTGATACCCGAAAGGATCAGATCCGGGGGCGATTTTTCCATGATGTGCTTGACCGCGATCAGCACGCAATCGGTTGGCGTTCCGGAAGTGGCGTAACGTCGCTGGCCCAGGCGATGCACTTGCAGCGGACGGCGGAGCGTGAGCGCATGGCTGGCACCACTGTGCTCGGATTCCGGCGCCACCACCCAAACGTCGCCGGATAGCGATCGCGCCACCCGTTCCAGGGCCTTGAGGCCGGGCGCGTGAATGCCGTCGTCATTGGTGACCAGGATGCGCGCCCGATCCAACTTGATGCCGGTCCTAGTGGCCACCGATCACCTCCAGGCCGCCAAGATGGGGTTGGAGCGCCCGCGGCACGGCAATCGTGCCATCTTCACGCTGATAATTCTCCAGAATCGCGATCAAGGCCCGACCGATGGCCACCCCCGATCCGTTCAGCGTGTGAACGAAGCGCGTCCCCTTCTCGCCGGGCTTCCGCCATCGTGACTTCATGCGCCTGGCCTGGAACTCGCCGCAATTGGAACAACTCGAGATTTCCCGGTAGGCGGCCTGGCCAGGCAACCACACCTCGAGGTCATAGGTCTTGCGCGCCGCAAATCCAGTGTCGCCGGTCGAAAGGGTGATCACCCGGTAGGGCAAGCCCAGGCGTTGCAGCACCGCCTCCGCGCACCCGGTCATCCGCTGATGCTCGGCCTCGGAATGATCGGGGTGCGCGATCGAGACCAGTTCGACCTTCATGAATTGGTGCTGGCGGATCATGCCGCGCGTGTCCTTGCCGGCAGCACCCGCCTCGGAACGAAAGCATGGCGTGAGCGCGGTGAAACGCAACGGCAACACACCCTCATCGAGAATGGAATCCGCGCCCAAATTGGTAAGCGGTACTTCCGCGGTCGGGATCAGCCAAAGATCATTGGTGGTGGCGAACAAATCGTCGGCGAATTTCGGCAATTGCGCGGTGCCATGGAGGGCCGAACTCTTGACCAGGAAGGGCGGCGCTATTTCGGTATAGCCGTGTTCGATTGTATGAAGATCGAGCATGAATTGCCCGAGCGCTCGCTCCAGCCTTGCCAGCGCGCCCTTGAGCACCACGAACCGGGCGCCGGAGATTTTCGCCGCGTCGCCGAAGCTCATCAGTCCCAGCGCCTCGCCCAGTTCGAAATGCTGGCGGGGCGCGAATTCGAAGTTGGGCGGGCTTCCGAATGTACGCTCGACGCGGTTTGCCTTCTCGTCCACGCCATCGGGCACATCCTCGGCGGGAAGGTTGGGCTCCATGGCCAGAATCCCATCGAGTTCCCGCGTTGCCTCCTGTTCGGCTGCCTCGGCGGCGCTCATTTCGTCCTTAAGCCGCGCGACCTCAGCCATCTTGGCCGAGGAATCCTGGCCCTTGGCCCTGGCCTGGCCGATCTCTCTCGAAAGTTCGTTGCGCCTGGCCTGCATCTCCTCCCAGCGGGTCTTGGCCGCGCGCCGTTTGGTGTCGAGGTCGATTACCCGCGCCGAGAGAGGGTCTAGCCCACGCCGCGCCCGGCCCCGATCGAATTCCCCCGGATTGTCCCGGATCCATTTGACGTCGAACATGCGCCGTTCCGCTCTACTTCGAGTGTCGGATGCGTTATAGGGAGCCCCGTTGATTCCGTAAAGCGCCCCAAGAGTGAGGAAAAAGCCGGTTCTTTCAATTTGTTAGCATGGGTCGAGCGCTCCTGAATCCGGCCCCCTTGCCTGCGGGGCGGTTTCACGATACCACGCGCGCGATTCCCCCTGCTGGCACAATGCCGGAAACGGCCGATTTCCCTTTGCTCGATTGGACCGTAATGAAAGCGCACGCGCCTCGCGTCGGCATCGTCAGTCTTGGCTGCCCGAAGGCCCTGGTGGATTCGGAGCGCATCCTGACCAAGTTGAAGGCGGACGGATACCAGGTCTCCGGCAGCTACGACGGCGCCGACGTCGTCATCGTCAACACTTGCGGATTCTTGAATTCCGCCAAGCAGGAATCGCTGGAGGCCATCGGCGAGGCGCTGAAGGAAAACGGCCGTGTGATCGTGACTGGCTGCATGGGCGGCGACGAGCGGGCGATCCGAGCCGTTCATCCCGATGTGCTGTCGGTGACCGGCCCGCATCAATACGAGGCCGTGGTCGCGGCGGTCCATGAGGCAGCACCACCCGTTCACGATCCCTTCATCGACCTGGTGCCGCCGGAGGGATTGCGCCTGACGCCCAGGCATTACGCCTATCTAAAGATTTCCGAGGGCTGCAATAATCGTTGCAGCTTCTGCATCATCCCACAGCTGCGTGGCGATCTGGCGAGCCGCCCCGCGCGCGAAGTGATGATCGAAGCGGAGAATCTGGTCAAGGCCGGGGTCAAGGAATTGCTGGTGATCTCGCAAGACACCAGCGCCTATGGCGTTGACCTCAAATACGCCGAGAGTCTTTGGCGCGGCCGCAAGGTGAAGGCCCGGATGACGGAACTTGCCGCGACCCTCGGCGAACTTGGCGCCTGGGTGCGCTTGCACTACGTCTATCCCTATCCCCACGTCGATGAAGTCATTCCCCTGATGGCCGAGGGGCGCGTGCTGCCGTATCTCGACATCCCCTTCCAGCATGCGAGCCCCAGAATCCTCAAGGCCATGCGCCGTCCCGCCAATCAGGAAAAGGTGCTGGATCGCATCCTTCGCTGGCGCGAGATCTGTCCAGATCTAACGCTGCGTTCGACCTTCATCGTCGGTTTTCCGGGCGAGACCGAGGCCGAATTCGATTTCCTATTGGATTGGCTGCACGAGGCTCAGTTGGATCGCGTCGGCTGCTTCAAGTACGAGCCGGTCGCCGGCGCCCCCGCCAACGACATCGCCGAGGCGGTCGATGAAGACGAAGTCGCGGACCGCTACGACCGCTTCATGGAGGCGCAGCGCCAAATTTCGATGGTGCGAATGGCGGGCAAGATCGGCGGAACGCTGCCCGTCATCATCGACGAGATCTCCGAGGAAGGCGCCATCGGGCGTTCGCAAGCCGACGCGCCCGAGATCGACGGCGTCGTCTATCTCGACGGCGAGACTTCCCTCAATCAGGGCGATATCGTCCAGGCGCGCATCGAGGGCGCGGACGAGTACGATCTTTGGGGCAGCGTCACTCGCTGAGGTCGCGATAGGCACCCCGCAGCGCTTGGCAAAATTCACCTTCGTCAAGTTCACGCCGGTCGATCCGGCGCAGCGCCACGATGCCGAGCAGGGAATTGGTGATGAAGGCCTCATTCGCGCCGGCGATTTCGGCCGCATCGAGACTGGCCTCCGTCACTGGCTGATTGAGGGATTCGGCGATCTCGATCACCAGCTTGCGGGTGATGCCGGGCAGGATTCCATCCCGCGACGGTGGCGTCACCAGCCGATCTCCAAGGCGGGCGAACAGATTGGCCCGGCTGGCGCAGACGATTGATCCGGCGTTGTTCATCAGCAGCGCCTCGTCATGCCCGGCCTTGACCGCCGCCGACAAGGCCAGCACGCCATCCAGATAGCAAAGCGTTTTCAGGCGCGAAAGAGGAGAGCCCTCATTGCGCCGGTATTGGGGCACGATCTTCGCCGAAAACCCTGCCACCGCCGGCACCCGGTATTCGGAAGCCGAGATCAGCAAACTGGGCGCCGGGTCCTCGGGCGGCACGAGGCCGCGCCCTCCCGGCCCGCGTGTCAGGGTGACGCGGATCGCCGCCTTGCCCTGGACCAGCCCATTCGCCTCCAGGACGGCGTGAACACCCGCGGCGATGCCAGGCACGTCCAAGGGCAGTGGAATTTCGAGAATGCGCGCGCCCTCGGCGAGGCGAAACAGATGGTCTTCCAGTCGGATGGGCCTCCCGTCCACGGCGAGTATCGTCTCGAACAATCCGTCGCCCAAAAGGAATCCGCGATCGGCGGGATCGATGCGCGCCGCCTCGTGTCGCTGCAGATCGCCGTTCAGCCAGATCATGCCGCGTGCCCCGCTTGGCCAAGCGCCGGATCGCTTTGGCCAAGAACCTCGATCAGCGCTCGCGCCTTGAGCAGGCTTTCCTCGTATTCCGCGCCGGGATCGGAATCGGCGACGATGCCACCGCCAACCTGGAGGGTCAGCCGATCGCGCTCGATGCAATAGGCGCGAATGACGATGCTGGTATCCATGGCACCCGTGGCACTCAGATATCCGATGGCGCCGCAATAGGGGCCGCGCCAAGTGGGCTCGAGTTCGGCGATGATCTCCATGGCGCGGATCTTAGGTGCGCCGGTGACGGAGCCGCCCGGAAACGCCGCCCGCAGCAGATCCACCGCGTCACACTCGCTCCGCAATTCCCCGGTCACCACCGATACCAAGTGATGCACGGTCGCGTAGCTCTCCAGCCCACAAAGTACCGGCACCCTGACCGAGCCCACGCGGCACACCCGGCTCAAATCATTGCGCAGGAGATCGACAATCATCAGGTTTTCCGCGCGATCCTTCTCGCTCGCCAGCAATTGCCGGGCCAATTGGGAATCCTCGCATGCGTCGCGTCCCCTGGGACGCGTCCCCTTGATCGGCCTAGTCTCGACCAGGCCGGCGCGCAATCGCAGGAAACGCTCCGGCGACGAAGACAGGACCGCGCTCATACCAAAATCGAGATAGGCGGCAAAGGTTGCCGGATTACGCAGACGCAGCGCCGAATAGAGCGCGAGGCGATCGAAGCCGGGGGGCAGAAGGGCGGAGAAACGCTGCGTGATATTGGCCTGGTAGATGTCGCCGGCTTCGATGTACTCGATGGCCCGGCGCACCATGGCCTCGACCCTGGTCCGGCTCAGATCCGGCCTCGCGTTGATTTCCCAGGTACCGGTCGCGCGATAGTCGCGTGCGGCCGAAAGCCGTGCCATCGCCCACTCGATCCGCGCTCCAGGAGAGTTGGCGGATCGGGCATTGGCCATCAGCCAGGCACGCTTGTCGCGATGATCGACCGCCAATGCCAAATCATAGACACCGAGCATGAGATCCGGCATCCGCAGATCGTCCGTGTCGTGCTCCGGAACCCTCTCGACATGGCGCCGGAGGTCATACCCGAAATATCCGGCAATCCCAGTGGCGAAGGGCGGCAGTTCTGGATGATCGCGAATGCGATATCGATCAAGCAGGCCAGGAATCGTGGTGAAGGGGTCGCTTTCGATCACTCGATCATCGAGCCAGGTCCTCCCCGCCTTGGAGCGCAAGAGATGTACCGGGTCGATGGCCAGGAACGACCATTGCCCAAGCCCATCATGCGAGAGCGCGCTATCCAGAAGGACCGTGCCCGGCCGATCCTTGAACGCGTGACACCAGGCCACCGGATCGGCCGGCAGAATGTCGGCGCCGATTTCACGCCGGACCAGGAATTCGTTCATGGCGAAACGCTAGCATGGCCGCGCCCGTGGCGCCACGTCACCAATGGGCGACGATCGGGGAAGCCTCAGTGAATGGCCGCCGCATCCCGCAGCGCGTTGCCAACGATGAGGTCGATCTGACCGACGATGCGCAAAGCCTGGCGCAGCCTTTCCTTGTCCAATTCGAGCAGGCGCTTGACCGCGACCATGGAGGTCGCGGGCGCGCCCGCCGCCAAATCGGCCAGTTGCTGGTCGAGGATCAATCCCAGGATCATCTCGTGGGCGTCGATCAGGCGCGCGAGATCTTCCTCGGCGAGGATTCCCGCCTCGAAGGCCGCCCGCCAGCGTGCCTGCGACGACAAGACTTTGGCACCAAGCTTGAGTGCCAGCACCCGGCCCCCGGCGACGATCGGAAACAGGCCGCCGATCTTGAGGTCGATTCGCCCGTTTTTTTGACGGAAACGGCCGAACCAGTCGAGCGCGCCGCTCTTGGCGCCGATCTCGGCCGCCATCAGATTCAGGAACAGGCGAGCGTTCCGCGCCTTGGTCGCATCGTCGCGTAATTCGCGCGCCAACCGAAGCTTGCCCGCGACGCCAAGAAAATCGTAGAAGATATCGGCATTGAGCAGGGCCACCGGCCGCGGATCCTCGAACCAAGATTGAAGCCGCGCTCGCCAGCCTTCGCCATTGTGGCGCAGTTCGCGGTTCATCGCCATCACCTCGCCCCGGCAGAAGGGGACGCCGGCTTCGTTCAGGATCGTGGCCGCGCGCCGGCCGAATTCGGCGAACCAAGCATGGTCGTCCTCGATTCCGGCGTGGATCAGGGCATTGTCCTGATCGGCGGCGAGCAGGCTCTCGCCGCGCCCGGCCGAGCCCAGCACAAGCATGCACCAGGGTGCCGGCGCCGGACCCCAAGCCTCAATCGTCATTGCCTCGGCCGCGAGTTCGCTCGCTCTCGCGGTCATATCGGCGTATACCCCGCTCACGATGGCGGCAATTTGCGACGGCGGAACATGTTCCCGGCGCAAGCCGCCAGCCAGCGCCGGAAGCCGGCCGAAAACCTCGTGCATGCTGGCCGCGTTCGGTGCCGCCGCGATGTCGTCGCCGATCCCCAACACCGCCTCCGCGCGCCAACGCAGCAATCCCCGGAGCTCCAGAATCCCCAGCGCGGTGCCGTCCACCGGATCGATCACCGGCAGGTGGCGAATGGATCGGCGATTCATGCGAGCGATGGCGGCATAGATGAAGGCATCCTTCGATATCGAGACCACATTGCCGGACATGATCCGATCCAGTGTTTCCCTCCCCGCGCGCTCTCCCAGCGCCGCCCATCGATCGATCGCGTCGCGCTCGGTCACGATGCCGGTCACCCGACGTTGCGAATCCGCGACCAGGATCGCACTGCATTTCGATCGCGCCATCTCGGCCACCGCCGTCGAAAGCGGATCGGCGCCCGACAGAAGGGGCACGTCCGTGCGCATCACCTGGCCCACTCGGTGTTGAAACGGATAGGGATCGATCCGCGCGAGGACTTGCACGGTTTTCATCGTGCCCGCCGATCGCTGCCGCGGCCCCGATCGTGCAGGCGCTTCATCGCCTCCGCCGACAGCTTCTGGGCCTGGGCCAGATTGTAGACGCCGCGCTTCGTCAACAGCGGCACCAATCGTCCGAACAATTCCGCGGCGCTCAAGGCGTCGCCCAGCGCGGAGTGGCGCCCAATGACCGATACGCCAAGCGCTGCCGCCATCGCATCCAGCGACAGTTCGGTCTGTTCGGGAAACAGGCCGGCATGGAGCAGCATGACGTCGAGTGCCGCCGCCGGTGACCAGTCGCGCCCGGCGCGGCGCATCTCCGCCGCGATCATCGCGACGTCGAAATCCACATGGTGACCGACAAGCACCAAACCCCTGGTGGCGGTCTCCACCTCGCCCGCGACCTCGCGGAAAAAGGGCGCCCCGTCAACAATCGCGTTGGAGATTCCGTGCACCGCGATGGTCCTGGCGGGAATCCTCCGGCCGGGATCGACCAGAATGTTTATGGCGGCGGCTCGATAGAGGCGCGACCCCACCATTCGGACCGCGCCAATCGACAACACCCGGTCGTAGCTTGGATCGAGCCCGGTGGTTTCGGTATCCAAGGCCAGTATCGGCAGTGCCGACAGCGCGTGATCCGGCGCCAGCGGCGCGGGTGGGGGCGCCCGGTCATGCAACGTCAAGTCCTGCTCAAGATTCCCGATCCGCTCGCCAAACGTAGGCAGATACCGCAAGAGTACCCCACCATCCGTGCCGAGTGCCGCCACCATGGCTTCGATCGCCGTGCCGTGAATCGTGTGCAACGTCGCGGCAATGGGGGTGGCGGCCAGGACGGATCGGTCGATGGCGGCCTGCAGGGAATGGCGCGACAGGATTTCGAAGACACTCTTGCCCACCGCCGGCCGCAACCCCTCGAACAACCCGCTGCCGGCCGCGTTGACGAGAGAGATAAGACCCTCTGCGTTGACGACCGCGACCCCATCCGGCAATGCATTCAGCATCGATTCTAGGCGTCGGAGCAGGATGTTCTGCTGCTCCAAGTGCCGGCCAAGCATGTCCAGGATGGCCGCTTGGATGCCTTGGACCGCCGGCATGTTGCCGGGCCTCGCGGCGCGGATTTCGGAGGGCACCATGCCGGCCACGAGGTTGATCCAGCCGCGCAATTCCTTGAGGCGCAACGTCGCCTCGCGCTCCATCGATCGCAACCGCCACAATCCCAGTCCAGCGAACCCCGCCAAGGCGAGGGAAGCAATTCGGCGCGGCACCGGGTCAAGGGCCGATGACGGCACCCAGACCATGATCAGCAGCAGGGTGGCGGCGAAAAGGACGGCAAATAATGGCCAGTTTCGCATGGCGACCAAATCATCTCGTTCTTGTTGGTCCCCAGTATAGCCACCCGCGATCGGACGGCCTATGGCGGCCCCAGCCGAGCACTCATGGGATTGTTGAGCGTCTGGCATTAAGGGCGCATTATTCCTGACATGGGTTTGGTGTAGGCACTCGGGGATTGACAAGTTAACGCACCTTGATCGCAGAGCACCCACAGCATTCTTGATAGTCATCCGGGGGCGGTCGCCGTTGCCCAAGCCGTCATCGCCGCGGCCCGCCAGTGGCGAAGCGTGGAACGACTGATCAGATGGCGT
>CAZIUB010000052.1:0-29993 GCA_964542425.1 uncultured Rhodospirillaceae bacterium | reverse complement strand
GCCTGTTGGCGATCCTGGCGCCGCCGCGGCCATCGATCCCTCGAAGCCGACCATCGCAATCCTGCCGTTCCGCAACCTCGGCGAAGATCCGGCCCAGCGATATTTCAGCGACGGGATCACCGAGGATATCATCACCGAATTGGGACGCTTTCACCTGGTGACGGTGATCGCCCGCGATTCCTCGTTCAATCTTCGCGATCAGCCGCTCGACGTGACCGAGATCGGCAGGCGGCTGGGTGTTCAATATCTTGTCGACGGCTCGGTGCGGCGCGCCGGCGACCGGGTGCTCATCAGCGCCCGCCTGATCGAGGCCGACACCGGCAGCCAGTTATGGTCGGAGCGCTATGATCGCCGGTTCACCGACATCTTCGCGGTCCAGGACGAGGTCGTGCAGGCCATTGCCGGCGTCCTCCCCGGCCGCATCCTGGCGGCGGGTGGGCGCTCGGCAAGGCGCAAACGGCCGGAGAATCTGGCGGCCTATGACTGCCTGCTGCGCGGCCTCGAACTCCACCTGACGTTCGACCACGCCGACAGCGCGATGGCCCGCGCGATGTTCGAAAAGGCGATCGCGCTCGATCCCGCGATGGCGCCTGCTCATACATGGCTGGCCGTGCTGCAATTGCGGGATTGGTGGAGCCGTCGCTCACCGACGGCGCTCGACCACGCATTTGCGCTCGCCAGGCAAGGGGTGGCGCTTGACGGCAACGACGCCACCTGCCACGCTGTGCTTGGAAACGTCTACCTGGAAAGACGGCGGCTCGATGAAGCGGCCGCCCACCTCGAGAGAGCGGTGGCGCTCAACCCGAATGGCCCTGCCGAAGCCGTCAGCATGGGTTCGCTACTCGCCTATCTCGGCCGGGCGGCGGAGGGCGTGACTTGGATCGACCGGGCCTTCAGGCTCAATCCCTTCGCGCCGCCCTGGTATCACTCGGCGCACGGGATGGTCCTCTACGCCGCCCGGCAATACACCGGAGCCATCTCCGCGTTCGGGCGGATCGTGGCCAAACGGGATCATGCCTGGGAAATCATCTACCTGGCGGCCAGCCATGGGCAGCTGGGGCACCGCGATGAATCCCGTGCGCTGATCGAGGCCTACCACGCGACCGGGCCCGCCCTGCCCATGCTCCAATTCGCGGCCAATGAACCCTACCGGAACGCTGCCGATCTCGAGCATCTGCTGGACGGCCTGCGCAAGGCGGGTGCCACATGAGGATCGTCGCCGAATTTCCGGTCGCGGTACGCGTGATCGAGAACGTCTGGATCCCGCTCTCGGACGGCGTCCGGTTGGCCGCGCGCATCTGGTTGCCGGAGGACGCGGAGGCTGGCTCGGTGCCGGCCCTGCTCGAATACCTCCCCTATCGCAAGCGGGACTCGACGCGGTTGCGCGACGGCCCGATGCATCACTATCAGGCCGGTTACGGCTATGCTTGCGTTCGTGTCGACATCCGTGGCAGTGGCGACAGCGACGGCCTGATCCACGATGAATATCTGCGCCAGGAGCAAGAGGACGCGATCGAGGTCATCGCCTGGCTCGCCAGGCAGCCCTGGTGCGATGGAAAGGTCGGGATGTTTGGCATTTCCTGGGGTGGATTCAATGCCCTTCAGGTGGCGGCGCGGCGCCCACCAGCACTCAAGGCGATCATCACTCTCGGCTCGACCGACGATCGCTATGCGACCGACGTCCATTACCTGGGCGGCTGCCTGATCAGGGACAATTTCGAATGGGCCGCCACCATTTTTTCGTGGCTGACGACGCCTCCCGATCCCGAGATCGTCGGCGAGCGATGGCGCGAGATGTGGATGGCGCGGCTGGAAAATCTGCGCCCCTGGATCATTCCTTGGATCGAGCACCAGCGCCGCGACGCCTATTGGAAGCAGGGATCGGTTTGCGAGGATTTCAGCCTGATCGAAACGCCGGTCTACGCGGTCGGCGGCTGGGCCGATCTCTATGCGACGGCAATTCCCCGCCTGCTCGCCGGCCTGGGCTGCCCGCGCAAGGGACTGATCGGGCCCTGGGCGCACAGGTTCCCGCATCTTGGAGCGCCCGGCCCGGCCATCGGCTGGCTGCAAGAGGCGCTACGCTGGTGGGATCATTGGCTGAAGGGCAAGAAAACCGGCATCATGGACGAGCCGATGCTGCGCGTCTGGATGCCGGAGAGCGTGCGCCCTTCGGCATCCTATGCCGAACGCCCTGGCCGATGGGTGGCGGAAGACATTTGGCCATCGCCCCGGATTGCCTGGCGGAATTACGCGCTGAATCCCCACGAGCTGGCAATTGCACACGCTGAGGAGACGCCGCTCTTCCTTGCCTCGCCGCAGACAATCGGCCTCGCGGGGGGCGAGGTCTGCCCCTTCGGAAGCGGGGCCGAATTTCCCACCGACCAGCGAGCCGACGACGGTGGTTCCCTGGTTTTCACCTCCGCGCCATTACCTGAGCGAATGGAGATTCTAGGCGCGCCCGTGGCGGATCTCGAGGTGATGTCGGATCGGGCGAACGCGCTCGTCTGCGTACGTCTGAACGATGTCGCCCCCGATGGCAGCTCGATGCGGGTCAGCTACGGGCTCCTCAATCTCACGCACCGAAACAGCCATGAGTTCGCCGAGCCCCTTCTCGCGAACCAGCGCTACAGAATGCGCATCCCCCTCGAGGATGTCGCCTATTCCTTTCCGCCCGGCCATCGCCTGGCAATCTCCGTCTCGACGGCCTACTGGCCGATCGCATGGCCGTCGCCCGAACCGGTAACCTTGACTCTGTTTGCCGGAGCCAGCCGCATCCAACTCCCCCTGCGCCCGCCTTCGCCGGCCGATGCAGCGCTGCCTCCTTTCGCCGCCCCGGAAATGGCCCCGGAGACGCCGCATTCCGTGCTCGATGCCGGCCGCGAGACCAACAGCATACTCACCCGCGATGCCCTCGCGGGCACGACCACAATCCAGATGCCCCGCGACTGGGGTACCATCCTCCTCGATGACATCGACCTATTGAAACACGGGAAGGGAGACGTGGGCTACTCCATCGCCGATGGTGATCCTGTTTCGGCGCGTGCCTGGTCGGCCTTCGAAATGCAGCGACGACGCAGCACCTGGCGGGTCCGGACGGAAACGCGGATGTGGCTCTCCTGCACGAAGGAGGAATTCCACCTGCGCGCGGAACTCGAAGCCTGGGAGGGCGAGCTTCAGGTCTTCACACGAAGCTGGAACCGGCAATTCGCACGCGATTTCGTTTAGCCCCGCCGCCCAAATGGCCTGACGATCCGTCAACGCATGGAAGTCGTTGCCGACACCAAGCCGAGGCCATCATTGGCTCGGGGTCGGAACCACGCCTTGATCTCTTCTTTCAAGCCGATTGGGTAATCACCGTCATACGCCGTCGCGAGCACTGGCGCGCATGCTGTTGGCGTCAGAAGCGGTCGCCGCCACGTTGGAACGCCGCTCACGATCCCAAAACGGATTCTGATTGGCGGTTCAACCACGGTGCTGGTGACTTCACGCCCTAGGTCAATGCCTTGACCCAATGCTGATGCAACCCGAGGCCGTGATCACGTTCCAGCGCCGGCAGCCGGGTCTCGATCTCGACCTCCATGCCGAACCGCCGATAGAAGCCGACGGCCGGGTTATCCGCATTCATGTCGAGATGCAGGCTCGAGCGGCCAAGCGCGCGGGCTCGCGCCTCCGCCACTTGCATGAGGCGCCGACCAATGCCGGCGTTTCGCGCGCGCGCGTCCACCGCCAGATCGAAGACATAATAGGAATCATCGGGCGAGTGCGGGAATAGAAGTTGCGTCCGCGACAGCGCCTGATCCAAGTGGGCGGCCATATCCGGCGATTCCGCCTCGCGCCAGCGTTTCAGCGTCGATGCGAATCGGTCGTCAAACAACGCCGTATCGTGGCTGACAATGACCCCAAGGATTCGGCCGTCCTCGATCGCAAGATCGGCACCGGCGTGACACATGATCCCATCAAGGTGCGGCCAATCGACCGCGAGCAATCGGCGCCAGCGCTCCCCGGCGCCAAAGATGTATTCCATGAGCGGCACATAGACGGTCCAAATGAGGTCCGCCACTTGGTTGGCGTCATCCTGGGGCCGCGCCGATACGATCTCGATCGCCATTGTCCCGCCCTCCTCGCCGTCGAGCAGGCTATCACACGGGCTTGGGACGCTGAAGGCAGCAAATCCGTGATGCCGATCGCGATGATCGGCGCCACCTTTCGTAGGACCCTTGGGACTGGCGCGGCGGCGGCGTTTTCGTTAAGAGAGGGCCGCCCGAAACCGGAATTGTTCGATGCCGCCGATCCAACCCCTCATCGCGCTCCGCGACGCCAGCGTGACCTTTGGCGGCAAGCCGCTTTTTGCCGGCATCACGCTTTCGCTTGGGCGGGGCGAGCGCGTCGCCCTCGTCGGCGCCAACGGCGCCGGCAAGTCGACGATCCTGAAGGCGCTGTCGGGCGAGTTCGAGCTCGATGGCGGCGAGCGTTTCCTGCAACCCGGCACGAGCCTGGGTACTCTGGCGCAGAACCCGGAAGCGATCCCGGGCCAAAGCGTCGCCGAGGCGCTTTCCGCGAGCGCCGGCCTCGGTGTCGGGGACTACCGGGTCGCCGCGATGCTGGACCTCTTCGAACTCGATGCCGCGCCCGAGGCCGCGCAATTGTCGGGTGGCGAGGGGCGGCGCCTGGCACTCGCCCAAGCGCTGATCGGCAAACCCGATCTCATGCTCCTGGACGAGCCCACCAATCATCTGGATCTGCCCAACATCTCAAGGCTCGAGGAACTCATCGCCGGATCGAGGGGCGGTGTGCTCATGATCAGCCACGACCGCGCGTTCCTGGCGCGCCTCGCTACGCGCGTGCTGTGGCTCGATCGCGGTCGCTTGTTCGAGTTGAACGATGGCTTTGGCGCCTTCGATGCCTGGTCGCAAGATCTGATCCGGCACGAGGCCGAGGAACAGCGCCGCCTGGAGAAACGCATGGAGTCCGAGGAATACTGGCTGGCGCGCGGCGTCACCGCCAGGCGCTCGCGCAACCAGGGCAGGCGCCGGCGCCTAGTGGCGCTGCGCCAGGAGAAGGCACGGAGCTTGGCGGTGGCGCCGGGCAGGGCCAAGCTGCAAGTGGTGGAGGCCTCGGGCGGCGGCCGTTTGGCGATCGAGGCCAAGGAGATCAGCAAGTCCTTCACCGGGCCGGACGGAAGGCGGATCAAGATCGTGGACAGGTTCTCGACCCGCATCCGGCGCGGCGATCGGGTGGGGCTGATCGGCCCCAACGGTGCCGGCAAGACCACGCTCATCAAGCTCTTGACCGGGGAAATGGCGCCGGACCAGGGCGCCATTCGCCTGAGCCTCGATTTGCGCGTGATCCGGCTCGACCAGAAGCGCGAAAGCTTCGACCTCGATCGCAATTTGTGGGAGACGCTGGCGCCAGGTGGTGGCGATTCGATCATCGCCCAGGGACGGGAGCGCCATGTTGTTGCCTATCTGCGCGATTTTCTGTTCGACGAGCGCCAAGCGAAACAGCCTTTGCGCACGCTCTCGGGGGGCGAGCGCGCGCGCCTGATGCTGGCGCGCCTGTTCGCTTGTCCCGGCAATTTGATCGTGCTCGACGAGCCCACCAACGACCTCGATCTGGACACCCTCGATCTCCTGGAGGAAGTGCTGTCGGAATTCGAGGGCACGCTGATCCTTGTCAGCCACGACCGTGACTTCCTCGACCGGCTGGTGACCAGCGTCATCGCACTCGAGGGCGACGGAACAGTGGCCGAATACGCCGGGGGCTACAGCGATTACCTGGCCCAGCGCCCCCAGCGCCTGGCCAAGCCGCACGCCCGGCCCCGGCTCACGCGGGCAGTGTCGTCGGTTCAGGCCAGGACCGGTGCCGCGCCCGCGATCTCCACCCGCCTCACCTTCAAGGAAAAGCGCGCGTTCGACGAATTGCCCGCGCGGATCGAGGCGATGAGTGCGGAGATCGCAACCCTCGAAGCGGCGATCGCGGACCCTACCCTCTACGCCCGCGACCGCGCCAAGTTCGAGCGAGCGAGCGCTCTCCTCCACCGCCGCCGAACCGAACTGCACCAATCGGAAGAGCGCTGGCTGGAATTGGCGGGGCGCGCCTGATCATGGCCCATCCCCTGCACCTTTTTTTGCTGCTCTTCGTCCAAGTGTTGTGGGGTGTGAACTTCGCCATTACCCGCATAGGCTTGCAGAATTTCGAGCCGGTGAGTTTCATCGCCATGCGCTTCACCTTGGTCGCCGTGGCGCTGCTTCCCTTCGTCGGCCTGCCCAGGGGCCAATCCCTGCGCCGGCTGATACCCCTCTCGATCACCATGGGCTCGATGCATTTCAGCCTGATCGCCATCGGCATGAAGGAGATCGAAGCCGGCACCGCCTCGATCGCGGTCCAGCTGCAAGTGCCATTCGCCGCGATCCTGGCGCATTTCTTTTTGGGCGAGCGGTTGGGTTGGCGTCGTCTGGCCGGCATGGCGATCGCCTTTGCCGGCGTGGTGCTGATCGCGGGCGAGCCCCGGCTCACCGGCAATCATTTCGCGTTGCTGGCGGTGATCGCGGCTTCCTTGTGTTGGGCGCTCGCCAATGTGCAGGTAAAATCGCTGGGCGAATCATTGGATGCGGTGACGCTGAACGGCTGGATCGCCGTGCTGGCGGCCCCGCAATTGCTCACGATCGCCTACATCATGGAGGGCGACAGCTGGTCCAGCCTCGTGGAAGCGCCCTGGCAGGGTTGGGCGGCGCTTGGCTACCAGGCGGTGGTGGTGGCCATTTTCAGCTATTGGATCTGGTATGCGATGATGCGGCGCTACCCAGTCAATGTGGTCATGCCCTTCACGCTATTGGCGCCGTGTATCGCGGTCGCGGCCGGGGCCTTGATGCTTGGCGAAGCGGTCACCTGGCAGATGGTGCTCGGCGGCATCGCCACCATGCTGGGTGTCGCCATCGTCGTCATCCGCCGCCCCTCGGTGGTCGCCCCGTCGACCAAGACCGGCATCTGAGGGGAAACCCGCCGTGAACGAACTCATCGCATCGCCCTCGCCCAATTTCGATGCCAGGCCCGCGGGCCAGGCGATCGACATTCTGCTGCTGCATTACACCGGCATGAGAAATGCCAAGGAGGCGCTTGATCGCCTGCGCGATCCGCGTGTCAAGGTCAGCGCGCATTATCTGGTGGACGAGGATGGTAGGGTCCATCGATTGGTGGACGAGCACAACCGCGCCTGGCATGCCGGAAACAGCCGTTGGGGGCTCGCGCGCGATATCAACGCTCGCTCGATTGGGATCGAACTCGTCAATCCCGGCCACGAATTCGGCTATCGCCCGTTTCCGGGGGCGCAGATGGCGGCACTGGTGCGATTGGCGAAGGAAATCGTGTTGCGCCACCCGATTCCACCCGCGCGCGTGCTCGGCCATTCCGACGTGGCGCCCTTGCGCAAGCAAGATCCGGGAGAGTTGTTCGACTGGCGGCACCTGGCGGAAAGTGGAATTGGCTTGTGGCCCAAGCCCATCCACCGCCCCTGGAACGAGGCCCAGTTTGCTTCCAAACTGGCGCGCTTCGGCTATGATCGCATTGGCCCGCCCGGCAGCGATCCCGGGCGAGCGCTGGAGGCCGCCATTGTCGCGTTCTGCCGGCATTTTCGGGTAAGCGATCTGGCTCGCCGTCCGGACGACGAACTGGCCGCCATCCTCCAAGGATTGATTGACGCGGCCGGGATTCATCCCTAGCTGTCCCTGGCCAGACGGCCGGAAGATCGCTGCCGGCGCCCTGAGAGCGCGCCGGGAGAGGAAAGTCCGGGCTCCACGGAAGGACGGTGCCGGGTAATTCCCGGCGGGAGCGATCCCAGGGACAGTGCCACAGAGAACGAACCGCCATCCCGGCTCCAGGGTCCGCCCAGGGGCCCGGGCGGCAAGGGTGAAAAGGTGCGGTAAGAGCGCACCGCGTTGGCGGCGACGCCAGCGGCATGGCAAACCCCACCGGGAGCAAGACCAGATAGGGGAACGAGCCGGGCAACCGGCCACAGCGCCTTTCCGCGCCGCGTTCCCGGGTAGGTCGCGCGAGGCGCCCGGCAACGGGCGTCCCAGAGGAATGGTCTTCCATGGGAGCCTAGAGGTCTTCGGACCTGGCCGCTTCCCGGGACAGAACCCGGCTTACAGGCCGTCTGGCGGCCTTATTCAATTTTGCATGCTAAATTTTTTAAGCCGACATGGCCGAAACGGGGCCAATAAATCCGGCGGCCTCATGCAATTTTTCATTCGAGATTTGTGCAAGCCGAAATGGCCGAAACAGGGCTAATAAAATGAATTCAATGTTTTTTTATCAGCCTAATAAAACAACCAAAATGTTTTTTTATTCGGATTCACACCCCCTTCGCTGGGCCGGATTCTGGCGCGCTCTAGGGGCCGCACTCTAAATAATTGTTAAGATTTTGCTCCAGAGTCGACGCCCTCTTAGGGGAATGGCAAAAACCCAAGATTTTCCAGTGAGTTACGCCGTATTCCCATTGACGCCCATAAAAGCCCATGCTATCCCATTCACACTCGGGAACTTCCGGCGACCCGAGGGAACCGATCTTCGAGGGGTGGACCGTCCCTTTTCTTGGGCGGGCCAAAGGGCGGAACCGAACCGGGATGGCGCTGTTCATCGACACCTTCGTCAACAAGATCGACCGCAAGGGGCGGGTTTCGGTGCCGGCCAGCTACCGCGCGGCGCTCGCTGCCCAGAGCTTCCCGGGAATCGTGGCGCTTCCCTCGTTCAAGCTGCCGGCGCTGCATTGCGCCGGCATGGATTGGATGAAGGCATTGCTTGAGCGCCTGAGCACCGAGGAATTGTTCTCCGACGCCCATGACGATCTGAGTGCCGCCTTGTTCGGCGACACCAAGCAATTGGCCTTTGACGGCGAGGGCCGGATCATGCTGCCCGATGCGTTTTGCCGGTACGCCAATCTGGCCGACACCGCCGCCTTCATCGGACGCGGCACGCATTTCGAGATCTGGGAGCCCAAGGCGCTCGAGCGGCACAAGGTCGAGGCGCGCCAGCGCTCGCTCGCCCAGGGCCGCACGCTGAAGCAGCCAAGTAATCCGGGCCGGGATGGCTAGTGCCAACATTCGAAATTGTGTGAACCATGAAACGCACCCATCGTGCCACGAAAGTTGGCACATTTTACCAAACGATAGTACCCGCCGTCGTGCACTGGCGGAGTCGATTTGCCGAGTCACCCAGGCCCACGACGGGCGGGTACTCATCGTGAGCGCGCCATCGCCCGCGAACATAGTTGCGCCGCACCGGCCGGTTCTGCTGGCCCAAGTGGTGGCGGCCTTGCGACCCATGGATGGCGCCATCTACCTCGACGGCACCTTCGGCGCGGGGGGCTACAGCCGGGCACTTCTGGAGGCGGCGAATTGCGTGGTGCTGGCCATCGATCGCGACCCGGAGGCGATCGGAGAGGCGCGGCCCATGGCCAAGGAATTCGCCGGCCGCCTGCGCCTGATCGAGGGCCGCTTCGGCGACATGGACAAACTTTCGGCGGATCTTGGCGTGACCAGCGTGCAAGGCGTGGCACTCGATCTCGGCGTTTCCTCGATGCAGATCGACCGCGCCGGGCGCGGATTCTCGTTTCGGCTCGAGGGCCCGCTCGACATGCGCATGGAGGCCAAGGGCGAGAGTGCGGCCGACATCGTGAACCGGATGGCCGAGCGGCCATTGGCCGATCTCATCTTTACCTTCGGCGAGGAAAGGAAGGCACGCCGCGTGGCCAAGGCGATCGTGGCCGCGCGCGCGCTGGCGCCGATTTCCACCACCAGCCAATTGGCGAAAATCGTGCGCCGCGCATTGGGCCCGGCCAAGGATCGCATCGATCCAGCGACCCGCACCTTCCAGGCGCTCCGGATCGCGGTCAATGACGAGCTCGATGAAATCGATCGCGGCCTGGAAGCGGCGGAAAAATTGCTGGCGATCGGCGGGCGGCTGGCGGTTGTATCGTTCCAATCGCTCGAAGACCGGCGCGTGAAGACGTTTCTGCGCCGGCGCGCCGGCCAGGCACCCCGGGCCTCGCGCCATCTGCCGGAAATGGGACCGGCGCCTTCGCCCACGTTCCGCTTGTTGTCGCGCGAGGCCATCGTGCCCGAGGCCGGAGAGATCGCCGCCAATCCCCGCGCACGCTCCGCGCGGCTCCGGGTGGCCGAGCGGATTGGCGGCGCCGGCCACGCTCAAGCGGGAGGCGGCCCTTGATTCGCCTCGGCACGCTGGCCTGGTTGGTGGTTCTGGCGCTGCTTGGAATCGGGCTGTTCCAGGTCAAGTACGAGGTTCAGGCCAGGGAAGACGAATTGCACAAGCTGCGCCGCCAAGTGGAGGCCAATCTTGCCGTCATCCGCGTGCTCGAAGCCGAGTGGAGCTATCTGAACGATCCGCCGCGGCTGGCGGATCTGGCGCGCCGGCACACCGAACTGGCGCCGACCACGCCCAGCCAGATCCGCGACTTCGCCGAATTGCCGGCGCGCTTGCCCGACGTCGCCCCGCCCCTCGGCCAAACGCCGCCGTTGGTGGGCGAGGCGGTTGCGACCACACCGCCCGCCCCAGCGCCGGAGGATGATGCGGTGATCGATGCGATTCTGGCCGATATGCACGAGGACGAGGGAGAAACCGGCGGCGCTCCCCTCGGCCTGCCGGCAAGAGCCGGCCAAGGCAGCGAATGATGCGCCGGCGCCGATCGCGGATCGCGAGACACCGGGCGCAAGGCGCGATCAACCCGGCGATAAATCCGGCGATCAACCCGGCCGCGCTCGCCCCCGATCCCGACCAGAGCCGCGCCCAGACGCTGGAGACCGGCCACAATCGCGTGGCGTTGGGCGGTTGTCTGTTCGCCATCGTGTTTCTGGTGATCGCCGCCCGCCTGACGGCGGTGACGCTGCTCCCCGATGTTGACACCGCGACCGGGGATATGGCCAGCGCCGCCGCGAGCGTCGAGCGGGCACCCATCCTCGACCGCAACGGCGTGATCCTGGCCAGCAGCCTAGCGACTGCCTCGCTGTTCGCCAATCCGCGCCAGATCGACGACAAGGCCGAAGTAGCGCGGCAATTGGCGGGGGTGTTGCCGGAGCTCAATCCCTCGGCCATCACCGCCAGGCTCGACAGCGAGCGCGGTTTCGTCTGGCTCAAGCGCAACCTCACGCCGCGCCAGCAGCAGGCGGTCAACCGGCTGGGAATTCCGGGCCTCCATTTCCAATACGAGAGCAAGCGCGTCTATCCGCAGGGGGCGCTGGCCGCCCATGTCGTGGGCTTCGTCGATGTCGATGGCAGGGGCTTGGCCGGGATCGAGCGATCGTTCGACGACGCGCTCGGCGCGGGTCGCTTGCCGCTCGTGCTCTCGCTCGACATCCGCCTGCAGCACATCCTGCACGAGGAATTGTCGCGCGCCATCGCGGATTTCAACGGCATCGGCGGCACCGGGATCATCCTGGATCTCAAGAGCGGCGAAGTGCTGGCGATGGTGTCGCTGCCCGATTTCGACCCGGCGCAGCCAGCCAAGGCCAGCGCCGATTCCCGCTTCAACCGGGCCACGCTGGGCCTCTATGAAATGGGCTCGACCTTCAAGATCTTCAACACCGCCATCGCGCTCGACAGCGGGTCGGTGACGCTGGCCGACGGATTCGATGCCAGCGATCCCATCCACATCAGCGGCTTCCGGATCGACGATTACAAGGGCAAGCATCGCTTTCTGTCGATCCCGGAGATCTTCACCTATTCCTCCAATATCGGTTCGGCCAAGATGGCCGATAATTTCGGCGCCGAATTGCAGCGCGCCTATTTGCGGCGACTGGGCCTCTTGGACAAATCCCCGGTCGAATTGGCCGAGATCGGCCAGCCGCAATACCCTTCGGAAAATTCCTGGCGGCGGATCAACACGCTCACCATCGCCTATGGGCACGGGATCTCGGTCACAGGCCTGCATTTGCTGAGTGCCGCCGGCGCCATCGCCAATCATGGAATGCTCAGACCGCCCAGCCTGCTGAAACACGAACCCGGGCAGGAACCGGAAGGCAAGCGGGTGGTGAGCGAGCAGACCTCGCAGCAGATGCGCCAATTGATGCGCCTGGTGGTGCAGGCCGGAACCGGCAAGAAGGCCGATGCGCCAGGCTATCTGGTCGGCGGCAAGACCGGAACCGCCGACAAGCAGGCGGGCAAGGGCTATGACGAGAACGCGCGCCTGGCCTCCTTTGTCGCCGCCTTCCCGATGAACGCGCCCCGGTTTGCCATCCTGGCGATGGTGGATGAACCCAAGCCCAATGCCGGCAGCCACGGCTACGCCACCGCCGGATGGGTCGTGGCACCGGTGATCAGCGCGATCGTGCAGCGCATGGCGCCACTCTATGGGCTGAGGCCGATCCCGGAGGATGCACCCGAGGCGCAAAATCCGCTGCTTGGCATGATCGAGGATTACGATTCCAAGACCGCGAAAAAACCGCAATCACCGATCAAGCAAGCCTCGGCGAGCATGAGCGAGGCGATCGAGACCGGTGCAATGACGATGGCAGGAGAAGCCGACACAAGCGAGGAGGTGTCGCTTGCGGCTGAGTGATCTCATGATGGGGATTCCCGGGCTCCGCCTGGCACAGGGAACGGGCGAGACAAGGATCGCGGCATTGGCTTCGGATTCGCGGGGCGCCGGGCCGGGCGCGCTTTTTTTCGCGCTGCCGGGAGCCAGGACCGATGGCAGCCGTTTCATCGCCGACGCGCTCGACAAGGGTACCGTCGCCCTGTTGGCGCCCGAGGCGAATGGGCCGCCATGGGCACCCAAGAACATCGCGCTCGTCCTTGCCGGCGACGCGCGCCAGGCGCTGGCGCGCATGGCGGAGAAATTCCACCCCGGGCAACCGCAAACCATCGCCGCCATCACCGGCACCGGCGGCAAGACATCGACCGCCGCTTTCTTGAGGCAATTGTGGATGCTGGAAGGCCGCCTTTGCGCCAGTATCGGCACGCTGGGCGTGATTTCGCCCGGGTTCAATGATCCCGGCCAATTGACCACGCCCGATCCCATTCGCCTGCACCAGATCCTGGCCCATCTCGCCCGAGACGGCGTCACCCATCTGGCGATGGAGGCATCCAGCCACGGCCTTGACCAGCGCCGGCTGGACGGCGTGGCGATCGCCGCTGCGGCCT
Source organism: uncultured Rhodospirillaceae bacterium (assembly GCA_964542425.1). Taxonomy (GTDB): domain Bacteria; phylum Pseudomonadota; class Alphaproteobacteria; order Dongiales; family Dongiaceae; genus Dongia_A. The sequence continues at coordinate 16,841 of CAZIUB010000052.1, read as the reverse complement.
TCACCAACCTGTCGCACGACCATCTCGATTATCACGGCGACATGGAAAGCTACTTGCAGGCGAAGTCGCGGTTGTTTCGCGAATTGCTGCCCACCGGCGGAATCGCGGTGATCAACATCGAAGTCCCGGATTGGGAAAAACTGGTCGAGACTTGCCGCGCGCGAAGCCATCGGGTGATTCTGGTCGACGCGGACAAGGGGCGGAAGGGTGAGGTCAGGCTGCTTTCGCGCTGGCCGACGAGTGCAGGCCAGGTCATCGAGATCGAGGCCTTCGGCCAGCGCGGGACCATGGAATTTCCGGTCGCCGGCCAGTTCCAGGCCGCCAATCTGCTGGGCGCGCTGGCGCTGGCGGCGGGATGCGGATCGGATCCGGCCAAGCTCTTCGGCCAGATCGAGCGTCTGACCGGCGTGCCGGGCAGGATCGAGCGGGTGTGCAACACGCCCAAGGGCGGAGCGGTCTATGTCGATTACGCCCATAAGCCGGGTGCGCTCGAAGCCGTGCTGAAGACCCTCCGGCCCCACGCCGGCAACCGGCTGGTGGTGGTCTTCGGCTGCGGCGGCGATCGCGATCGCGCCAAGCGAGCGACCATGGGGCGGATCGCGAGCGAACTCGCCGATTGCGTGATCGTGACCGACGACAATCCGCGCGGCGAGGCGCCGGAAGCGATCCGGGCGGAGATTCTGGCCGCCGCTCCCGCGGCACTCGAGATCGGCGATCGCGCCAAGGCGATCGCCACCGCGATGCAGGGGCTGGAACAAGGCGATCTGCTGGTGATCGCCGGCAAGGGCCACGAAACCTATCAGATCATCGGCGAGACCATATTGCCCTTCGATGATGGCGCGGTGGCGCGCCGGGTCGCCGGTAAACTCGCGGAGCGCGCGGCATGAGCATGCCCGCGTTGTGGAGTGCCAGCGAAATCGCCGCCGCGACCGGCGGCAAGGCGGCGGGCGATTTCATGGCCAATGGCGTCTCGATCGATTCCAGGACGATCAGGCCTGGCGATCTTTTCGTCGCCATCGAGGGGCCGAATTTCGACGGCCACGATTTCGTCGCCGCCGCGGTCGATGCCGGGGCGGCGGGCGCAATCGTGGCGCGGTGGGTGAAAGGGCAATTCCGAACCAAGCTGATCCAGGTCAACGACACGCTGGCGGCCCTCAACGATCTGGGGCGAGCGGCGAGGGGACGCACGCGCGCTCGCATTCTTGCCGTCACCGGCAGCGTGGGCAAGACCGGCACCAAGGAAATGCTGGTCCGCGCGCTTGGCCGCCATGGCGCGAGCTTCGCCAGCCCCGGCAATCTCAACAATCAATGGGGCGCGCCTTTGAGCCTCGCGCGTCTGCCACGCCTGGCGGAATACGGCATTTTCGAACTCGGCATGAACCATGCCGGCGAGATCTCGGAGCTTTCACGCCTGGTGCGACCGGAAATCGCGATCATCACCTGGGTAGCGGCGACGCATCTCGAATTCTTCCCCTCGGTCGCGGCGATCGCCGAGGCCAAGGCGGAGATTTTCGACGGCATGAAGGCGGGCGGCACGGCCATCCTGCCGCGCGACAACGATCATTTCGACGGGCTCGCGGAACGCGCTCGCGCGCGCGGCGCCCGGATCCTCTCCTTCGGCGAGCACGCTAGCGCCGATTGCCGCCTGATCGCCTGCGACGTGATCGCGCGGGGCAACGAGGTGGTGGCCGAGCTTCGGGGCCGGCGCATCGAATACCGAATGGGTTCCTTCGGCCGCCACCAGGCGATCAATTCCTTAGCCGTGCTGGCGGCGTTGGAGGCACTCGGGCTGGCAATCGAGCCGGCGCTGGCGGCGTTGGCCGAGATCGAATCGCTGCCCGGTCGCGGCAAGCGAGAGAAGGTGCTCTTGGCCAGCGGCGAAATCGATCTGATCGACGAGGCCTACAATGCAAGCCCGGCCTCCATGCGCGCGGCCTTGAGCGTGCTGGGTTCGCTGCCCTCGCCTAAGGGCGCGAGGCGGGTCGCGGTCCTTGGCGACATGCGGGAGCTTGGCGCCGACGCGCGCGATTTTCACCGCGAACTGGCCGAGGATCTGGCGCAAGCCGGAGTCGATCTCGCCTTCCTGGTCGGGCCGCTGATGCAGTCACTTCGGGACGCGTTGCCGATTTCGATCAAATGCGTGCACGCGCTGGATTCGGCTTCGATGACGGCGCCATTAATGGCCGCGCTTCGCGCCGGCGATGTGGTGCTGGTCAAGGGATCGCTCGGCACCCGCTTGGCGCCCCTGGTCGAGGCGATCCGCGCCATGGGCCGCGCCTTGGGCGAGGACCAGCTGGGTTTCCCGCGCGGCAACGGAAATTCCAGGGGGTTGGGGCATGCTCTATAGCCTGTTGGTGCCGCTGGCCGAGGATTGGGGCGGTTTCAACGTCTTCCGCTACCAGACTTTCCGCGCCGGCGGGGCCACCGTGTTTGCCCTGTTCGTGACGTTGCTGATCGGGCCTTCGATCATCCGCTGGTTGAAGCACAAACAGCGCGACGGTCAACCGATCCGCGAGGACGGGCCGGAATCGCACTTACTCACCAAGAAGGGCACGCCGACCATGGGCGGGCTCATGTTCCTGGTGTCGGCGGCGATCACCACGCTGCTCTGGGCCGATCTTCGCAACTTCTATGTGTGGGTGGTGTTGTTCGTCACCGTGGGTTATGGGGCGATCGGGTTCGGCGACGATTTCCTCAAATTGACCCGGCGCGACAGCAAGGGCCTGGGAGGCAAGGTCAAGCTGCTGGCGCAATTCGCGATCGCCGCCATCGCCACCTTCGTCATCATCAATATCGCGCCGCCGGCGCTGGCCACCGGCCTCGCCATCCCCTTCGTCAAGGACTTCCTGCTGCCGCTGGGCTGGTTCTTTCTGCCCATCGCCGCGCTGGTGATGATGGGCGCTTCCAATTCCGTCAACCTCACCGACGGATTGGACGGGCTGGCGATCGTGCCAGTGATGATGGCGGCGGCCAGCTTCGCGCTGATCGCCTATCTGGTGGGCAACGCCAATTTTTCGCAATACCTGCAACTCCATTACGTGCCCGGGACCGGCGAATTGGCGGTCTTCTGCGGCGCGCTGTGCGGCGCGGGCCTGGGCTTCCTGTGGTTCAACGCGCCGCCGGCGATGGTATTCATGGGCGACACCGGCTCGCTCAGCATGGGCGGGGCCTTGGGCGCCATCAGCGTCATCACCAAGCACGAGCTGGTGCTGGCGATCATCGGCGGCCTGTTCGTGCTGGAAACGGTTTCGGTGATCGTCCAGGTGGTTTCGTTCAAGACCACCGGCAGGCGCGTCTTTCGCATGGCGCCCTTGCATCATCACTTCGAGAAGAAGGGCTGGGCCGAGCCCACCATCGTCATCCGGTTCTGGATCATCGCCGCCGTGCTGGCGCTGGTCGGGCTGGCAACGCTGAAACTGAGGTGAGTGCAGTGCCAACTTTGGAAAATGCGCGATCCATGAAACACACCCATCGTTCCACGAAAGTTGGCACACTTTACCCATTGATAGTACCCGCCGGCGTGCATTGGCGGGGTCAAATTGCTGAAACATCCAGTCTCACGACGGCGGGTACCAGGTGACGGCGACCCAGCGCATTCCGGGAATCGAGGGAAGGATCGTGGCGGTGCTGGGCCTCGGGCGGACCGGCATCGCGACCGCGCGATCGCTCACGCTTTCCGGCGCCATCGTCTGGGCCTGGGACGACAGCCCGAAGGCGCGCGGTGAGGCGCCCGAGGACATCATCGTCGATCTGACGCAAGCCGATTGGAGCAAGCCGGATTTCCTGGTGATGAGCCCGGGAATCCCACACACCTTCCCGCAGCCGCACCCGGTCGCGGCACTCGCGCGCCGGGCGGGAAAGGCATTGCTCGGCGATATCGAATTGCTGCGCCGGGCCTCTCCCGACCCGCGCTATGTCGGCGTGACCGGCACCAATGGCAAATCGACCACGACGACGCTGATCGGACATGTGCTGCGCGCAAGCGGGCTCGCCGTCGAGATCGGCGGCAATCTGGGCGAGGCCGCGCTTTCGCTCAACCCTTTGCGCCAAGGCGGGATCTATGTGCTCGAGCTTTCCTCGTATCAGTTGGAACTGATGCCCGCACCCTTGGCCGATGTCGCGATCCTGCTCAACATCACGCCCGACCATCTCGGCCGGCACGGCGGCATGGAGGGATATGTCGCGGCCAAGAAGCGCATCCTGGCCCCCAAGGGCACCGGCGGCATCGGCATCATCGGCATCGACGACGCGCATTGCCGGGCGATTCATGGCGAACTGAAGGGCGGCCTCCGGCGCATGATCCCGATTTCGGTCGCGGGGATCGCGGAGCGTGGGGCGTATGTTCGTGACGGCCAATTGATCGACGACAGCGAGGGAATGGAGCGCGCCGTGCTAACGCTCGCCGATTTGCCGACGCTGCCCGGGGCCCACAATTGGCAGAACGCCTGCGCCGCGTACTTGGCCGCGCGCGCGCTGGGGATCGAGCGCGAGACGATTACGGCCGCGCTCAAGACCTATCCGGGCCTCGCCCATCGCCAGGAGAGGGTGGCCACCATCGAAGGCGTGGCCTACGTCAACGACAGCAAGGCGACCAATGCCGACGCTGCCGCCAAGGCGCTCGCCTGTTACCGCGACATCTATTGGATCGTCGGCGGCCAGGCCAAGGAAGGCGGGCTGAGCGGTCTGGAGAAATTCCACCCGCGCATTCGCCACGCCTTCCTGATCGGCGAGAGCGCCGAGGAATTCGCCCGCCAGATCGAGGCAGCACTTCCCTTCACGCAATGCGCCATGCTGTCCAAGGCACTCGCCGCCGCGCACAAGATGGCAATGCGCGAGCACATTCCAGGGGCCGTTGTGTTGCTGTCGCCGGCAGCGGCCTCGTGGGACCAGTATGCGAGCTTCGAGGCGCGGGGCGAGGAGTTCCGGTCCCTGGTTCAGGCATTGACGGGAAGCAACAACGGGCCGGCGAGGGCTTTGCCATGACCAGTTTCGCCCGCACCGACAAATCGATCATGGCGCAATGGTGGTGGACCATCGACCGCTGGACCTTGGCCGCGACGCTGGCACTCATGTTTGCCGGCGCCATCCTGGTGCTGGCGGCCTCGCCCGCGGTCGCGACCAGGATCGGGCTCGACGGGTTTTATCTGGTGCGTCACCACTACGCCGCTTTGCCGGTGGCACTTGCTATCACCATCGCGGTCTCGACACTGCAGCCCCGGCAGGTGCGAAGGCTGGGAATCATCTTCTTCCTGGTCTTTCTCGGCCTGACCGCCCTCACCCTGGTCTTGGGCCATGAGATCAAGGGCGCAAGGCGCTGGCTCGACCTAGGGCCGATCTCCTTGCAGCCATCGGAGTTCTTGAAGCCGACCTTCGCGATCTTCGCCGCCTGGATGTTCGCCCTCGAGCGGGAGAAGCGCGGCGTGCCGGGAAACCTGATCGCCATTGTCGCCTTCGCGATCGTCATCGCGCTCCTGGTGAACCAGCCCGATCTGGGCATGACCGGCATCCTCGCCGCCACCTGGTTCGCGCAATTCTTCGTGGCCGGCCTGCCCTTACTGTGGTTGGCGCTGGGCGCGGCCGGGGGATTGGTGGGTCTGGCGTTCGCCTATTTCATGTTCCCCCATGTGGGCTCAAGGATCGATCGGTTCCTCGATCACAAGAGCGGCGATTCCTTCCAGATCGACCGCGCGCTGGAGGCGTTCCAGAACGGCGGCCTCCATGGCACGGGACCGGGCGAGGGAATGGTCAAGCTGGTGCTTCCCGACGCCCATTCCGATTTCATCTTCGCCGTCGCGGGCGAGGAATTCGGCTTGATCGTCTGCCTGGCGCTGGTGGCGTTGTTCGCCTTCATCGTGCTCAAGGCCTTCCTGCGTATCCTGGGCGAGCAGAACTTCTTCGTGTTGCTGGCGGTCACGGGCCTGGCCACCAGTTTCGGCCTGCAGGTGATCATCAACATGGCGAGCACGCTGCATTTGATGCCGACCAAGGGCATGACGTTGCCCTTCCTTTCCTATGGCGGGTCCTCGGCGCTGGCGGTGGCACTTGGCGTAGGCATGCTGCTGGCCCTCACACGCAAGCGCTTCCCCGGAGCGATCGAGACATGATCGGCTCGATCAAACCCCGAATTCTCCTTGCCGCCGGTGGGACCGGTGGCCATTTGTTCCCGGCGGAAGCGCTGGCGCGGGAGCTGATCGCGCGGGGCTGCCAAGTCGAACTGGCGACCGATGCGCGCGGGCGCGGATTTGGCGAAGGATTGGGCGAGGTCGCGCTGCACCGCGTCTCGGCCGGTGGCATCGCCGGCAAGGGGCGCGGCCTACGCCTGGCCAATCTGGCGCGGCTCGGGCGGGGATTCGTGCAATCGCTCGGCCTAATCTTGCGCCGGCGGCCCGATTGCGTCATCGGGTTCGGCGGCTATGCCTCGGTCCCGGTACTGCTGGCGGCGCAATGCTTGCGCAGGCCGACGCTCCTCCATGAACAGAACGCGGTCATTGGGCGGGCCAATCGGTTCCTGATGCGCGGCGCCAGGCTGGTGGCGCTGAGCTTCAAGGAAACGCGCCTGGCCGAGGGCCTAGCGCAAGCCAAACGCCGTTACACCGGCAATCCGGTGCGCGCCTCGATCGCCGCACTGGGCACGCGCGGCTACCGGATGCAAGCCGCCGGCGAACCCTTCCACTTGTTGGTCATGGGCGGCAGCCAGGGTGCGCGCGCGCTTTCGAACCTGGTGCCGGAGGCCGTGGCCGCGCTTTCGGACGATCGGCGCCGGCGCTTGGCTATCGCCCAGCAATGCCGCATCGAGGATATCAGCCTAGTCGGTGCATCTTACGCCGCTTTGGGCATGGCTGCGGAACTCAAGCCCTTCTTCGCCGACGTACCTGCGCGCCTGGAGCGCGCCCATCTGGTGATCAGTCGCGCCGGCGCCTCGACCATCGCGGAACTCGCCGCCGCCGGAAGGCCTGCCATCCTGGTGCCGCTCCCCCATTCGATCGACGACCATCAGGGGACGAACGCGCGGGCCTTCGCCGCGGGCGGCGGCGGCTGGGTGGTGGCGGAAGAAAAGGGGGCGGCGGCCGCGCTGACTCACCGCCTCGCCAATCTCCTGGAGACGCCGGAGGCCCTGGCAAGGGCTGCCAAGGGCGCGCGGCTCATGGGAAGGCCGAATGCCGCCTCGGCATTGGCCGATCTGGTCCTGGCGCTGACGCCGGCGATCTCATCGGCCAAGTCGCGGGAGATCTTGGTCTGATGCGCGCCCTTCCAGTCGAGATCGGAATCCTGCATTTCGTCGGCATCGGCGGCATCGGCATGAGCGGCATCGCCGAGATCCTGCACAACCTCAATTATCGGGTCCAGGGCAGCGACTTGGCCGAAAGCTACACCACCAAGCACCTGCGCGAGCTCGGGATCGGAATCGAGATCGGGCACAAACCGGAGAATCTGGGCGAGGCGGCGGTGGTGGTCGTCTCATCGGCGGTGAAGCCCGACAACCCGGAAATCGTGGCGGCGCGGGCGAAACTCTTGCCGGTCGTCAGGCGGGCCGAGATGCTGGCCGAACTCATGCGCCTGAAATGGTCGGTTGCCATCGGCGGGACCCACGGCAAGACCACCACCACCTCGCTGGTGGCGGCGCTCTTGGATGCCGCCGGCCTCGATCCGACGGTGATCAATGGCGGCATCATCAACAATTACGGCACCAACGCGAGGCTGGGCGGGGGCGAATGGATGGTGGTCGAGGCCGACGAATCCGACGGCAGCTTCGTCAAGCTCCCGGCCGTGATCGCCATCGTCACCAACATGGACCCGGAGCATCTCGATCATTACGGGTCCATCGAGGCAATGAACCGCGCCTACGAGGAATTCGTCCGCAACATTCCCTTCTACGGCTTCGCCATCCTGTGCATCGACCATCCGGTGGTCCAGGCGATGATCCCGAAACTCGCGGATAGGCGCGTCGTCACCTATGGCTTCTCGCCGCAAGCCGATGTGTGCGCCCGCGACTTGCGCGGCGATGCCACCGGCAGCAGCTTCGACGTCTCGATCGTCGATCGGGTCCACGACCGGGCCCGCGAGATTAAGGATCTGCGCCTGCCGATGGTCGGCCAGCACAACGTCCAGAACAGCCTGGCGGCGATCGCGCTTGCCGCCGAGATGAATTTCGACGATGCCGTCATTCGCCAGGGCCTCGCGGAATTCGGCGGGGTCAAGCGGCGCTTCACCAAGACTGGCGAAGTGGGCGGCGTCACCGTGATCGACGATTACGCCCACCATCCGGTGGAAATCGGCGCCGTGCTCGGCGCCGCCAGGCTGGCGACCAAGGGCAGCGTCATCGCCGTCATGCAGCCGCACCGCTACACGCGGCTCTCCAGCCTGTTCGAGGAATTCTGCACCTGCTTCAACAACGCCGATCGGGTGCTGGTGGCCGATGTCTATGCCGCGGGCGAACAACTGATCGAGGGCGCGAGCGCCGATTCCCTGGTCAAGGGCCTGCGCGAGCGCGGCCATCGCCATGCCGAATATCTGGCCGACCCCAAGCAACTGGCGGCGATTCTGGCGCCCATTGTTCGGCCCGGGGACCTGGTTGTGTGCCTGGGTGCGGGCTCGATCACCTATTGGGCGCAATCGCTGCCCGACGAATTGCGGGCGCTGGATCAAGTGCCAACTTTCGAAAAAGCGTGACCCATGAAACGCATCCATGCTTCCACGAAAGTCGACACAAGTTGCCAAGTGATAGTACCCGCCGGCGCGCACCGGCGGGGAAATCTGGTTCGAATCAGCCATCAGCGACGACCGGTACAAGGGGGAGAAGCATGATGGCGGCGGCGGCGACGCGCACCGAGCGATTGATCGAAAGACTGCCGAAGCTGCGCGGCCGGCTGACCGAGAACGCGAGCCTAGCCGGCATCACCTGGTTTCGCGTGGGCGGCCCGGCCGAATTGCTGTTCAAGCCGGAAGACGCGGAGGATCTGGCGAATTTCCTGCGCGAGCGGCCGCGGGATGTTCCGGTGACGGTCTTGGGTGTGGGGTCCAATCTCTTGGTGCGCGACGGGGGCGTGCCCGGCGTGGTCATTCGCCTGGGCCGCGCCTTTGCCGGCATTGGCGCCCATGGCACAAGCATCGAAGCCGGTGCGGGAGCACTCGACCTCAATGTGGCGCTCGCCGCGCGCGACGGGGGCATTGGCGGGCTCGAGTTCCTGTCCGGAATCCCAGGCACCATCGGTGGCGCGCTTCGCATGAATGCAGGCGCCTATCGGAGCGACATCGCGCGCGTGTTCGAAAGCGCGATAGCGCTCGATGAGACGGGTGCCACGCGCCGCCTCGATGCCAAGGCCATGGGCTTCACTTATCGCCATTGCGCGGTGCCGGAAGGCTGGATCTTCACCGCCGTCACCTTGCGCGGAGAACCCGAGGACCAGAAGGCAATCCATGCCCGCATCCAGGAAATCCAGGCATCGCGCGAGGAGAGCCAGCCCATTCGCGCACGCACCGGGGGCAGTACCTTTATCAACCCGAAGGACAGACACGCCTGGGAATTGATCGATGAAGCAGGCTGCCGCGGGCTTCGCGTGGGCGGCGCGATGGTCTCGGAGAAGCATTGCAATTTCCTGATCAACACCGGAGAGGCCGGTGCCGCCGAGATCGAGGCGCTGGGCGAGGAAGTTCGCCGGCGCGTCAAGGCGCATAGCGGGATCGATCTGGAATGGGAGATCCGGCGCATCGGAATTGCCCAGGATCCGGTCGCGACGAAGGGGGGCGCGCGATGAAACGCGTCACCGTGCTGATGGGCGGATTTTCGGCCGAGCGCGAGATCTCGCTGGTGAGCGGGGCCAGTTGCGCCGCAGCACTCATCGAGGCCGGCTACAGCGTGGCGACGATCGATGTCAGCAAGGACGTCAGCGCGCTGCTGGAGGCCCTTACACGCCAAAGGCCCGATGTCGTGTTCAACGCGCTGCACGGGCGCTGGGGCGAGGACGGCAACATCCAGGGCCTCCTCAACCTGCTCGGCATCCCCTACACCCATTCCGGCCTGATGGCGTCAGCCATGGCCATGGACAAGCCCTTGGCCAAGATCCTGTTCCAGGCCGCGGGCCTGCGCTGCGCCGAGGGCAAGCTGGTCACCCGCGCCGAGGTGGCGGCGGGCGATCCCCTGCCCCGGCCCTATGTGATCAAGCCCACGAACGAGGGATCGAGTGTCGGGGTCAGCATCGTGCGCGCGGGCGAGAACGCGAGGCCGGGCGACGGCGAGGCCTGGAAATTCGGCGAGAGCGCGCTGGTCGAGCGCTTCATCCCGGGACGCGAGCTGACCGTCGCGGTGATGGGCGATCGCGCCATGACGGTGACCGAGTTGCGCCCGGTCTCGGGTTTCTACGACTACACCAACAAATACACCGAAGGCATGACCATGCATCTTTGCCCGGCACCGCTCTCCGAGATTGTGGCGGCGGAGGCCATGGGCATGGCGGTCGCCGCGCATCGGGTGCTCGGCTGCCGGGGCATCAGCCGCGCCGATCTGCGTTACGACGACATCAAGGGCGAGACGCCCGACGGGCTTTATCTTCTGGAGGTCAACACCCAGCCCGGCATGACCGCCTTGTCGCTGGTACCGGAACAGGCCCGCCATTTGGCGATCTCCTTTCCAAAACTGGTGGCGTGGCTGGTGGAGGAGGCGCGATGCGATTCCTGAACGCCGCCGCCACCGATCGCGCGCCATCCCATCCGCCACGGCGGCGCCCCTGGCGCCCGTGGCGGGGCGGCCCATCGGCGCGGCTGATCCTGGTGTTGGCGGCAATCCTGATCATGGGCGGCGGCCTTGCCTTGGCCGGGCGTCAGGCCTGGTTCGAGGTCGCGATCCAGGCAAGCCGGGACTTGGCGCTGGCCTGGAGCGCCGATCGGGGCCTGATCGTAGCGCGGATCGAGATCGAAGGTCGCGCCCGGACCGAACGGGCCGACGTGATCGCGGCACTGGCGATTGAGGGGCGGCCGCCGCTTTACGGAATCGATCTCGCGGCAATGCGCCAGCGCCTTCTCGACCTGCCCTGGGTCGCCGAGGCCGAGATCGAGCGGCGCCTGCCCGATCTTCTAGCTATCCGGCTGACGGAACTGGTGCCCTTCGCGCTGTGGCAGCATCGGCAGCGTCTCACCCTGATCGCGCGCGACGGCCAGGTGATCGAGGCGGCATCAATCGAGCGTCATCGCGATTTGCCGATCGTGGTCGGAGAGCGCGCGCCTCCGCGCGCAGCCCTGATCCTGGATTTGGTCGCGACCAACCCCGATCTGGCCGCCCGCGTGCGCGCGCTGGTTCTGGTTGGCGAGCGGCGCTGGAATTTGCGCCTCGACAACGGCATCGACGTGAAGCTGCCGGAAATCGAACCGGACGCGGCCTGGCGGCTCTTGGCCGCACTGGTCGCCACCGAGCGGATTCTCGACAAGGACATCTCGATCATCGACCTCCGGTTCGAGGGTCGGGTGGTGTTGCGACTTGCCCATCCCCCAGGTGCGGGAACCGCCATCGAGGGCGATGCCGAACCCGGCAAGGAGACCTGAACGCCATGCGTGGAAGCATCGCTTCATTTTGCAGCAGCGTCACCCTCACCCCAACCCTCTCGCGCCCGGTTCGCGAAGGCGGACCTTCGTCCGCAGGGCGGAAGAGGGAGTCATGCTGGTCGAGGAACATCACATCATGAAGAGGCCTCGCGTCGCCGCGCGCAACGGATTGCTGAGCGCGCTGGACATCGGCACCAGCAAGATCTGCTGCTTCATCGCTCGGGTGGCCGGGGACGAGCGGCCGAGCGTGATCGGCATCGGGCATCAGCTTTCGCGCGGGGTTCGCACCGGGGCGATCATCGACATGGAACAGGCGGAGACGGCCTTGCGCGCCACCGTCCACGCCGCCGAGCAAATGGCCGGCGAAACCATTTCCGAGGTGATCATCAACTTGTCTGGCGGCTACCCGGCCTCGCAGACCGTGGGCGTCGAGGTGCCCCTGTCGGGCCGCGAGGTGGCCGACCAGGACTTGCACCGCGTGCTGGCCCAGGGCCACCAGGTCAATGGCGCGCACGACCGGCGCCTGATCCATTCCATCCCGGTCGGCTATTCGATCGACGGCTCCAGGGGCATCCGCGACCCGAGGGGCATGTATGGCGAACGGCTGGGTGTGGACATGCACGTGATCACGGCCGCGACCGGCGCGGTCAAGAACCTGACCGGATGCGTCGCGCGCTGCCATTTGGAGACGCGCGCGATCGTGGTTTCGCCCTATGCGGCTGGAATGGCGGCCCTGGTCAACGATGAAATGGATCTGGGTGTGACGGTCGTGGACATGGGCGCCGGCACCACCTCGGTCGCCGTCTTTTTCGACGGCCAGGTGGTTTACACCGATTCCGTGCCCATCGGCGGGGGCCATGTCACCAACGACATCGCCAGGGGCCTGTCCACGCCGCTCATTCACGCCGAGCGCGTCAAGACCCTCTACGGCAATTGCATCGCCACCCCGGCCGACGAACGCGAAATCATCCATGTTCCCCAGGTGGGCGAGGAGGAATTCGGCATCCCCAACCAGATTCCCCGATCGATCCTGATCGGTATCGTGCAACCCCGGCTCGAGGAAACCTTCGAGTTGGTTCGCTCTCGACTCGAATCGAGCGGCTTTGACAAGATCGCCGGGCGGCGTGTGGTCTTGACGGGGGGTGCAAGCCAGCTAGGCGGCATAAGGGAGTTGGCCGCGCTGGTTCTCGACAAACAAGTGCGCATGGGACGGCCGATCCGGACCCACGGATTGGCCGATGCCACGGCGGGGCCGGCTTTCGCCGTCGCCGCCGGGCTTCTGGCCTTCGCGCTTGACGCCGAAACCCATCAGCCAAGACCCAACCGCGCCGGCGCAACCTCGGGAACGGGGATGCTGGGGCGGTTCGGATCGTGGTTGAAGGAAAATTTCTGACCACGAACCCAAAAAAGGAGAGAACTCATGACCTTGAATCTTTCGCTGCCCCAGGAACCCTTCGACATCCGCCCGAAAATCACCGTGATCGGCGTCGGCGGCGCCGGCGGCAACGCGGTCGGCAACATGATCCGCGCCAAGCTCGAAGGCGTGGATTTCCTGATCGCCAACACCGACGCCCAGGCGTTGCAACAATCGCTGTGCGAGCGGCGCATCCAGTTGGGCGTGACCGTGACCAAGGGCCTGGGTGCTGGCGCCAGGCCCGATATCGGCCGGGCGGCGGCCGAGGAAGCCGTGCGCGAGATCGCGGAACACCTGGCGGGCTCCAACATGGTCTTCATCACCGCCGGCATGGGCGGGGGCACCGGCACGGGTGCCGCCCCCGTGGTGGCCCAGATCGCCCGCGACCAGGGCGTGCTCACGGTCGGCGTGGTGACCAAGCCGTTCCACTTCGAGGGCGCGCATCGGATGCGCCTAGCCGAAGCGGGCATCCAGGAACTGCAGCAATTCGTCGATACCCTGATCATCATCCCCAATCAGAACCTGTTCCGGATCGCGACCGAAAAGACCACCTTCGCCGACGCCTTCAAGATGGCCGACGAGGTCCTGCATTCGGGCGTGCGCGGGGTGACCGATCTGATGGTCATGCCGGGCCTGATCAACCTCGATTTCGCCGACATCCGCCAGGTGATGAGCGAGATGGGCAAGGCGATGATGGGAACCGGCGAGGCGACGGGCGACAATCGCGCGGTTGCCGCAGCCGAATCCGCGATTTCCAACCCGCTCCTCGACGAAGTCAGCATGAAGGGCGCGCGCGGCGTCCTCATCAACATCACCGGGGGCATGGACATGACCCTGTTCGAGGTCGACGAGGCGGCCAATCGCATCCGCGACGAGGTCGACCCCGACGCCAACATCATCTTCGGTTCGACCTTCGATCAATCGCTGGACGGAAGAATCCGCATCTCGGTGGTGGCGACCGGGATCGAGGCCCAGGCGATGGCCCAGCCCCGGCCCGGCTACGGCAATCTGAGCCTGGTTGCCAGGGGCGCCCAGGGGGGCGGCCAGGGGGGCGGCCAGGGGGGCGGCCAGTCGGGGGCGGCCGATCAAGCCCACGAACGCCCATCTCCGCGCATGGAGCCGGCGGCGATGGCCGGCGGCGCCCATTCCATGCAGGCGGCGGGAGCCCAGGCGGCGCAGCGGCAAACGAGCATATTCTTCACGCCGCCAAGTGCTGCCCAAGCGGCGATGGGGCCAGGTACGATGGGGCATGGGGCCCAGGTGGGGGCCACGAGTCACGCGCCGATGCCGCAAAGCCATGGCGCGACCGCGTTGCAGACCCAGCCCTACCACGCGCCGGTCATCCGCGACGAGATGTCGGCCCTGGACAAGCTGGTCAATCGCGCCCCGGCACGCGCCGAGCGCCCGGTGGACGAAAGGCCCTTCGTGGCACAAGCGGCCCAGGAACCGGCGCACTCGCAAGCCCCGAGTATCGCCCAGCCCGTGGTGGCGCGAGCCCCCGCGCAACCCCAGCCGCAACCGGGGGGGGAACCGGCCCCGGCGGCGGAGCGCAAGCGCATTCCCAGCCTGTTCGAAAGGATGACCCTGCGCTTCACCCAATCGGCGTTCAAGCCGGCAGCCGTGCCACAACCGACCCGACAAGCGCCCCATGGGACGCCCCACGGGGGGACGCCCCACGGGGGGACGCCCCTTGCGCGGCCGCAGCCGGAGCCGCGGCCCGAGCAGCCCAAGCAGCCGCAATTGCAGCTGGACCCGGCCGACCGCATGTCGATCAGCCGGTCGGAAGAGGACACGCTGGATATCCCGGCGTTCCTTCGCCGCCAGGCGAATTGAGGCGGCATCCCGCCCGCGTCCCTCGCGGGCTGGGAGAGGAAGTGCAAGGCATGAGACGCTCGCGCCCGGGGTCGATGGATCCCGGGCGGTTTTTTGATGTAATACGGCCGAGTGTGGTTTTGTTGGACAGCCCAAAGCTTATTGACAGAGCAGATTATCAATGAATCAATGGCTTAGTACCGGAATCGGCCTTGCCTGGAAATAATTGAGCTGAAGTGCAAAAAAAATCGCATGCAGTAATGGCCCAGAGAGCAGAAGTTAGGGATGGCGCCGATGATTTCCCCACGCCGCCCTGGGCCACTCGAGCTCTGATTGAGCACGTACTTGATGATCGGGAAACATTTCGCAAGATGAGTTGCCTCGAACCAGCCTGCGGCGCTGGACACATTAAGAACATGTCGGGAGATTCCGAGCAGGAATACTTTTCCGATGGTATCACGGAGGACATCATCACGGCACTTTCGCAGGTGCGCTGGCTCTTCGTGATCGCCAGAAATTCAACGTTTTCCTAATGAGAAGTCGACATTGATACATTGTTAGATCGACTGGCGCGTGCATGAGTTCGGGACCATCTGCTCTGAAGGAAGCCATGAACATTTCAATCCGCGACCCGTCGGAATACATGGCGCTGCTCAACGCGGATCGATTCGCGAAGCTGAAGAAACAGATTCACCGTTGTTTCAACAATGCTGACTACTATCGGCAACGTTTTATCGAAGCCGGTATTGACTCGCCGGAGGCGATAAGCAGCCTGGATGAATTTCGGCGCCTGCCGACCTTCCTCGACAAGATCCGGCATCGGGAGTCTCAGCAGCGCTCGCTGGAACTCCACGGACACCCATACGGGCTACATCTGATCGTTCCCCTGGAGAGCGTGATACATGTCGCCGCGACATCGGGTACGACTGGCCATCCAACCTTCTACTTGTTCACCAGGAAGGATCTTGACATCACCATGGCTGTTCTCGGCCGTACGTTCCGCGTCGCGGGAATCAGACCAGGCGACACGGTCTTGCACGCATTTGGATTGAGCCTCTGGCTCGCTGGAATTACATTGGTGCAGGCTCTCGAAGCCTATGGGGCGCGGCCGATTGCGGTTGGCGCCGAGGCAGGTACTGCCAAGATCCTGCGCTACATTCAGCTCACGCGACCGAAGGCTCTGTTTGCGACACCTTCCTTGGTCAGCCATTTGATCGAACGGGCAGTCGAAGAGACTGGTGGCCCGGTGCGCGATCTTGGCATCAGCATCATCTATTGTGCGGGGGAGCCAGGCGCGGGCACGGCGGCGTTTCGGGAACGCGTTTGCGAGGCATTTGGCGCCAAGGTGTTTGACGCTACAGGGGGTGCTTGGCACAACGCCACGATCTCCTGCGACAGCCCGGACTATTGCGGCATGCATTACATGGCGGAGGATTATTGCTTTCGTTACGATCTGGTGGATCCGGAAACGAGGAGTCCGATCGAACTTCGGGACGGCGCCGTTGGCGAAGCAATTCACACCGCACTTGAATACGAGGCCGCGCCCGCCTTCCGCAATGCGACTGGCGACATGATGAAGTTAAATATCGGCGAGTGTCCTGGATGCGGTACGTTCGGTGCACGCATAGAAATCCTCGGCAGGATTGACGATCTCTTGAATGTGAAAGGGGTCAAGGTCTACCCAGCTTCTATCCAGGAAGTGGTTAACCTATTCCAGCCAGCGGTCTCGGGCCAACTGCGTATCCGCCTGGATCGCCCCCCACCTCGCGTTGAACCGCCTCTCAGGTTGGTCATCGAAGCCGGGGCGCAGACGCGCTCGGGCGACTATGAAGAACTCTCCCGCGCTATCGAGAAGCGATGTCACGAATTGTTGACCATCCGGCCAAAGGTCATGGTCGTCGATTTCGGAACGTTGCCCAGGGCAAGCCAGAAAACGAGGTTGAGGCCACCTCTAAAAACCCGGTATTTTGAGCGGATTTTTGCGGCGGCGATGGGATGAGGTTGTTTTTGACAGGGGTTCTTCCGCCATTTTCTATTTTTTTATGCGGCGTGCAACCGCTTTTTCCCGCTTCCGGCGCTA
>CAZIUB010000051.1:0-5494 GCA_964542425.1 uncultured Rhodospirillaceae bacterium | reverse complement strand
CTCGTCACCCCCGCGAAAGCGGGGGTCCATGGTGGGGTCAAACGGGTGTGCGACCCGCAAGACTGTACCGACGGCGCCATGGATGCCCGCCTTCGCGGGCATGAAGGTTGTGGTTTTGGGAGGTCATTCCTTCAAGCGATTCCCCTGGAGGGCGCGGCCGAAACCAGCACCGAATCGAGCGATTGACAACGGGCGCGCGCACAGGCCATCCCTTTCGCGCAAATCACGGATCAGGGAGCCCTAGAATGCGCGCGATCGCGACCATCCTCAAGGATCTCTGCCTCGACCAGCGGAAGATGAAGAAGGGCGAACTCGTCGTGAGATCGCCCATCGACGGGAGCGAAATCGCTCGTTCTCCGACCAATTGCCGCTGGCCCAGGGAATCAGATTCGACGTTCGATAGAGATTAGCCCAGTTCCACGGTCCATTCGGTGTGGGCGATGACCAGGATCATGTCGATAATCCTGCCGTCGCTGGAAAGGGGCAGGCCCAGAATTTGGCGCCGGGTGCGCGTACCCGGCCTAAGTTCATGTTCACCGACCAAGAGCGCCGGATTGCGCGTGGCGACGATCTGATCATAGAAGACAAGCGCCTCCGCCGCCGCGCCTTGACCGGCTTGGGCCACCGATCGGCCGGTCGGGTCGCGGCCGCGCGCTTCCACTTCCTTGGTGCCGACCAGGCGGTAGACGTAGCGACGCGGGTCCTGGACGACGTCCAACAGCATCAAATGGGGCAAGTATCCACGCATCTCCAGGGGATCGATGTCGCCGCGCGAGGGCATTCGCTTGCCGCCGCGTTTGCCATCCCAGTAGTCGTAGATCGATCCGAGGCTTGCATGGAAACCCGCGATGTCCCGGTGCGATCGAACGATGAGCAGCGAGGATGGTGAAAGCATCTTCCTCCGGAAATCTATTCTCGCGAGCGCGGTCTCATGAATTTACCATAGTGCACACAGCTTAATGCGGCATGAACGACTGGATCGCGGGGCTCCAAATTTGGCTAAATTCCACGGAATGCGGGCGGATCGCTTTGCGCCAATCGCACAAAACCTAGGCTTCGCGGAATTCACCGGCATTCGCGGCAAATGCGCGGGCCCCGCGTGTCGACTACTCACTCCAGCTTGGCCAACGCGACGGCGAGATCGGCGGCAAGCATGGCGTTATTACGGGCCAGCGCCATGTTGGCCTTCTGGCTGCGCCCTCCGGTGCGTTCGGCGAGGTGTGCGAGCAAGAAGGGTGTTACCGCCTTGCCGGTGATCCCGGCCGAAGCGGCCACCGCCACCGCCTCATCGATATAGGTGGCGATCTCGCCCGCCGGGATCTCGTCCGCGACCGGTATCGGATTGGCGACGAGCACGCCGCCCGCAAGCCCCATGTCGCGTTTCACGCGGATGATTGACGCCAAGTCCTGGGGGGTGTCGGCGCGATAGGGCGCCTTCAATCCGCTCGATCGCGAATAGAAGGCCGGGAAATCCTCGGTGCCGTAGGCGATCACCGGAACCCCGAGCGTCTCCAGTCGTTCCAGTGTCAGCGCCAGATCGAGAATCGCCTTCGCGCCGGCGGAAATCACGGCCACGCTGCTGGCCGCGAGTTCGGTGAGATCGGCGGAGATGTCGAAACCGCGATCGGCGCCGCGATGGACGCCGCCGATGCCCCCCGTCGCCAAGACCTCGATTCCCGCCATCGCGGCGATTCGCATGGTGGCGGCGACCGTGGTGGCGCCATCCGCGCCCCTTGCGATCAGCACCGGAAGATCGCGGGTCGAAGCCTTGGCGATCGCGGAATTGCTGGCGAGCCGGTGCAAATCGGCCTCGCCCAGGCCGACGCGCAATCTGCCGTCCAAGAGGGCAATGGTGGCTGGAACAGCACCCCTCGCGCGCACGATCGATTCCAGCGCCTGCGCGATTTCCAGATTGCTTGGGTAGGGCATGCCATGGGCGATGATGGTCGATTCCAAGGCCACGATGGCGCGCCTGTCCTTGAGGGCCGCCCGCACCTCGGGCGCGATGTCGAGGAATGCGGGAATCATCGCGCCATCTTCTTGATCAGCGCATGGCCGGTCATGGCTTCCGAGACGCTCTCGGCGCTGGCAAGCGTCATCGCCGCCGCCACCTGGCCGAGTTCGGCGGCGGCGAAAATGTCGAGCCGCCGAAGCACGCCATAGGCGGTCGCCGCCAGCGCCGCGTCGCCGGCCCCGGTCACATCTTCGCGGCGGGACTTTCGGGCCGCGATGCGCCGGCTAATCCGTGGCCCGCCATCGCTTCCCCGAGCCGAGACGAAGACCCCGCGCCGGCCAAGATGGATGAGGACATTGTCCACGCCGGCCAGATGCAGGTGCCGCGCGAAGGCGCGAAGACCCGGCATCGTGTTCCGCAAGCCGGGATCGAGCGCCACCGCCTCGGCGCGATTGAGGGAAAGCGCGAAAATGGGCAGGCGCTCTGCGATCAGGGGTCGCAGCCGGCGCACCTTTGCCACCGACACGCCATCGACCATCACGCGCCGCTTGCCGTGCTTGGCCGCGTTCAACACGAAACGCAGTGAATCCCGCGGAAGATTGCAATCGGCGACGACGAGTTCGCAGGGCCTTAACGCAGGCACGAAGCCGCGGAGTGCCGTCGGCGTCAATTCATCCATGATCGACATGGCCGAGACCGCCGAGATGAGCTCGCCCCGCCGGTCGAGGAGCGCCACATAGGCGCCGGTGGCAAAGGCCGAGCGCCGGCAGCGCGAAAGATCGATACCAGCCGAATGTGCCTCGCGGAAAAGGCGCCGACCTGCCTCGTCGCGGCCGATGGCGCTGACCAGGGCCACCCTTTCGCCAAGGAGTGCCAGATTGCGCGCGATGTTGAAGGCAACACCCCCGCTCGAGGTTTCGACTGTTCCGGGATTGGAAGTGAAGGGAGTGTGAGTGCCACCGATGCGGCATTTGATGTCGATATTGGCGCCGCCGATCACCAGAACCCTGGGCTCGCGCGCCACCCTCGTTTGCCCCGATTGCTCGGCGCGAATGCGAGCGCCTCCGTCAGCTCTTGGCGCCGAAGAACGCGCTGTAATCGTGCTTCTGCGTCTCTGGTCGTGGCTCTTCCTGGGGCAGCGGCTCGACCGCCGGCACGATCGGATCCAGGCTTGCCGGTTTGCCCGCGGCCTTGCGCGCTTTCAAGATCGCAACGTTGAGGTCGGTCTGCGTGCACAAGCCAAGCAGCACCGGATCGCGCGGCCTGAGATTGGCCATGTTCCAGTGCGAGCGGTCGCGAACCTGCGCGATGGTGTGCTTGGTGGTCCCGATCAATTTGGAAATTTGCGCCTCGCTGAGTTCGGGATGATGGCGAACGAGCCAGGCGACCGCGTCGGGCTTGTCCTGGCGCTTGGAAACGGGGGTGTAGCGCGGCCCCTTGGTGCGCGGGAGCGGCAGGGGATTTTCGGCCTTGGCCAGTCTCAGGTTTTGCGTCGGATCGGTCTCGCAGCGCTTGATTTCCTCGGGCATCAATTGGCCGTTCAGCATCGGGTCGGCGCCGTTGATACCCTGAGCCACTTCGCCATCGGCGATGCCCTGGATCTCGAGCGCGTGCAATCCACAAAACGATGCGATCTGCTCGAAGGTGAGCGTGGTGTTCTCGACCAGCCAGACGGCGGTCGCCTTGGGCATCAGTATCTGCGTCATGACTTCTCCTACTCGAGCGGGCCGGGCCCGGCGGGGCGGCCATGGCGCCAATGAATCGGCGCCAATCGACCATCACGGAAAACAGCGTGCCAATCCCAAGCGAGGGCCATCCAGCGGTTCAATGCTCTCTCATCGAGTCAGTGTCGCGCCACAATCCATTGAATTCGCTAGCGATCCGAGGCGACGGACCGGCAGCTGGCCGTCGCTGTCGGACCGCTAGGCGCCACCCGATAGCATCTCGGGCTGGCCCTTGCCAAGGCTTTTGCCCGGCTTACTCCGCGACTAGCACGATTTTCCCGATGTGGGCGCTGGATTCCATCAGTCGATGGGCGGAAGCGGCGTCGGCCAGGGCAAAGGTTGCGTGCACGATCGGGCGTACGGAACCCTCCGCCAGCCAGGGCCAGATTTCGTGTTCCAGGGCGCGGGCGATGGCGCCCTTTTCGGCGATTGAGCGGGGTCGCAACGTCGAACCGGTCACGCTCAGGCGCCTGACCATGATGTCGGCCAGATTGACCTCGGCCTTGGCACCCCGTTGGACGGCGATCTGTACCAGGCGACCCTCAACCGCAAGGGATTTGAGATTGCGCGGAAAATACTCGGCCCCGATCATGTCGAGGATGAGATCGACTCCATTGCCCGCTGTCTCCGCCTGCACCGCTTCCACGAAATCCTGATTTCGGTAGTCGATTGCCAGGGTCGCGCCAAGTTCGCGGCATTTGGCGCATTTCTCGGCCGAGCCGGCGGTGGCGAAGACCCGGGCGCCGAAGCGCCGCGCCATCTGGATCGCTGTCGTGCCGATGCCGCTCGACCCGCCATGCACCAAGAATGTTTCCCCGGGCTTGAGCCGGCCGCGGTCAAAGACGTTGGTCCAGACGGTGAAGAATGTTTCCGGGACCGCCCCCGCCTGGGTCGTCGTCAGGCCGGGCGGGATCGGCAGGCATTGGGGCGCCGGCGCGGCGCAAAACTGCGCGTAGCCACCACCGGCCACCAGGGCCATGACAGGCTCGCCCACCTGCCAGCGCTCGACGCCCTCGCCAAGAGCAACAATCTCGCCCGCTACTTCCAAACCAGGCAAATCGCTGGCACCCTTGGGCGGCGGGTAATCGCCCCTTCGCTGCAAGACGTCCGGTCGATTGACCCCGGCCGCCTGGACCCGGATCAAGACCTCGTCCTTGCCAGGTGCCGGCACCGGACGGATGGCCGGGCGAAGCACCTCCGGCCCACCGGGTGAAGAGATCTCGACGGCCATCATGGTCGCTGGCAAGGATTGGGGCATCGCGGGCTCTCCCAAGCGGCGGGTCAATGAACTTCTGATCTTGCTGTAGCGGAAAGGGGGATGGTTGGAAACCGTGTCCGGGCAGTGTAAAAAGGGGTCATGATCGGGATTGCGGGGTATTCAACATGGACACGGACGATCTTGAGCCCCAGCGGCCCAAGCCCGCGCCGAAGAACCTGGACCCGATGTCGGTCGAGGAGTTACGGGAATACGTGGCTTCATTGCGGGCCGAGATCGGGCGCGCCGAGGCCAAAATCGGCGCCAAAAGCGCGCATCTGAATGCGGCGGCCGGGTTGTTCAGGTCTCGTTGAAGGCATTGAGATCGACGTCTCAGTCGTTAACCATTTTTTTACATTCATGTCCTAAGTGTCTGTCCGAAGAGTTCTTGAATCGTTCGAATCACTTGTGATTCAATGGTGGTAGCCTGATTCGCGGGAGCTACCCATGTGGACCAACGAAAATCGTGGACGTTACGACCGCAGCAAGTTGCGATATCCGAGCGATCTGACCGACGATGAATGGAAGTTGGTCGAACCATTGATCCCCGCCGGCAAAACC
>CAZIUB010000050.1:0-55827 GCA_964542425.1 uncultured Rhodospirillaceae bacterium | reverse complement strand
GCATAGCGCCGGAAGCGGGAAAAAGCGGTTGCACGCCGCATAAAAAAATAGAAAATGGCGGAAGAACCCCTGTCAAAAACAACCTCATCCCATCGCCGCCGCAAAACTCCGCTCAAAATACCGGGTTTTTAGAGGTGGCCTTAACTTGTTTCTTGCCCATCGAGTTGATTCTTGAGAATTCTGGACTCCCTGGAGTGTCGGCCATGACCCTCGGTCAAATCTCTATCGCCGATCCCCATCCGACCCGATACGGGTTGGGCTTCGCCAGCGTGGTGACGCTTTTCGGCCTATTCGGCATGCTCGCCCTGTTCGGAGAACTGGTGGCCGCCAGCGGTTTCATCGATACCGATAATTTTACCCGCTTGGCGAAGCTGCGGCAATTCTGGTCACAGGGTGGATGGTTCGATCCGATGCAGCATCGGATCAACCCGCCACAGGGCCACTCGACACATTGGACCAAGCCGCTCGACATTCTGTTGCTGGCGGGCGCGTTGCCGTTGACCCCCGTTATCGGGTTCGAACGGGCCCTCAACATTTGGGCGGTCATGATCGCCCCGATCTCTTATGTTTTGCTTGTTTATTTGGCGCCATGGATGTGCCGACCCTTGCTGGGTGGACGACGGGATTGGTTGGCCGCCGCCATCATGGCCAGCCAGTGGTCCAGCATCATCAACTTGACCTTCGGGCGACCGGATCACAACATCATCCTCCTCGCCTGCTGGATGCTGACGATCGGCTTGACCCTGCGCATTCTGCGCAATGACCCGGGCATGCGCCCCATGATCTGGCTCAGCGCCACCCTCGCCCTTGGGATTTGGACCAGCGTCGAGTTTCTTTTTGCCATGAGCGCCGTCCTCGTCATGTTTGGGTTGGGCTGGCTGTTCCGCCGCCCGCGCATGGCTGCATTGGGCCTCGGGATTTCGGGTGGCGTTCTTGTCGGACTAATCGTGGCGCTTGTAATCGAGAAAGGCCCCGGCCGCCTCGGCGAATTCACATTGGATCAGATCTCGTGGCCATTCCTCGTCATGGTGTTCTTTGTTTCGTTGGCCTGGGTGCCGCTATACCTGATCGAACGCCTCGAGCGACCGTCGCGCCCGCTTCCGCGCGCGGCGATCGCCACAGGGGCGGTGGTCGCCGCCGCGATCGCAATCTGGTGGATCGCACCGGAGCTCTTTGCCGGCCCGGGTTCGATTGTCGACCCGCTCTACAAGGTCACGCGACTGGACCGAATCTTGGAATACCTGCCGATCGTCAGCCCGGAGCGATTTGGATGGGTCAACAATTTGGGCCGGGCGATTTTCGCGCTTTCCTTCCCCGCGATCGCGATCATCGCGACGGTGGTTTTCCTGATCAGGAGCGACCAAGCGGATCGCTTGGGTCTGGGTTTCGTCTATTGCGCTGGGCTCGGATTCTTCATGATCCAGGCCTATCAGGGCGTGCACTGGAATTTTTACGCAACCGCCATCTCGGTGCCGGTGATGGTGCGTCTCATCCGCGCCACATTGGTGTCCATCGGGAACATGCGTGTGCCCCCGGCGGCAATGTTGACGCGCAGTGTGCTAATGGTCGGATTGCTGATCGGTCCGATGATGGTCGGGGGAATCCTCATGCAATGGGGGAGTTCGGCGGTTTCAGACGTTGCCTATCGGCGCTGCGGGTATGACGAGGTCATCGGCACGTTGAACGATCCTGCCGGCATCGGCGCATCGGCGAAGCGAGTCATCGCCTTTGTCGATTTCAACCCGGAGATTCTGTATCGCACGCGCCATTACGTGTACTCGGCCCCCAACCACCGGCCGCAGCCCGGCTACACGCAAACCTACGAATTGATGGCGGAATCCGACATGGCGGCTGTACCTGGCCGGCTCACCGAGATGCGGGCCGAGTACCTCCTGATCTGCATCGACAATTCGGAGAGGGCGTTCTACAGGACCTTCTCCCAGACCCGCAACTTTCATGACCGTTTGGTCGGGAGCGAAATGTTTTTCTTTTTGCGACCTGTGCGCCTTCCGCCGAAGGCGGGATACCTGCGCCTCTACAAGGTGATCTTGCCTGGGCAACAATGATCGCGCGATCGCTTCGATCGCCCGAACCGGAACGCTTGAAAGAACCCTGAAATGGTCGGAGCGACTGGATTTGAACCAGCGACCCCCAGACCCCCAGTCTGATGCGCTACCAGGCTGCGCTACGCTCCGACCGTTCGCGGACAATGGCCTGTCCCGTGCCTTTGGGCCTTCCATCGGGGGACCGTCGGGCGGCGCCTGTATAGCCGCCATCGCCCGGGATGACAAGGGCTCCACGACAGGGGGCTTGGCATTCACCGCGCCGGTGGCCACCGCTTATTTGTTGGATTTTGGATCGGCGTCGAGTGCGCGGCGCAGGCGGTCGCGCAATGAGATCAGTTCGGCCGCCACGGCACGAACTTCCTGCAATTGGCTGTCATCAAGATTGGGCGAGCGGAACAACGGCAGTTCCACGATCTCTTGCGCGGTTTCGACCGCGCGCGCGACGGCCCCGCCGGGTTCCGTGGGCATGCCGGCGAGATCGGCACCCGCTGCCCCAATATCGGCGCCCAGACGCAATCCGCCATCCCGGATCAGTTTTTGCACGCCCTTGATAGTATATCCCTGATCATAAAGCAGACCCCTGATCGCGCGCAGCAGATCGATGTCCTCGGGTCGATAGTAACGGCGGCCGCCGCCCCGCTTGAGCGGTTTGATCTGCGCGAACTTCGTTTCCCAGAACCGCAGAACATGCTGCGGCACCTCGAGCTCGTCAGCGACTTCGCTGATGGTACGAAACGCATCGGCCGATTTTTCGATACGGCGCGGCGCCCGCGCGCCGGCCCGACGCTCCGGTGTTTGGCCCGCACTGGAGCGGCCTGCAACCCGCTCGGCCCTGCTCATGACGCCACACCCTTGTTCACGCGATCCTTCAACACGTGCGAGGAACGGAAGACGAGAACCCGTCTTGGCCTAATCGGTACTTCTTCTCCGGTCTTCGGGTTGCGCCCCACACGCTCGCCCTTCAGGCGAACCAGAAACGAACCGAACGACGACACCTTGACGCTCTCGCCACGGGTCAAGGCCGCGGATATCTCCTCCAGGACCGCATCGACAAGATCAGCCGATTCGTTCCGCGAAAGGCCTACTTCCTGATAGACCGCCTCGCTCAAATCGGCCCGAGTGATCGTCTTGCCCTTCATCGCCGTCGCCAACCCCCCGCCGTCTGAACCCGGGCTCCAGACCGCCAACCATATTTGGCCTCGAAGGGAAATGGTAACGATTATCGATAAATCAGTCAATTAAAGACCGATCTTGATCCTAGGGAGAAATGTCGAATTTTGCCTGAACCGGCCAATACAGCCAAGAAATTAACCAATTCCTACCAGCGGAGAAGTGACGAGCCCCAGGTAAATCCGCCGCCCATGGCCTCCATCAGAACAAGGTGCCCTCGCTGAATGCGGCCATCGGCAACCGCTTCGGACAAAGCAAGGGGGATCGAGGCCGCGGAAGTATTGGCGTGGCGGTCGATGGTGACCACGACCTTCTCGGCCGGCAGGCGCAGCTTATGCGCCATGCTGTCGATGATTCGCTGGTTGGCTTGGTGGGGAACCATCCAATCGACTTCCTCCGGCGTGACCCCACTGGAGGCGATCGCGGCGTCGATCGCCGCCGCCAGATTCACCACGGCATGTCGAAAGACCTCGCGCCCATCCATCTGGACATGCCCGACGGTACCCGTAGCGGAGGCCCCGCCATCGACGTAGAGCCGCTCGTAATGGGTTCCGTCGGAAAACAGATGCGAGCACAAGACACCGCGGTCCTCCGTCCCGCCCTGCCCAGTACCCGCTTCCAGGATCAACGCGCCGGCGCCATCGCCGAACAGGACGCAAGTGTTTCGGTCATCCCAATCCAAGAGTCGCGAAAAGGTCTCGGCCCCGATGACCAGCGCCCGCTTTGCCTGCCCCAAGCGCAAAAAATTGTCCGCGATCGCCAGGCCATAGACAAATCCCGAGCAGACCGCTTGAACGTCCATTGCGAACCCGACCGCGCCCAGCCTGGCTTGCACCCTGGTGGCGGTCGCTGGAAACGTGTGGTCCGGCGTCGTGGTGGCGAGGATCAGGCAATCGATGTCGCGACCCCTGAGACCGGCATGGGCCAAGGCCTGATTGGAAGCGGCCACGGCGAGATCGGAGGTCAATTCGCCGTCCGCCGCGATATGGCGTTGGCGAATGCCGGTCCGCTGTCGGATCCATTCGTCGCTGGTCGAGAGGCGCCGGGACAGTTCGTCATTGGTGACGATCCGGTGCGGTAGATACGAGCCGGCGCTAAGTGCGATCGAACGCGCGATCATCGGGCCCTGCTTCCCTAGGCCCTGTCGACGAGCTCGTTTCGCGCCGCGTTACGGCGCGGGTGGCTGAGAATCAAGCCGAAGGGCGATGGCCATGGTGGGACCATGGTCGAGGCCTTCGGCGCCGATGATCGGGCACCCGCGCGCGTAAGCCCCTCGGGATGCCGGGATTTGCGAGCCTGCGGGCGTTGGCCCAAGGCTCGCCGATGCCCCACATCGCCCCGGAGGCCGAAGGGCCGACTTTCGTCGGCGGGACCTTGGTGCCTCACATTCGCATCAATTCCCGTCATCGCGGCTCCTAACCGAGTTCGTTCACAGGGCCTACAGCGACGCCGCGGATTCGGTCGCACCCGGTACGCTCATCAATTGGGTAAAGTCGTGTTTCATCTTGTCGATGGCGCCGTTGACAACCATGTCAACCGCGACGCCGATGGCGCTGGCGAAGCCGAACGCGTCCGTTCCCCCATGGCTCTTCACGCAGATGCCATTGAGGCCCATGAAAATCGCTCCATTGTAGCGCCTGGGATCAACCCGCGCGCGCAACGCGCCCAGCGCGCCCCGCGCAAGTAGGTAGCCGAGCCGCGCCATCAGGGAGGATCGAAAGCTTTGGCGCAGGAAGTGGCTATACAGCTTCGCCGTGCCTTCCGCCGTCTTGAGCGCCACATTGCCGGTGAACCCGTCGGTGATCACGACGTCCGCGGTGCCCTTGGCGATGTCATCGCCCTCGATAAATCCGACGAACTGCCCCGGCAAGTCAGCTTCGCGCAGAATTTGCGCCGCCATGCGAACCGCGTCATGGCCCTTCATTTCCTCGACGCCGACATTGAGGATGCCCATGCTTGGTTCGCGCAGGCCGAGTACGGTCCGGGCAAAGACATTGCCCATCACCGCGAACTGCACCAAATTGTTGGCGTCGCAATCGACGTTCGCGCCAAGATCCAACATGACGCATTCGCCATGCATGGTCGGCAAGATCGACGCGATCGCCGGCCGATCGATCCCCGGAACGGTCTTCAGGGCGAACTTCGCCATTGCCATCAGGGCACCGGTATTGCCGGCGGAAACGACGGCATCGCTCGCGCCCGTGGCAACCGAATCGATTGCCAGTCGCATCGAGGATCCCCGCCCGCCCCGCAAGGCCTGACTGGGGCGGTCCTCGCTTTTCACCTCGATATCGGTATGGCGGATGGTGCTGATCGCGGCCAAGACCGGCAGGCGCGACAGCAGCGGCTGGATCCGTTTTTCGTCGCCGAAGAATAGGAAACGCGCCGCGGGAAACCGGAGCCGCGCCAAATCCGCGCCCTTGACTACCATCTCCGGGGCGTTGTCCCCCCCCATCGCGTCCAAGGCTATTGCCAGGCTGGCGCCCACTCCATCATCCTTCCTGGCTGGCTCGCGCCAGCGCGGGGCCAATCAGGCCGCGGTCGTACCGGTCACTTCGCGACCGTCATAATGGCCACAGGAACCGCAAACATGGTGCGGCCGCTTCAACTCCCCGCAATTCGGGCATTCGATGGATTTGGCGACCTTCAAAGCATGATGGCTGCGGCGCATGTCGCGGCGCGACCGTGAAACCCTTTTCTTGGGGACTGCCATGAGATCACTTTCCGATAAAAAAATAAGGGCAGCGATTCCGCTGCCGTTCCGCTCGGTTCTTAGCCAAAATCCATCCCGCTTGCAAGCAGCATGGTCGCAATCGTGATCCAGTTGAGCTCCCAGTTAACTTTCCTTAATGAGATATTCTCGGGTAATCCGTGACGGATCGAACCTACGCACCAGTACCGCCATCCTTGGGGCCGTTGCCAAGCCTCGCCATGGGGAAGACCACGTCTGGCCCACGTGGATAGGGATCAAGCGACAGAGCGAGTTCTTCAGCCACGATCTCGCCGAGGTCGATTTGGCCTTTTTCGATCGGATCGGGTCCGTCCTGTTCGAGATCCAGTGTCACTTCGGGAGCCACCATCGGCGGCGCTTCGCTGAACATGCGGGTGAATCCCGCGTCGATTTCGGCCATGACCGGATCAAGCGTGACAACACATGCCTGGATGACCTTGGCCGACAATCGACCCTCGAGCCGCACCATCTTTCCATCCAGCCACCGCAGCTTAAGGTCGGCCACAAGCCGCTCCAGCCCGAGTAAGGCAAACCGACGCGCAAGAGCTTGGCACTCCACCTCGTTGGCGGCGATGGAGCGTTCCAGGCCATGCAAGCCTATGGCCGAAACATCCAGTGGCCGCGAAAACTCGACCTGCGGCGACAGTGTCAATTTTCGCTACCCTTAGCTGTATCGACCGGCAATGGATTTTGGAAAGCCAGTGGCCCGGCCATCAAGCGGGCCGTCTCGAAATCGCGTAACCGCCAATCCGTCAGTTCGACATAGTGGGCCATCGCCTCCAAAGCCTGGGAGTTCGACTCTACCGTGCCAAAGACGTTGCGTCGGATCGCATCCTTCAATTCCGCGCGCCCGGAATCGAGGCCGCGCTCATAGGCGTGAATCCGCCCATTCAACGCTTCGGTCATCGCCTTGATGCGCCGGCCCAGCCCAATATCGGAGGCGCCCAACTCCCGCAATCCCGCATCCAGGTTCTCAAACATCGCGTCATAGACCGCTTGAGAGAAATCCTTCGCTTGATCGCCTCGCCCCTTCAGATTCCGGAACAACAGGAAGGCGTGCAAGCACAGCATTTCAAACCGCCCGTCCAGGCTGTCCGGCACGCCCATCGCGGCATAAAACGCCGGCTGGCGCGCATGTCGCGCGATCTCCAGATACCGTGCCCGGGCCTGAGCCTCGGGCCCCACGTTTCCAGGAATCCTGCGCCAAAACAACATGATAGCTCTTGGATTTCGGCGGGCGCGGATGCTTGACACTAGCGCGCGGGCAGTGCGATGTTCCGGACCAATCGTTTCTTGGGCGCTGGCATATCGATTTCGCGCCGAGGTGGCAAGCGGCACGGCGACGCGGGGGAGGGCTTGGGACATGAGGTCGGCTTGTTCGCGATTCCGCCTCGGCGTGGGGACATGTGTGATCGGCCTCGGCTTGGTTCTTGGCGCCTGTTCGCCGCGGATCGATCAGCGCGGCAATCATCCGGATGAGGATCTGGTGGTCCAAATCAATCCGGGCGTCGACGACAAATTCCGGGTCGCGGAAATCCTGGGCTCGCCGTCGGCGATCACGACCTTCGGCGACAAGAGCTGGTATTACATTTCCAAACGCACGGAGACCACCGCCTTCTTCGAGCCGGATACCGTCGATCAACAAGTGCTGGAAATCCGGTTTGACGATCAGGACTTGGTCCAATCACTGCGCATCTACGGCCCGGAGGATGGCCGCGAGATCGCCTTGGTCGATCGCGAAACGCCGACCGAGGGAAATGAACTGACCGTCCTGCAGCAATTGCTCGGCAATCTCGGCCGGTTCAATCCGACCGGCGACGATGCCCCGGCGCCCTATTGAAGCCTGACCGCAACAATTGAGCACAAGACCCTAGCGGGGGCTTCCCGCCGGGGATTATCAGCCGGCCAAGGCTGCCAGCAGCAGCAACGCGACGATGTTTGTAATCTTGATCATCGGATTGATTGCCGGACCCGCCGTATCCTTGTAGGGATCGCCGACCGTATCCCCGGTCACCGCCGCCTTGTGCGCATCCGAGCCCTTGCCGCCGTGGTGCCCGTCCTCGATGTATTTCTTGGCGTTGTCCCAGGCGCCCCCCCCCGATGTCATCTGGATGGCGACGAACAAGCCGGTGACTATGGTGCCGAGCAGCATCGCCCCCAGCGACACGAAGGCATGAGCCTGCCCGGCCACCATGCGGATGACGGAATAGAGCACCAGCGGCGCCAGGACCGGCAGCAGCGACGGAACGATCATCTCCTTGATCGCGGCCTTGGTCAGCATGTCGACCGCCCGGCCATATTCCGGCTTGGCCTTGTACTCCATGATGCCGGGAATCTCCTTGAACTGCCGGCGCACCTCGACGACCACCGCGCCGGCAGCCCTTCCCACCGCCATCATGCCCATGGAGGCGAACAGGAATGGCAAAGCCCCGCCAAGAAACAGCCCAATGACCACGAAGGGATCATTGAGCTGGAAATCGATCTCTCCGGCGAGATCGGGAAAGTAGTGCTTCAGATCCTCGGTATAGGCGGCGAACAGCACAAGAGCCGCCAATCCGGCGGAACCGATGGCGTAGCCCTTGGTGACCGCCTTGGTGGTATTGCCAACCGCGTCCAACGCGTCGGTCACCTTGCGCACTTCCTTCGGCAAATCGGCCATCTCGGCGATGCCGCCCGCATTGTCGGTGACCGGACCATAGGCGTCTAGCGCCACGATAATACCGGCCAATGACAGCATGGTGGTGGCGGTGATCGCGATGCCAAAAAGACCGGCCAGCATGTAGGCGATCACGATCGCGGCGCTGATCACGACCGCCGGCAAGGCGCAGGCCTCCATCGCCACCGCCAGGCCTTGGATGATGTTGGTCGCGTGGCCGGTGGTCGAGGCCTGGGCCACGCTGCGCACGGGCCGGAATGCGGTCGAGGTGTAGTATTCGGTGATCCAGACGAGAAGTCCGGTCACAACCAGTCCCAGCACCGCCGACCAGAACAGGTCACCGCCGGAAATCGTCAGCCCGGTGTTCGTGGTGATGGCCCCGGCAAGGCCAAAGGTCAATTCCGTCATCAAGGCAATTAGCGCGGCCGAAATCAACCCGGCGACGATCAATCCCTTGTAAAGCGCGCCCATGATGTTTTGGGTGGCACCCAGCTTGATGAAAAAGATGCCGATGATCGATCCCAGGATACTGACGCCACAGATCAGAAGCGGAAACAGCATGGTCTTTTCCTGCTCCAGGCCCACGAAGAAAATTTGCCCAAGGAGCATGGTCGCGACCACCGTGACGGCGAAGGTTTCGAACAGATCGGCGGCCATGCCGGCGCAATCCCCGACATTGTCACCGACGTTGTCGGCGATCACCGCCGGGTTGCGCGGATCGTCCTCGGGAATTCCCGCCTCGATCTTTCCGACGAGGTCGGCGCCAACATCGGCGCCTTTGGTGAAGATGCCGCCGCCCAGCCGCGCGAAGATCGAAATCAGCGACGCGCCGAAACTCAATGCGACCAGCGCCTCCAGCGTCGGGCGTGTCTCGACGCCCGCATCGCGCAGCGCCAGATAATAGCCGGCGACGCCAAGCAATCCCAATCCCACCACCAGCATACCGGTGATGGCTCCAGCCTTGGCGGCGATGTCCAGAGCCGGGGCGATGCCCTGCCGGGCGGCTTCGGCCGTGCGCAAATTGGCTCGCACCGAAACGTTCATGCCGACATAGCCGGCTGCGCCCGAAAGGACGGCGCCGATCACGAAGCCGAGGGCCGAGAGCTTGCCTAGCGCCAGCAGCAGCACGATCGCGACCACGGCACCGATAAAAAAGATCGTCCTGTACTGCCGGTTAAGATAGGCGCGCGCCCCCTCCTGAACAGCCGCTGCGATCTCCCGCATCCGGTCCGTGCCTGTCGGGGCCGCCAATACCGATCTTGTTGCCCAGGCCCCGTAGACCAATGCCAACACCCCGCTGACAATCGCCAGCCAGTAGTAACCCTGAGCCATTTTCAGTTCCCTATCCCTCGGATATCTCGGTAAAATCCCCCGGTCCTTGGCCGCTGATCGCGGCCGGACCCCTCGTTTCGGCGCGGGAGAATAAGGGAAGCCCAATCGCAACGCAACGCTGCATTGCTGCAATGCAGCGAAATGCACGTCAGGGCAGGGCCACCGCCGCCGGGCGGCGCGCCAACCGCAGGACAATCGCCAGAATCGCCACCATTGGGATAATGCTGACCAGCAAGACCATGTCCCAGCCCCATCGGTATTCCAAGGTCCCGGCGACAATCGAACAAAGAGCGACCGCCGCGAAAATCAGGCTGTCGTTGAAGCCCTGGACCTTGGCCCGCTCGCAGGGTCGATAGCAACGGGTCAACAGGCTGGTGCCACCGACATAGAGAAAGTTCCACCCCACCCCGAGAAGCGCCAGCGATACCCAGAAGTTTTCAATTTCGATTCCGGCCAGCCCGATGGCCAATGTGAGCGCATAGCATGCGACACCGGCCAGGAGCACGTTTCGCTCGCCCACCCGCCGGATGATGTCTCCGGTGACGAAGGACGGCAGGTACATCCCCAACACATGCAACTGCAACACGAAGGCCGTCTGTCCGAAGTCGAAACCGCAGGATTGCATGGCCAAGGGTGTGGCCGTCATCAGGAAGGACATGACACCATAGCCCAGCATGGCCGCCGCGAGTGCCGCCTGGAACATGGGCTGCGAGATGATTTCGCGAAGCGGGCGTTGCGGCGTCTGATCCTCCTCGCGCGTGGGCGCCGTCAAGTGGATTGGCAGCAGGATCAGGATGTTCAGCACGCCGAGCCCGCCCAGAAATATGAACCCGCCGGCAAAGGTGTAGGGCGCGAAAAGAGTTTCGCCCAGATTGGCGAGGTTAGGGCCGATGATGGCGGCGGCCACACCGCCCCCTAGGACCAGCGATATGGCCTTTGGGCGAAAGGCTTCGCTCGCCGCCTCGGCGGCCGCGAATCGGTAATGCTGCGCCGACGCCATGGCGGCCCCGAAGATCGCGCTGGCCAAGCAGAATAGAACGAAGCTGCCGGTAAAAATGGCCAGCGCGGACGAGAATCCGCCGGCAATCGCAAACACCGCCCCAGTCATGAATCCGACCCGCCGGCCTGCCCGGCGCATCCAGAACGCCACCGGCGCCGCGCTCACCATCGTGGCCACGAATTGCAGGCCAAGTGGCAAGGTGGCGAGGCCGCCATCGGGCGCCAGCATCTTGCCGACCAGCGCCGAAGAAGTCAGCATGAGCGCGGTTGCCGACATCGCCAAGGCCTGGCAGATGGCAAGCAGAAATACGGTCAGTCGGGAATCCTGGGCACGCATGCCGGCCGACCCTGCCCGATCCCATACCGCATGACAAGAATGCAATGCGCGCCACCTCGCGGTGGCGCCACGGAAGATACGGCGATCGCCTCGGCGTCAGCGCAACTCGATCTGTTCCATGTTGCGGATGCTGAGCCGATGAATCCATCCCTGTCCGATCCGCTTGACAACGGCCTTCTCCAGTCTGAGCCGGATCAACTCCTGGTCGAAGTCGTTTTGCTCCATGATCTTGCGCGGAAGCAATTGATGCAGTTCGATGACGATGGAATCAAGAACGTCGGGCAGCACCGCGTGCACCTTGTTCCTCTTGTCCGGGTCATCAAACAACAGGACGATCTGAAAATTGAAGAGCTTGTCAGCCTTGTCGTTCTTGATTCTGGCGACCGAAAGCGTAGTCAGCTCTATTTGGGAAATATCGGGTGTGGGCTCGACAGGCGCAACCTCCGATGGCTTGAAATAGAACCACCATGCGGCCGCGCCGCCGCCCCCAAGCAGCAGCAACACCACGATGACGATCAACTTTTTCATCGAAATTCCGGTGGCGCCTTGGATAGTCCCGGTCCGACCACAGCCTATTCACGCCGATGGTTAAAAGTGCGTAAATCCCGTTGCCGCTATTTCCATGGGCGACCCGTCCCGATCCACCACTTTGATCCCAGTTTCAGGCACGAAGGCGCCGAGATCTACCGCCGCGGTACCGCTATCCCGGGCCATTTCCTGTACCTCGGACAGCGCCGCCGGCGGCACCGCCAGGAGCAGTTCGTAATCGTCGCCGCCGGTCATCAATTGCCTGAGGAGGTCGGGGTCGTCGGCCACCAGTTCCGAGGCACCCGCCGAAAGCGGCAGCATCGCTGTCGAGACGATGGCGCCACAACCCGAGGAATCGCACAGATGCGCGAGGTCGCCGAGCAATCCGTCCGATATGTCCATTCCCGCCCCGGCCAGACGGCCCCGGCCCAGGGCGATCCCCAGCGCCACCCTGGGTTGCGGCAGTCGATAGCGGTCGATGAGGTGACACCGGTTGGCAAGGGAAAGCTCCGCGAAATCACCGCGAAGGACCCTGAGCCCAAGATAGCCATCCCCGATCGTACCGGTGACCACGATCCGGTGGCCGGAACGTGCCCCGTTGCGCCGCAGCGCGTTGCCGGCGGGAACCGCGCCGATCGCGGTCAGCGAAAGGGTCAACGGTCCCGGCGTCAGCACCGTATCGCCACCGAGAAGGGCGACGCCGAATTCCGCCTGGTCCGCCGCGAGACCCGCGACGAACCGCGCGACCCATTCCTCGTCGATGCTGGAATCGAAGGCCAGCGTCATCAGGTAGCCGATCGGCCGGGCGCCCTTGGCGGCGAGGTCCGACAGATTGACGCGCAGCATCTTGCGCGCGATCAGATCGGCGGGGTCGGTGGCGAGAAAATGAATTCCGGCGACCAGCGCATCGGCGCTTAACACCAATTCCTCGCCCAATGGCGGCGATAGGACACAGGCATCGTCGGTCAGATCGAGCGCGCCTGGCACGCTTTTGGCCAGCGGCGCGAAGTGACGCCGAATTAATTCGAATTCACCGGGAAGTCGGCTGCCCGGCAATGGCGTGCTCCATTTCCTCGGGCCGAAGCGCGCGCGCCAATTGGTCGAGCACGCCATTCGCCAGCCCGGTTTCCCTGGCGCCGAAAAACGCATCGGCGACCGCGACATACTCGGCGATCGTCACCCGCGCCGGAATGCCCGGTCGATGCGCGAGTTCATAAGTACCGCAACGCAAAATTGCCCGCAAAGTTGCCTCCAGCCGCTCGACGCTCCAGTCCGCGACCAGCATCCCGGCAATCATGTTGTCGATCTCGCCGACATTGGCCGCCGCGCCAAGCACCAGTTCCGAGAACAACTTTAGATCGGCCATCGGCAAATCCACGCCATCGACGCTTCTTCCGATCCGGTGATCGGCAAACTCCTTGACGATGGTCTCGGGCGTGGCGCCGGCCGCTTCCCACTGATAGAGCGCCTGCACCGCGGCCAAGCGCGCGCCAGCGCGCATCAGGGCGACTCGCCTCGACTTGTCCTGCTTCCGATCGGGATACTCGGCCTGCGTCATGCCGGAAGACCCCATTTTCGACGCAGGGCCACCATCGCCAGACAGGCGCGGGCGGCATCGCCGCCCTTGTCGGCCTCGGTGGCGCGCGCGCGCGCCCAGGCCTGCTCGTCGTTTTCCACGGTCAGGATTCCGTTGCCGATCGCCAGATTGTGCGTAAGCGCCAGTTCCTGCAGCCCGCGCGCGCTCTCGGCGCGCACTGTTTCATAATGCGTGGTCTTGCCACGGATGACGCAACCCAGCGCGACGAAACCGTCGAACGGACGCGGCAAGGTGCCGTTGCGCCCGGCCGCGACCGCAATACCGATTGCGGCCGGCACTTCCAGCGCGCCGGGCACCACCACGCGCTCGAAGGTCGCCCCCGCCTTCTCCAGAGCGAGGCGCGCGCCCGCGAACAGGGCGTCCATGATGTCGTCGTAGAAACGCGCCTCGACGACGAGCACATGCGGGGCGGAGTCCATTGTGCCGCAAACCTTCCTTCGATATTGGCCGACAATGCGCCGCCCTTCCCCGGGGGCGGCGGCATCATCCCGCGCCGACCGGGATCGGTCGTTCGCCGATTACGGTCAATCCGTAGCCGTCAAGCCCAATGATCGTCTTCTTGCGATTACTGAGCAGGATCATGCGCCGCACCCCAAGATCGAGCAGAATCTGCGCGCCGACGCCGTAATCGCGCAACTCGGTGGGCTGTGGGTTCGCCACCGCCGGTCGAGGCGCCACGCGCGCCCGGATCGCGTCGCTGAGGCTAGTCGGCAACGGCTCGCGAATGAGAACCACGACCCCGCGCCCCTCGCGCGCGATTTCAAGCATCGAGGCGTGCAATTCCTCGCCGCGCCGGCCTGCCGCGTCGCCCAACACATCGTTCAGCACGTTGAGGGCGTGCATGCGAACCAGGATCGGATCGTCGCCTTGCAGGTCGCCCTTGACCAGGGCGACATGCTCGGAATGGGCAATGCGGTTGGTGTAGAGGTATAGCTTGAACGCGCCGCCAAACCGGCTTTCGAAGGTCGTCTCCAAGGTCCGTTCGACGATCCGGTCATAGCGCCGCCGATAGGCAATCAGGTCGCGAATCGTGCCGATCTTCAGCCCGTGATACTGCGCGAATCGGATCAGATCGTCCCGCCGCGCCATGCTGCCATCGTCGTTCATGATCTCGCAGATGATTCCGGCCGGCGCCAGGCCGGCAAGGCGGGCAATGTCCACGGCCGCCTCGGTGTGGCCGGCGCGGACCAGAACGCCGCCGTCGCGCGCGACCAGCGGAAAGACGTGGCCGGGCGTCACAATATCGCCGGCGCTCTTGGTGGAGTCGATCGCTACCTTGATGGT
Source organism: uncultured Rhodospirillaceae bacterium (assembly GCA_964542425.1). Taxonomy (GTDB): domain Bacteria; phylum Pseudomonadota; class Alphaproteobacteria; order Dongiales; family Dongiaceae; genus Dongia_A. Next base: position 41,127 of record CAZIUB010000050.1, on the reverse strand, counting down.
ATGGGCGCGATCATGGGCCGAAATTCCGGTGGTCACGCCGTCTCGCGCCTCGATCGACACGGTAAAGGCGGTCTGGTGGCGCGTGTCATTGTGCCGGGACATCAGCGGCAGGCCGAGTGCCTCGACCCGTTGGCGTTCCATCGCGAGGCAGATCAGGCCCCTTCCATGCTTGGCCATGAAGTTCACGGCCTCCGGTGTTGCCCATTGCGCCGGCATGACGAGATCACCTTCGTTCTCGCGATCCTCGTCATCGACCAGCACCACCATGCGCCCGGCCTTGGCGTCGGCGATGATCTCGTTCGAACCCGATATGATTTCCTCGAAGCTCAACTTCCCTCCTTGTTCAGCAGGCGCGCAACATATCGCGCGATCAGGTCGATTTCCAGATTGACTGGGTCGCCTGCCTTGGCCGCGCCCAGCGACGTCGCCGCCAATGTCAGGGGAATGATATTAACGCCGAATTTGGCCTCATCGACTTCGTTCACGGTCAACGAGACACCATCGACCGTGATCGAGCCCTTGCCGGCGATGGATCGTGCGAGCTCTCGGCCCGCCTCGATGACAAGACGCCGGCTGTCCCCATCCGGCGTCACCGACACGATCCTCCCAACGCCATCCACGTGACCCGAAACCAGGTGCCCGCCAAGCTCATCGCCGACCCGAAGGGCGCGCTCGAGGTTTACCCTGGTGCCCACATGCCATTCGCCCAGTGTCGTCCGATCCAGGGTTTCGTTGCTGGCCTCGAAGGCGAGGCGCCCCGGCGTCCGGGCGACGACGCTCAGGCAAATACCGTTGCAGGCGATGGAGGCACCCAGATCGATCACAGGGGTCTCATATCCAGTCTCGATCTCGATTCGCATGATCGGCCCTGGCTCGATGGCGGCAACCCGCCCCAGATCGGTGATGATGCCGGTGAACATGGGTCCTTCATGCTGGAAATCCAGCGCGAAATCTAGGCCGTAAGATCAAGGACTTCCAGAACATCGTCGCCAAACCGCCGCAACTCCGTGCGGTGGAAGCGCGGCATTTTTTCCAAACTAATCATCCCGAGCGCCGGAACGCCCGCCAAGCCATCGCCTCCGAGAATTCCTGGGGACCGGAACCAGTAGATCCGGTCCACAAGCTTAGCCTTAATGAAAGCGCCCGCGACCTTGGCCCCGCCTTCCAACAGGATCCGGGTCAGGCCCCGCCGGCACAACGCCTCCAAACATTCGGCGAGCAACGCCACGTCTTCTGTTTTTTGTTTGATTTCAATAAATTCCAAACCTTTTCCAACTTTGGACGCTAAGTCTGAACGCTGGGAATCGGTGGTCAAGACCCAGGTGGGCGCCTCTGGCCCGCCCGAGAACACCTTGGCGCTCGCCGGAACCCGTCCGCGCCGGTCCAGAATGACCCGAATGGGCGACCTTTCCGTGAGGCCTGCCAATCGACAAGACAACTCCGGGTCGTCCGCCAGGACGGTTCCAGACCCCACCAGGATGGCGTCATGGGTGGCGCGAAGGCGATGTCCGAAGTCGCGAGCAGGCTCACCGGTGATCCACCGGCTGTTGCCCGAAGCCGTTGCTATCTTTCCATCGAGGGTAGTCGCCAATTTGAGTGCGACCAGGGGCCGACCCAAGCGCCGGCTGGTGAAGAAACCCCTGTTGATCGCCGTCGCCTCGGCTTCCAGAACACCGGTGGTCACCGACATGCCGGCCTCGCGCAAGCGCCGGATCCCGGCGCCCGAGGCGCGGGGATCGGGATCTTCGACCGCGACCACGCAGCGGGCGATGCCAGCCTCTATCAGCGCTTCGGCGCAAGGGGGGGTCTGGCCATGGTGGGCACAGGGCTCCAGGCTGACATAGGCGCTGGCCCCCCGCGCCGCGCCGCCTGCCTGACGCAGGGCCTCTGCCTCGGCATGCGGGCGACCGCCCTTCTGGGTCCAGCCTCGCCCGATTACGGCGCCATTGGTGCCCACCAGGACGCATCCCACCGCCGGATTGGGCCAGACCTGCCCGAGGCCGCGTGCGGCCAAGGAAAGGGCCGCGCGCATATGCGCCAGATCTAAGTCAGTCGTTTTCACTGCTCAGCTTGCCGACGAAGGTCTCGAAATCCTTGGTCTCGCGGAAATTCCGATAGACCGACGCGAACCGCACATAGGCGACCTTGTCGAGACTGGCGAGCGCGTCCATGGCCGCCTCGCCGATGGCCGAAGTGGGGATCTCGGCTTCCCCGGAACTCTCCAACCGGCGCACGATGCCATTGACCACGCGATCCAGGCGTTCCGCATCGACCGGCCGCTTGCGCAACGAGATCTGCATCGATCGCAACAGCTTCTCGCGGTCGAAGGGCTCGCGCTGCCCGTCGCTCTTGACCACGGTCAGTTCGCGCAATTGCACGCGCTCGAAGGTAGTGAATCGCGCGCCACAATTCGAGCACTGGCGACGGCGGCGGATGGCGGCGTTGTCGTCCGTGGGGCGCGAGTCCTTGACCTGGGTATCCTCGTTTCCGCAAAACGGACAGCGCATGCCTCTCCCCCAAAACCCAAAGCGTGATGAACCCTATCCGCCGTAAATCGGGAAGCGTTTGCACAACGCGCGAACTTCCTCGCGTACCGCCTTCTCGACCTTGGCGTTGTCATTCGGCATCGCCGCCAACCCATCCAGCACCCGCACGATCATCTCGCCCACTTGCCGGAACTCGACCTGGCCTAAGCCCCGGCTGGTCGCCGCCGGCGATCCCAACCGGATACCGGAAGTAATGGCCGGCTTTTCCGTGTCATAGGGTATGCCGTTCTTGTTGCAGGTGATGCCAGCCTCCTCAAGGCTGTGTTCGGAGGCCTTGCCGGTGAGCTTCTTCGGCCGCAGATCGACCAGTATCAGGTGATTGTCCGTGCCCCCGGTAGTGATGGCAAGCCCCCCCTTGACCAAGGTCGCCGCCAGGGCCTTGGCGTTCTCCACCACACTCTGGCCGTAGGCCCGGAATTCCGGCTTCAGCGCCTCGCCGAAGGCCACCGCCTTGGCGGCGATGACATGCATCAGCGGCCCACCCTGAAGGCCTGGAAACACCGCCGAGTTGATTTTCTTGCCGATCTCCTCGTCGTTGCCGAGGATCATGCCGCCGCGCGGCCCACGAAGGGTCTTGTGCGTGGTCGTCGTCACCACGTGGGCGTGGGGGAGCGGGCTCGCGTGCACTCCGGCCGCGACCAATCCGGCGAAATGGGCCATGTCGACCATGAAATAGGCGCCAACCGAATCGGCGATCTTTCGGAACCGCTCGAATTCCCAAGACCGCGGGTAGGCCGAACCGCCGGCCAGAATAAGCTTGGGCCTGGTTTCGCGCGCCAGTTTCTCGACCTCGTCCATATCGATGATCAGCGTATCCGGCCGCACGGTATAGGGCGCCACCTTGAACCATTTGCCGGATTGGTTGACCGGCGAGCCGTGGGTCAGATGGCCGCCGGCGGCAAGATTGAGGCCCATGAAGGTATCGCCCGGCTGCAACAGCGCGAAGAACACCGCCTGGTTGGCCTGCGCGCCCGAATGGGGCTGTACATTGGCAAAGGCGCAGCCGAACAGTTTTTTCGCCCGGTCGATGGCCAATTGCTCGGCGACATCGACGAACTCGCAGCCGCCATAATAGCGGCGCCCCGGATAGCCCTCGGCGTATTTGTTAGTGAGCACCGAGCCCTGCGCCTCCAGGACCGCCCGGGAGACGATGTTTTCGGACGCGATCAATTCGATCTGGTCCTGCTGGCGGAATAATTCCTTGCCGATCGCGGCGAACAGATCCGGATCGCGCTCGGCCAGGGCGCCGGTGAAGAAACCCGGCATCGGGGCATAGGACATGCTGGTCATTGAACTTTTTCCTCGTCGCGTCCAGTGCCAACTTTCGAAACGGCCTGATACACGAAACGCTACGATGCTTTCAGGAAAGTTGGCACATGCTACCACATAGATAGTACCCGCCGGCGTTTACTGGCGGGGTTCGACTACTGAAACAGCCTTCAGCGACGGCGAGTACTAGCCGCTGGAACCGTATTTCGGCCCAGTTTGGCGACGCGATCTTGGTGACGCCCCCCTTCGAAATCTGTCGTCAAGAACACCTTGAGGCAATCCTTTGCGACATCGGGACCGATCAGGCGCGCGCCCAGGCACAGCACGTTGGCATCGTTGTGCTGGCGCGTGAGCCTGGCACTCGACGCGTCATGCACCACCGCCGCGCGGACGTGACCGTGCCGGTTGGCGGCCATGGAAACGCCGATCCCGGTGCCACACACCAACACCCCGCGTTGCGCCCTTCCATCCTTCATGGCCGCCGCCAGCGCGTCGGCGAAATCCGGGTAATCGACCGAGGCCAGGCCCTCCGTACCCAGGTCCAGAATCTCAAACCCCATCGTCGCCAGCTCTCCTTTGAGCTGGGATTTCAGCGCAAATCCGGCATGGTCGCTGGCAATCGCGATGGTTTCAGGCATGCTTGGGGCGGCTTCCGGGATTGGCCAGCCATCACCATATAGCCGGCCAAACCGCCCGCCAACCACTATCTATGCCAATAAAAAAGGCCCGGGCGTCGCCACCCGGGCCCATCCGAAAACCGGTTGAATCCGGCTTAGTTCATCGGCTCCTGGGTGTATTTGCCGTCATGCCAAATGAACCAGGCATAGTTGACTTCCTTCAAATCGCCCTTGGCGTCCCAGCTCAGCTTGCCGATGACGGCGTCAACCGAATTGCCACGAAGCCATTCGGCCATCTTGGCGCCATCGGTCGTGCCGGCACCGTTGGCGGCGGCCGCAAAGGACTGGACGGCCGCGTAGGAGCTTAGCGTATAGCCTTCGGGTTCATAGCTCCCGGCGCGGAACTTCTCGACCACCGCCTTGGCGCTGTCGAGACCGATTGCCGAGGCACCATCGCTGAACCGGACGTTTTCGCCAGATGGGCCGGAGATCGACCAGAAATCGGCTGAGTTCAGCGCGTCGCCGGAGACGAAATCGGCGTTGAAGCCCTGTTCGCGGGCCTGGCGCACCATCAGTCCAGCGTCGTCGTGGTAGCCGCCGATATAGACGACGTCGATATTGGAATCCTTCATCTTGCTGATGAGGGCGGAGAAGTCCGGTTCTTGGTGGGTATAGGTCTCTCGCATGGCTGCAGTCAGACCAGCGGTGACCATGTTCTTTTCCGTCTCGTTGGCCAGACCCTGGCCGTAGGGCGACTTGTCGTCGAGGACGGCCACTTTCTTGCCGGCATAGGTCTTGGCGATCCAGGGACCGGCGAAAGAGCCCTGCTTGTCGTCGCGACCGCACGCACGGAAGATGGTCTTGATGCCCTTGGCCGCCGGGTCATCGGTGAATTTGATGTTGGTCGAGGCCGGGGTCATCTGCAGGATGCCTTCCTCGGCATAGACCTCGGAAGCCGGGATCGACGAACCGGAGCAGAAATGCCCAGCCACGAACACGACGCCCTTTTTCACCAAATCATTGGCGACCTGCACCGCCTGCTTGGGATCGCATTGGTCGTCGCCCAGTTCAAGCTTCAACTGCTTGCCCATCACGCCGCCCGCCGCATTGATGTCCGCGACCGCCATCTCGGCGCCACGACGCAATTGCTCGCCGAAAGCGGCCAAGCCCCCCGTAAATGGCCCCGCGACGGCGATGGTGAGATCCTCGGCGCTGGCTGTCGACGGAAGTGCCAACGCACCAGCAGTGACAGCGGTAACGAGCGCCGTCGTCGTAAGGAATTTTTTGAACATTGCTCCCTCTCTCGGTTTGATTGTCACCCGCTGGCGTCTCCCAGCCGGGTTGCCACGATTTTCACCCGGACGCGGCATCCGGTCAATCCATCAAGTTTGGCACATCCCTGTGATCGATGCTGGGTTTTCGGAAACCGGCGAAATCACGGGTTTACCGTGATTTCGCATGCTTTTCCCGCCAACCGAACGCCCCCGACGGCTCGTACAGCCAGGGATATTGAGCCACCATCTTGCGCGCCAAGGTCGCCCGATGGGCAGTCAGCGCTATGCCGACGATGATCGCGGCATCCAGAAGATAATGGCCAAAATCCGTCCAAGACCCGTCGAAAAGCGCGGCGTCCAGAAAATGGTTTCCCCCGGCCAAGAGCAATCCATAGGGAACAATCTGCCAGGCCGGCCGCCAAGTATCGGCGATCGCCTGGCCCATCAGGAACGCGCAGCCACCGAACAGAATGACCGTCAGGCCCAGAAAGACCCAGATACTGAAATCGTCCATGGTAACCCCGGCTGCGCCTCAGTGATGCCCGCCCTCGAGATAGGCGGCGCGGACTTCCGGATTGGCGAGAAGTTCCCGGCCGGTTCCCGAGAGTGTGATCTTGCCATTAACCATCACGTAACCCCGATTGGCGAGCCTCAGGGCGTGATTGGCGTTCTGTTCGACCAGGAACACGGTCACGCCTTGTTTCTGGTTGATGTCGCGGATGGTCTCGAAAATCTGCTTGACGAAGAGCGGCGCCAATCCGAGCGACGGTTCATCCAGCAACAGCAATTGCGGCCGGCTCATCAACGCCCGGGCGATGGCCAGCATTTGCTGCTCGCCGCCCGAGAGCGTGCCGCCGCGCTGACCCAGACGCTCGCGCAATCGGGGAAAGATCGCGAAGACTTTTTCCAGATCCTCGTCCAGATATTCCCGCTTCGTGGTGATTGCCCCCATGCGCAAATTCTCCAGAACCGACATCCTGGGGAAGATGCGCCGGCCTTCGGGCGCCTGGGCGATTCCCAGACGCATGATCTCATAGGTCGCCATTCTGGTGATGTCTTCGCCCTTGAAGCGGATCGACCCGTCGCGCGCCTGGGGTGTCCCGCAAACGGTCATGAGCAATGTCGATTTTCCCGCGCCATTGGCCCCGATCAAAGTAACGATTTCGCCATTGGGTACCTCGATGTCGACGCCCTTCAACGCCTCGATATGGCCATAGAACGTATGCACACCAGAGATCGACAGCAGAGAGCTCACGCCGTTTCCTCCTCGCCCAGATAGGCGCGCACGACGGCCGGGTCGCGCTGAATCTCGATCGGCGTTCCGTCGGAGATCTTCTTTCCGTAGTCCAGCACAACGATGTGGTCGGAGATTTCCATGACCACGCTCATGTCGTGCTCGATCAGCAAAATCCCGATGCCGAACTCGTCTCGGATACGCAGCAGAAGCTGGTTGAGCTCGCCCGATTCCCGGGGGTTGAGCCCCGCCGCCGGCTCGTCCAGGCAAAGGAGGACCGGATCGGTGCACATCGCGCGGGCAATCTCCAGGCGCCGCTGCGCCCCGTAGGGAAGCGCGCCCGCTGGATGGTCGGCCTGATCGACAAGACCCATCCGTTCCAACCAGGCGACGGCGCGATCCTTTGCCTCCGCCTCGGCGCGGCGATAGCCGGGGTATCCGAACAGGCCCAGGGCCGTGTAGCCAGACGCCCGCATCAGCTTGTTGTGCTGCGCCACCATCAGATTCTCCAGCACCGACATGCCGACGAACAGGCGAATGTTCTGGAACGTGCGCGCAACGCGCGCGCGCTGCCCGATGCGAAATCCATCCATCTGTTCCAGCAGGAATTGCCGGCCGTCCGGTTGACGAAGGGTCAAGCGCCCGACTGTCGGCTTGTAGAAGCCGGTGATGCAATTGAACACCGTGGTCTTGCCGGCCCCGTTCGGGCCGATGATGCCGGTGATCTGGCGATTTCCGGCAACAAAGCTCACGTCGTCGATCGCCACCAGCCCGCCAAAGCGCATGGTCAGGCGCTCGACCTGGAGGAGCGACCCGGATTCCCCCGGCAATTCCGCCGGAGGGTGGAATGCCGGCGCGATCATGCCGCGCCTCCGCCCGCCGTGCCGGCGGCGGCCTGTCGCCCGCGCGAGCCCAGCAGGATCGTTGGCTCGCGATGGGCGAGCAATCCCCTCGGGCGCCACAGCATGATGAGGACCATGACCGCACCGAAGACCAGCATTCGGTAGATGGACAATTCCCGAAGCACCTCCGGCAATCCGATAAGAAGGATCGCGGCCAGCGCAACGCCGACCTGGCTGCCCATGCCGCCGAGGACCACGATCGCCAGGATGATGGCCGATTCGATGAAGACGAAGCTCTCTGGGCTGATGAAGAGCTGGCGCACCGCGAAGAAGGACCCGGCGAACCCGGCGAACATCGCGCCAATGGCAAAGGCGGTCAGCTTGGTGTTGGTCGGGTTGATGCCAAGCGCCCGGCACGCCGTCTCGTCCTCGCGCAGCGCCTCCCAGGCTCGCCCGATCGGCAGTTTCCGCAATCGGATGGTGACGAAATTGGTGACCAGGGCCAGAATCAAGATCACGTAATACAAAAACACGATCCGGTGGAGCGTGCTGTACTCGAGGCCGAACAGAGTGTGGAAGGATTGCGTGCCAGGCTCTGGGTCGCGATCGAACGGCACGCCAAAGAACGTGATCCTAAGGATGCCGCCGATGCCCGCCGGGCCGCCGGTGAAGTCCTGCCAGTTTTCCAGAACCTTGCGCATCATCTCGCCGAACCCAAGTGTCACAATGGCGAGATAATCACCGCGCAAGCGCAGGACCGGAAAGCCCAGGATTACGCCGAAGAACGCCGCGAACAACCCGGCCAGCGGCAGCGATGCCCAGAAACCGAGATCGAAGCCCAGCGACAGCTTGGCGTAGGAATAGGCCCCGACCGCGTAGAACGCGACATAGCCGAGGTCGAGAAGCCCCGCCAATCCAACCACGATATTGAGACCCCAGCCCAGCATCACATAGGTCAGGATCAGGGTCAGGCTCTCGACCAGCGACCGGTCGGCCCAGGGCGTGAACGGCAAGGCGACCGCGATCAGCACCATGATCGGACCCAACGTCGCCGAGGCGCGACGCGCCCGGTTCGAGCGTCGTTCCTCCCGCGCCTCGCGTTCCTCCAACGATTTCTGGTCCCGGGCCAGCGCGCGCCGACTCATAATGGCCGTCGCCGCGACATAGAGCGCGCCCAGGCCCATGATGGCATTGACGATGGGATCGGCGAACGGAAACGGCAATCCGCCCTGGATTGTGCTCACCACCGCGCCGGAAGTATCGCTGCTGGTTCCAATGGCGCCGGTGGCCAGGACATAGACGGCGCCGCCGAACAGATAAAGGAACCCCGCGAGCCCGCCGAACAGCGCCGGTCTCGAAATGCCGCTCCGGTTCAAGGCGAGCACGAAGCGCCCGATAGGCACCAGCAGCACTGCCCAGCCGACGTCGCCAAATCGGGTGACGAAGGTCAGCGGTTGGCCTTGATTGGTCTCGGTCTTGAAGCCGACCATCAGGATCGCCAGCATGAAAACAACGAAGGCGGTCGCCAATGCCTCCTTCGCGGCCTGGACCAGCGGCCGGTCGGTGGCCTTGATGGAAAGCGATTCCACGATCCCGGTCATTGCCGCGTCATACCTTCTCGATTTCTGGCCGACCCAATAGTCCGGTCGGCCGCAAGATCAGCACCAGAACCAGGATACTGAAGGCCGCGACGTCCTTGTATTCCGCCGTGAAATAGCTGGACCACATGGCCTCGATGATTCCGATCAGGATGCCGCCCAGCATCGCGCCCGGCAGCGATCCAATGCCACCCAGCACCGCCGCCGTGAAGGCCTTGATCCCAACCACGAACCCCATGAAAAAATCATTCTTGCCCCAATAGAGTGTCACCATCATTCCAGCCACCGCCGCCAGGCTGGCGCCGATCACGAAGGTGAGGGAGATTGTGCGATCGACATTGACGCCAAGGAGTGTCGCCATTTTCATGTCCTGCTCGCAGGCCCGCTGGGCGCGGCCCAGGGGTGTCTTGGCGACGACATAAGCAAACCCAATCATCAGCAAGACGGTCAGCAGCCCGATCACGATCTGCAAGTAGCTGAGCTGGACGACAAAGCCGTCCGCGCGCTCCATCAATTTGAACCCCCCCCGGATCACCGCTTCGACCGGCTTGGGCCTTGGCCCCTGCGCTATCTGAACGAAGTTCTGCAGGATGATCGACATGCCGATCGCGGTGATGAGCGGGGCCAGGCGCGAGGAGCCGCGCAGCGGACGATAGGCGACCCGTTCCACCGTCCAACCATAGGCGGCGGTCAAGGCTACCGCCACCACCAGCATCATCGCCAGTTGCAGGGGCACCCAGGTGATGCCGAGCGCGCCGCAGATCAGCAGCATGATCATCGCCTGGAAGGCGCCAACCATGTAGACGTCACCATGGGCGAAATTAATCATGCCGATGATGCCATAGACCATGGTGTAGCCGATGGCGATCAGACCATAGATCGACCCCAGGGTCAGGCCAATGATCAGTTGCTGGACAAAAAACTCCATCCCGCCCCCCTCGGACCGTGCGCCAATTTGACACGCGCCAACTCATCACGGGCCGCCCAAAGGCGATCCAACACGCGATCGGTGAAAGCGCTGGAATTGGTACTCGCCGTCAATGTCACCCCTGGATAGGCCGTCCGTTCTTGACTGTCGCGGTCGTGCCGATCGCGGGAACTTTGGACCAACGGTAGCGTCATTGCAAGGGTTTTGTCGCCCGAACCCGACCCTGTCCTAGCCGGAATACGACTGGAATATCATGGAGATGAGTTGGTTTTCCTGGCATGAAATCTGAGCGCTATTCATCGCTCGCTCCCGGCCCCATCGACGCCCTCTTTTTCAAGACATAGCGCAACTTCCGGACCGCTTGGCGTGTCAACAGCGATTGATCGACGTTGGCCGGGCCGATGATGCTGGCCTCGACAAGCGTGGCCGGATCCATGGCCGTCACCTTCACCGACCCGCCGATCTGCGTGAACTCGATGATGTAATCCTGATCCGACCCGCCATCCGTTCCGCTCATGGGCCCATGCCTCCTTCCCCCTGCCTAGGTTGCCCCCTCCCATGTTATATGCCACGCGGATTTGACTAAAGCCGCGGGTAGTGGCCGTGGCCCGCTCGTGTTCCAAAACCGACGGATTATTTCCGAACATTCGGCCCGGGACATGAGCAAACTCGATGAGAAGTGTTGTGGTTCCACCCCAAGGACTGGGAATCAAGCGGCGGAACCACAGCGCCAGAAAAGGAATCTCCATGAGCGCCAAACCCGATTTCCAGTGGGAAGACCCCCTGCTTCTCGAGGATCAATTGACCGAGGAGGAGCGGCTCGTGCGCGATACCGCCCGCGGCTACGCCCAGGACAAGTTGATGCCTCGCGTACTCGAAGCCAATCGGCACGAGCGCTTCGACCGCGAGATCATGAACGAGTTCGGAGAACTCGGCCTGCTCGGCTCGACCATCGAGGGCTATGGCTGCGCCGGCACGAATTATGTCTCCTATGGCTTGATCGCGCGCGAGGTCGAGCGCGTCGATTCCGGCTACCGCTCCGCGATGTCGGTGCAATCCTCGCTGGTCATGCACCCGATTCACGCCTATGGCACCGAAGAGCAGCGCCAGAAGTATCTGCCGCGCCTGGCCCAGGGCGAGATCGTAGGGTGCTTCGGGCTGACCGAGCCCGATTACGGCTCCGATCCTGGCGGCATGCAGACGCGCGCGCGCAAGGTCGAGGGGGGCTATCTCCTCAAGGGCGCCAAAATGTGGATCACCAATTCGCCCATCGCCGATATCTGTATTGTCTGGGCCAAGACCGAGGATGACGTGATTCGCGGCTTCATCCTGGAACGCGGCATGAAGGGCCTCTCGACTCCGAAAATCGAGGGCAAGTTCTCGCTCCGCGCGTCGATCACCGGTGAGATCGTGATGGAAGACGTGAAGGTGCCCGAAGCCAATCTGCTGCCCAATGTCAGCGGTCTCAAGGGCCCATTCGGCTGCCTCAACAATGCCCGTTATGGCATTTCGTGGGGCGCCCTCGGGGCGGCCGAATTCTGCTGGCACGCGGCGCGGCGCTATACCTTGGAGCGCAAGCAATTCGGGCGGCCTTTGGCCGCCAACCAGTTGATCCAAAAGAAGCTCGCCGACATGCAGACCGAGATCACGCTTGGCGTGCAGGCCTGCCTGCGCCTTGGAAGGCTCAAGGACGAGGGCCGCGCGGCGCCGGAGATGATCTCCATGCTGAAGCGCAATTCCTGCGGCAAGTCGCTGGACATCGCGCGCGTGGCTCGCGACATGCACGGCGGCAATGGTGTCGCCGACGAATATCATGTCATCCGGCATGTCATGAATCTGGAGGCGGTCAACACCTACGAGGGCACCCACGATATCCATGCCCTGATCCTGGGACGCGCCCAGACCGGGATCCAGGCCTTTAGCTAGGCGGCGGCGCGCCCTCGACGATGGCCTGCCACACGGCGCGGGCCTGCGCGGCCTCGGCCACGTCGTGGACGCGGATCAATTGGATTCCGCGATCGAGTCCGCACTGGTCGGCGGCCAGCGTCCCGGCGAGGCGTGCTTTCGGCGGCTCGCCCTTGGACAGGCGGGCAATGAAGTTTTTTCGCGAAGCACCCAAGAGCACCGCGCAACCGAACGCCTGGAAGGCCGCGAGTTCATCCAACAGCAGGAGATTGTGCGGGTCGCGCTTGCCGAAGCCGATGCCGGGATCGATGGCGACGCTGGACAGCGCCACGCCGAGTTCCGCCAGCCGCTCCAATCGCGCCGCGAAGAAATCCAGGAGATCACAGGTCGCGTCGGCGTAACGCGGGTCCTTCTGCATGGTCGAGGGGTCGCCCTGCATATGCATGAGGATGATCGCCGCTCCGCTCGCGGCCGCGATATGTTCTGATTCCGGGTCGCCGGTCAGCGCGGTCACATCGTTGATGATCCGCGCGCCGGCACCGATCGCGCGGCGCATCACCGAGGCCCACCTTGTATCGATCGAAACCACCGCGCCCACTTCCGCCAGCGCCTCGATCACCGGCAGGATTCGGCGCAACTCTTCCTCCACCCCGATCGGCGCCGAGCCGGGGCGCGTGGATTCGCCACCCACGTCCAGAAGGTCCGCGCCGGCCGCCAGCATCTCCAGACCCCGCGCGACGGCCGCCTCGGCGCCGAACAGATCCCCGCCGTCCGAGAAACTGTCCGGCGTCACATTGATGACGCCCATGATCCTGGGACGGTCGAGGGCGATCCCGGCGAAATCGGCGCGCGGCGCGGTCAAGCCCTCCAGAATCGTTTGCGTCCAGGAGGGCAGATCGGAAAGACGCATCGCTTGGCGTTCACCCGCTTCGCCCTTCCGGCGTCGAACGAGATCGACATGGCCGAAGGCGATCGCTCCGCCGGCCAGTGGCATGGCCAAGCCGGATGCGACCGCGCGCCCGGCCGAGGCGCCGTCGGTCAAACCGCGCGGAATCAGATAGACGCGGCGCTCGGGATCGTCTGGATCAACGCAAAAGCCCCGCATCGTGCCAACTTTCGAAGACGCGTTATCCATGAGACCCACCGATGCCGCCAGGAAAGTTGGCACATACTACAAGATGAATGTAACGCCGGCGTGCAAGGGTGGGGCCTGGGCCGCTCGGACAACCCATCAGCGACGACGGGTACCAGGGCGGAGGGGCCTGGGCCTCGGGCGAGGCCGGCCCTCTGTCATGAGGGCAGTTCAGGACCCCGGCTGGGGTCGCGGCTCCAACCCGCCGCTGGCAGCCGGTTTCGGGGTAGCACCACTGGCAGGGACGGAGGATCGGGGCTTGGTCGAACCCGCGGTCTCGCCGCCCTGGCGGATGGGCTCGCCGGCCAGCAATGCCCGCACTTCCTCGGCATTCAGGGTTTCGTATTCCAGCAGCCCCTTGGACAGGGTTTTCAGGTCTTCCGCGCTTTCGGTGAGAATGCGGCGCGCATTGGCCTCGCCCTCATCGACGATGCGCCGCACTTCGGCATCGATCGTCGTCGCGGTCGCTTCGGAGATGTTCTTGCGCTGGGTCACCGAATGGCCGAGGAAAACCTCTTCTTCGTTTTCGTTCAGGCGCAGCGGCCCCAGCTTGTCGCTCATGCCGAACTCCATGACCATGGCCCGCGCCATCTTGGTCGCCTGCATGATGTCGTTGGCGGCGCCGGAATTCAGGTGCTGATCGCCATAGGTCAGTTGTTCCGCCACCCGCCCGCCGAAGCACATCGCGATCTTGGCCTGCAGGAACTGCTTGCTGATGGACAGCCGGTCGCGCTCCGGCAGCGCCCAGGTGACGCCAAGCGCGCGGCCGCGCGGAATGATCGTCACCTTGTGCAAGGGATCGCCGCCAGGCATGCGAATGTTGACGATGGCATGACCGGCCTCGTGCACGGCGGTCATTTCCTTTTCTTCTTCGTTCATGACCATGGAGCGGCGTTCCGCGCCCATCATGACCTTGTCCTTGGCCTGCTCGAAATCGAACATGGTCACGAATCGCTTGCCGGTTCGGGCCGCCATCAGCGCCGCCTCGTTGACCAGATTGGCGAGATCGGCGCCGGAGAATCCCGGGGTGCCGCGCGCGATCACCCGCGCCTCGACATCGGGTGCGAGCGGCACCTTGCGCATGTGCACTTTCAGGATCTGTTCGCGACCGTTGATGTCGGGATTGGGTACCACGATCTGGCGGTCGAAACGGCCCGGGCGCAACAGCGCCGGATCCAGCACGTCCGGCCGGTTGGTGGCGGCGATCAGGATCACGCCCTCGTTGGTTTCGAATCCATCCATCTCGACCAGTAACTGATTGAGCGTCTGCTCGCGCTCGTCATTGCCCCCGCCAAGGCCCGCACCCCGGTGCCGCCCAACGGCGTCGATCTCGTCGATGAAAATGATGCAGGGCGCGTTCTTCTTGCCTTGCTCGAACATGTCGCGCACACGGCTGGCGCCCACGCCGACGAACATCTCGACGAAATCCGATCCGGAGATGGTGAAGAACGGCACATTGGCCTCGCCGGCGATGGCGCGGGCCAGCAGCGTCTTGCCGGTGCCGGGGGGTCCGACCAGCAGGCAGCCCTTGGGGATTTTCCCGCCCAACCGCTGGAACTTCTGCGGGTCGCGCAAGAACTCGACTATCTCCTCCAGTTCGCTCTTTGCCTCCTCGATCCCGGCCACGTCCTCGAACGTGACGCGCCCGTGGCGCTCCGTCAGCAGCCTTGCCCTCGACTTGCCGAAGCCCATGGCCTTGCCGCCATTGGACTGCATCTGTCGAATCATGAAGAACCAAAACGCCGCGATCAGCAGCAGCGGCCCCCATTGAACCAGGAAATAAATCAGGGGATTGCCCTGGTCCTCCGGCCCGGCGGTGATCGCCACGCCCTTGGCGCCCAAAGTCTCGATCAGCTTGGGATCGTTCGGCGAATAGGTCGAGAACCCGCCGCCGTACTTCAAATTGCCGGTGATCTCGGGTCCGCGAATGGTGACGCTGTCAATTTCGCCGGCGTCGACCTTGCCCAGGAACTCGCTATAGGAAAGCTGCTGGGCGCCGCTCGTGCTCGAACTTTGCTGGAACATGTTGAACAACAGGAAGAGCAACAGGATGATCGCCGCCCAAATCCAAAGGTTCTTGCCGAAATTCACTTCCTTGCCTCGCTTCCCGATGGCTCTCCCCACCCGCATGTTCGCCGCTTCGGGTTAAGGGATCGCAAATGTCCTGGTACGATCCTCATTATACTAGATAGTCCTCGTCCGGGCATCTACAACCACAAACCCGCAACTGGTCGCGCCCTGAGCGGGCCAGAACCGGGATTCGAGGCCCTTGCCCCAGCCTAGATGGGGTACCGCGATCACCTCTCCAGCTCGCCATAAGGCGGGCAAGGCGCGCCGCGCCGGCAGCGGCAGGACATGTCGTTTGAAACCCATGCCGTGGCGCCGCGAGAGCTGTTCCAGGCCATCCTCGCCCAACGCCCGGACTCGCCAATCGCCGGCCACGCCCTTGACCCACATCACAAATCTGCCGTCCCAGTCACCCGACCAATCCCCCCTGCCCTCGACAATTCCTTTGGCGCCGCCAGCCTCCCGGCAAACGAGAATGTGATCGCGGCGGCGGAAAACCACGCATCCGCCTAGGGTACGGCCTGGTGCTTTCCCGGCCAACAAGGGCGCAATCCGGTCCAAGGCCTTGGGATTGGGCGGATATAGACCCCCGCCAACCAAGCGCAATACCCCGGCGAGCGCCAGCAGCGTTAATTCGGGCGCAAGTCCCCCCCAAGGCCGTGCGTCAATTTCCGCATAGCCGGCCGGATCGAACCGGGTAGAGGACGCCAGCAACATTGCCGCTTCGCGCTCCAGCCGGTCGCGCCGGCGCCCGAATTCCGCGGCACGCGCCGCCAATGCCTCCGCGCTGCCAGCGGGTGTGATCGCCAGCCGATGTCGAACCCGCTCGAAGCGCGGGGCGAGATTGCTCGGGTCCTCGCGCCACGCCCGGCCTGAATGGCCCAGCCAGTCAGAGAGATTGGCCCGCCTGGCTCCCAGGAGCGGTCGCAGCAACCGAGTGCCTGCGAGCGGCCGGCAGACGGCCATGGCGGCAAGGCCGATTGGGGTACTGGCATGGGCCTCGCGCATCGCCAAGGTCTCTGCCTGGTCGTCCAGCGTATGCCCAGTGAATAGATGGATGATGCCAAGTTCGCGGCAGCGATCGGCAAGCAACCGGTAGCGCGCCCCGCGCGCGGCCGCCTGAATGCCGGTCGCGGGCCGGGCCCCGATCCAGCACAAGGTTTCCACGCTAACACCGGCTCTGGACGCGAAGGTCTGGGCCACAAAGGCGCAATCCGCCGCAGCCTCCGGTCGCAATCCGTGATTAATTGTCAGGATCGTCAGTTGCCCGCCTTTGGCACCGATCCAATCGACCAGGAGCCAGGCGAGCGCCGTGCTGTCCGATCCCCCGGAGACCGCCGCCGCGAGTCTTGGTGGGCGCTCGAAGGGGCCGAGATGGTCCATCGCCGCCGAAAAGCGTGACGGTAGATCTCTTTCGCGATCGGCGGCGGGGGCCGACACTATTCAAGTCAATTGCAGGAAAAACGCTCTCCGGCGCGCTGGGCTCGGTCCTTAATATTGGCCGGCGCATCGGGAAATCTCTTTTTCAATTGCCGCAGCGCCACGCAGGCATTCTGGGTCTGGCCCTGCTGTCCCAGCGACATCGCCAGTTTGAGCAAATTATCGGGCGCCTTCTGGTTCTGCGGATACTTCTGGTAGCCTTCCGCGAAAGCCACGGCGGCGCTGCGGAAATCGTTGCGAACGTAAAAGGTCTCGCCCAGCCAATATTGCGCGTTCCCGGCCAAGGCATCGCCGGGATATTGAATCACAAAGGTCTTCAGCGCCGCCTCGGCCATGTCGTAATTGCCTTGCTGAAGCAACCCCGTTGCAAAGTCGTATTTTTCTCGGGGTGTGGTCCCAGGCAACGAAATTGGCGCGACGGGTGCCCTCGATTTGGGCGGTTCGGTCGCCAACGCCGATGGCGCTGGCACGGTCGCGGCGGCGGTAGCGGCCGCCTCCTCCGCGGCACCGGGCGGCGCCTGGGGCAAATTGGCTGCCTGTTCGGCGGTCAGAGTTCCCAAAACCCCGGGCTGGCTTGGCGGCACGATCACCGCCGATTGGGGCGCGCTGGCACCCGATTGGGTCGGCGGCGAAATCGGTGCGGATGCAGGTGCTGCCTGGCCCGTGTCGGCGGATAGATCGGTCGGCGCCCCGGCCTCGGCAAACACACCTGCCGTTTCCGGCTCCGACACCGGCGGCATGGTGCCCGCGGCACCTGCCGCCATCGACGTCCCGCCACCCTCGATCACGCTCATCCGGTACTCGACGTCCTTTTGCATGCGCTCGACCTGTGCCGCCAGATCGTTGAGCTTGATCTCCACCCTTTCGATTTGACCGGTCAACTCCGCGATCTGCCGCTCCATTTCCTGCCGGCGGACCTCCTGCTGGGCAGCCAAGTTGCCCCCCGCGCCCGAGGCGCCGGCGCCACCGATCGGCATTTGGTTCTGAAGAAAAAGGACCTGCTGCTTCAATTCCTCGACCTCGCGCCTCAGGTCATCGATGTCGTCGGCGCCGGCCGCAAAGGGAAAAAATGCGACCGCGGCAAAGCACAACGCCAACACGGCCAGTCGCCATCTTGGCGGGGTCAAGAAGCGCGTTTCATCAAGCATCGGCCTTCCTCGGTTCCCGGGCGGATCAATGACCCGGCGAAATCGGTGTCGCCGTGATATTCCCGCCTGTTTGCGGCGAAAAGATGATCACTCAAAAGGATGCCAGAGGCTGGCCGGCGCAAGCAAGGCGGCCGACCCCCCAATCCAGCGATCACACCCAGCCCCGGACGGCCCGGACATCCCGGACCACATTGCCCAAGTCGCCCAATACCCTATCGATTCGGCGCGGCCCTGCGGCCGCGCCGAAATCGGCTATTGGTTGATCGCGGTCATGCCCCGGCGGTTCTGCGCCCAACAGGCTTCGTTCGACTCGGCGCATTCCGGACGCTCCTTGCCATAGGAGATGACCGAAAGGCGGCCCTTCTCGACGCCAAGCGCGACCAGGTAATTGGCGACCGAATTGGCCCGCCGCTCGCCCAGTGCCAAATTGTATTCCCGGGTCCCGCGCTCGTCGGCGTGGCCTTCGATGGTCACGGTGACGGCCGGATACTGCCCCAACCAGGCGCCCTGGCGCTGCAACTGCGCTTGCGCCTCGCCACTGAGGTCGTAGCGGTCGAGATCGAAGAACACCCGATCACCCACGTTTTGGACGAAATCCTGGATGGTGCCGGGTTCGACCGTGCCCTCGGTCACGGTGTCGGTGCTGGTGGTCCCGTCGGTGGCGGCGGCGCTTTCGACCACTTCCTCGTCGGATGCACAGGCAGCCAGAAGCAGGGTCGCAGCCAGGGCGGAGATCATTTTTAGTCGCATCTTATCCTCTCAATTCTTGTCCTGTCGTTGGTCGGGAAGCCAAGCCCTGGCACCTCGTCCGGGTCCAAGGACCTAGCGCAAAGAAACCGGCTTGTCTGGGAATTCCGCGCCGATCGCCGCCCGGTGGCGTATCGCCCGAACTCGGAAAATCGGCGCGGAACATAAGGCATCATTGTTTGCTGAGCAAGGGTGACCACGCCGGATCGGAGCCATCCATCGGTGTTTTCAGATTGCGCTCGTTGTATCCGGTCAGATCGATCGAACGAAGCTGCGCACGACCGCGCTGATCTTGCGCGTAATAGGCCAAGACCCTGCCGTTCGGCGCCCAAGTCGGCCCCTCCACCAGCCAGCCTTGGGTCAACATCCGTTCGCGTGATCCATCCGGATTCATGACCCCGATGTAGAAGATCCCCTGATACATCCGCGTAAAGGCGATCAGGTCGCCGCGTGGGGACCACACGGGCGTGGCGTAGCGGCCTTGCCCCTTGCTGAGGCGAGCAACCCCGCCGCCGTCACGATTCATGATGTAAAGCTGCTGCTCGCCCCCACGGTCCGAATTGAACACGATCTTCGACCCGTCGGGCGAGTAGCAAGGCGAAGTGTCGATCGAAGGATGGTTGGTGATCCGGCGCGATTTCCGGGTTCGGGTGTCCATTTCGTAAATGTCGGTGTTGCCGCCCTGGGCCAGGCTCATGATCACCTTGGTCCCATCCGGCGAAAAGCGCGGCGCGAAGGTCATTCCGGGGAAATCGCCCAGGACTTCCTGCTGGCCGGTGGTGATGTTGAACAGATAGACCCTGGGCCTATTGGCGTAATAGGACATGTAGGTGATGTCTTGGGCCGCCGGCGAAAATCGCGGGGTCAGGACCAGCACGGCGCCGTCGGTTAGGAACTGATGGTTCTCGCCATCCTGATCCATGATCGCCAGTTGCTTGGCCCGGCCCTCCTTGGGTCCGCTTTCGGCGATATAGACGATCCTTGTGTCGAAATAGCCATCCTCGCCGGTGATGCGCTTGTAGATGTCGTCGGCAATGATGTGGGCGACGCGGCGCCAGTTCTTGGGCGCGAAGGAATAGCTCTGGCCGAACATCTGGGCTTCGCCAAACACGTCCCAGAGCCGGAATTCGACCGATAGATTGCCGCCCCCCGCCTTCACCGAGCCCGCCACCAGGGCCTGCCCGTTCAGCGTCCGCCAATCGCCAAAGCGCGGCAGCGAGTCGGCCGAAACATCCTGCTGGATGAAGGCCGCCGGGTCGATCGGCACGAACAACCCGGAGCGCTCCAGATCCGCCGAGACCACGCGCGCGATTTCGGCCCCCATCTGGGCGTCCGACCCCGGGAAAACCGGGATCGCGATCGGCATCGGCTGGACTGTGCCCTTGGTGATATCGATCACCGGCTCGGCCCAGGCATTGCCAGCCAGCGACCAGGACACAAGCAACACCGCCAACGCACGCCAAACCTTTGCGCCCAATCGCCTGATCATGGGCTCCTTTTCCCCTGACGCGTCGCGATTCGCGCCCGCCCAGGGCTGAAACTTATACAAATAACATCGAGTCTTGCCTATTGGGGCCTTGTGTAACATTCGCGTCATTGTACCACCTGATCTGGGAAGAATCGCAGCCGCATCGTTGGCCAATGCTTGTCCGCCGGCAGCTTGAGAGGGCTCGCGATCATCACCGCGCGCCGGGCGCTCTCGGCGGCCGCCCGGAAGAATGAATCGCCCGACTTGTTGTTGAGCAGCGTCACCTTGGTCACC
This sequence comes from uncultured Rhodospirillaceae bacterium, assembly GCA_964542425.1. Taxonomy (GTDB): domain Bacteria; phylum Pseudomonadota; class Alphaproteobacteria; order Dongiales; family Dongiaceae; genus Dongia_A. The sequence continues at coordinate 20,618 of CAZIUB010000050.1, read as the reverse complement.
GTGCCGTCGGGCTGCACTTCGATTCTGAGTTCGATCACCATGCCGGCCAGATTGGGCGATCCCAAGACGCTGCCCAGATTCCAGTTCTTCTCGATCTGGGCGCGGATGCCGTCCTCCTCCGAGGCAGTCATCGGAATCTCCGAGATATTGGCGGTCTGCGGTCCGGTCGATTCCGGCGTGGGCGGCGGTTCTGCCTTTTTCTTGGGCTTTTCCGGTGTTTCCGGAGCCGCCTTCTCCTGAAGTACGTTCTTGAGGAGCTGGTCCAGATCCTCCTCTGACGGCTTCTTTTCGTCCTTCTTCTTTTCCTCCTTCTTTTTCTTTTCCTCTTCTTTCGGCGGTTCCTTTGGCGGATCCGGTTTTTTCACTTCCGGCTTCTTCTCCTCGACCTTCTTCCCGGGAAGCGGAACCGGTTCCGGCTCGGGTGGCGGCGGGGCGGCGGGGGCCGGCGGATTGGGCTTGGTCGGCGCCGGCTCCTTCTTGGGTTCCTCCTTGGCCGGAAGCGGCTTTTTCTCCGGCTCGGGCTTCTTTTCGGGTTTTCCCGCCTTGTCGACCTTGGGTGCGGCCGTGATGTCCGACAGCTGCGCGAGTTCGACGCCGATGGCCTCCGGCAGCACCTCGGGCTCCCAGAAAATCGGCAGACCAAGCACGACCAGGCTCAAGACCACCAAGTGGAGCGCGGTCGAGATCAGCAGGCCGCCGATCATCGACCCGCCCCGCTGCGAGATGTCGCCGCTATCCTGTTGATCGGAACGAAACACGATTGTGCCCAAAGCCTATTGCGATTGCAGTTTTTTGGCCGGTTTGATCGGCCCCGCGCTGTCCGAGATCAACGCCAGATGCGTGAATCCGGCCGAGGTCAATTCCCCCATCACGGTGAGAACGGTGCCGTAATCGATCGCCTGATCGGCGCGGACGAAAATCTTGACCTCGGGATTGGCGTTCGACACCGCGATCAGCCGGGGCGCCAGCGCCTCCATCGCCAGTTCGGTGTCCTGGAGGTATATCTTGCCCTCGGCGTTGATCGAGACCACCAGTGGCTCCTCGGGGTCCTGCATCGCCTCGGCCTTGGTTTTGGGCAGATCGACCGGCACGCCCACCGTCAGCAGCGGTGCCGTGATCATGAAGATCACCATGAGCACCAGCATGACGTCCACCATCGGTGTGACGTTGATTTCCGACATTGGCGTCGCCCGCCGGCGGTGATGCACGCCGAGCCCGCCCGCTCCCAGTTTGATCGCCATTTCAGCGTTTCTCCTCGAGCTGGCGCGACAGGATGGCGCCGAATTCGCCGGCGAAGGCCTCCAGCCGGTTGGAATAGCGCGAGATGTCGCTGTTGAGCTTGTTGTAGGCAAGCACCGCCGGGATCGCCGCCACCAGGCCCAGCGCGGTCGCGAACAACGCTTCGGCGATCCCGGGGGCGACCACCGCCAGGCTGGTGTTCTTCGAGCCGGCGATCGCCGCGAAGCTGTTCATGATGCCCCAGACCGTGCCGAACAGCCCGACGAAGGGTGCCGCCGACCCGACCGAGGCAAGAAAGGTCATGTAGCGGTCGAGCTGGTCGATTTCGCGCCCCAGCGTGATGTTCATCACCCGCTCGATGCGTTCGCGCAGGTTTTCCCGGAGCGTGTCGGTCGAGAGCAGCCCCTTGGAGGCGGAGCGGCGCCACTCGCGCATCGCCGCCACGAATATCGAGGACATCGGATCGGGCGGACGCATCGAAATGCGGTCGAACAATTCCTCGAGCGAGCCACCCGACCAAAACGCTTCCTCGAACTGGCGCGCCTGCGAGCGCAACCGGCGTATGCGGACCAACTTCTCGAAGATGATCGCCCAGCTCCAGATCGAGGCCAGGATCAACAGGATCATCACGCCCTTGACGATCCAATCGGCTTGCAGGAACAGGCCCCAGACCGAAAGATCATACGCCGCCTGGCCGAGCCCCGGTCCGCTCGTCGCGGCGGCCCCGGCGATGCCTTCCAGGGCTTGGCCGCCGGCGACCGGTTCGAGCGGAATGGCGCCTGGTGCTTGTTCTTCCATGATACGCTCTCACTTGATCCCGATGGTTGCGTTGAAATCCCTGATTGCCTCGCGCAAATTCACGGGCATGCGCCGCGCCTTGCCGTCTCGCCCGACGCAGGCAATCTTGACGTCGAGCCGCGACAATTCGTCGCCGCCCCGTCGCAGCAATTGCTTCAGTGCAAGCGTGGCGCCGGCCATCGCGGCGATCGCGGTCTCAACCACGATTTCGTCGTCGAGGCGCGCTGGGCGCAGGAAGTCGATGGTGCAGTGCCTGACAGCGAGTGCCAAACCTTCCTCGCGCATCATCGCGGCGTGCGAGATTCCGGCCGCGCGCAGCATTTCGGTCCGGCCGCGCTCGGCGAATCTCAGGTGATTGGCGTAATACACGATACCACCGGCATCGGTGTCCTCGAGGTAAACCCGATAGGGCACCCGGTGCACGCGAGCGCCTTGCGGCGGCGACCAGTCACGTCCCATCCGGTTCCCCTGTCGCATCGGCCCGCGCCAGCAGATCAAGCTGGGCCGCCATTGGCACTGGGGTCAGCCCCAGATGCCGATAGCCGTTCTCGGTCAGCATCCGCCCGCGCGACGTACGCTGGAGCAATCCCTGCTGGATCAGGAATGGTTCGATCGCGTCCTCTATGGTGTCGCGCTCCTCGGCCAGTGCCGCCGCCAGGGTCTCCACGCCGACCGGACCGCCACCGTAATTCTCGGCGATGCAGGACAGATAGCGCCGATCCATCTGGTCGAGTCCCAGCAGATCCACTTCCAGGCGATCGAGCGCCCGGTCGGCTGCCTGGCGATCGACCGCGTTCAAACCGGCGACGCTGGCGAAATCGCGCACCCGTCGCAGCAACCTGCCGGCGACCCGGGGCGTGCCTCGCGACCGTCTTGCGATCTCGGCGGCGCCGCTGTCGTCCAGTCTGAGCCCGATCACCCGGGCCCCGCGCCGCACGATCTGTTCCAGTTCCGCCGGCTGATAGAAATTGAGGCGCAGCGGAATGCCGAAGCGCTCGCGCAACGGATTGGTGACCAGGCCAAGCCTGGTGGTCGCACCGACCAAGGTGAAGCGCGGGATATCGATGCGCACGGTTCTTGCCGCCGGCCCTTCGCCGATGATGAGATCGAGGTGGAAATCCTCCATCGCCGGATAAAGAATTTCCTCGACCGCCGGCGACAGGCGATGGATCTCGTCGATGAACAGCACATCCCTGGGCTGCAAGTTGGTGAGAAGGGCCGCCAGATCGCCCGCGCGCACGATGACCGGCCCCGAGGTGGCCCGGAAGCCAACCCCCAACTCGCGCGCGACGATCTGGGCGAGCGTGGTCTTGCCCAGCCCCGGCGGTCCATGAAAGAGCACGTGATCCAGCGCCTCCAGGCGGGCCTTCGCCGCCGCGATGAACACCGCAAGATTCTGCCGCAATTTTTCTTGCCCGATGAATTCGTCAAGCGAGGCCGGCCGCAGCGATGTCTCGCTCGCATCCTCGGGCCGCGCCGCCGGGCCGGTCAGCCGGTCAACTCCGGCGCCGTTTTCGATCCTCTCGCCCGCCTTCACTGGCTAAGTTCCTTGAGGCCGGCCCGGATCAACTGATCGAGCGAGATTGTGCCCTTGGCCTCGTGTCCCGCCTTGGTGATCGCCGCGAAGGCCTCCACGCGCCGATAGCCGAGATTGACCAGGGCGGAAATCGCGTCCTCCATCGGTCCCTGCGGGCCGTCGGGCGGTCGCGGCGCACCGGATTCCTTGTCCGAGCCAGCACCAATCCCAAGTGCCATGCCGCCGACCTTGTCCTTGAGCTCGGCCACGATCCGCGCGCCCAGCTTGGGACCGACGCCGCTTGCCCGCGTCAACGCATTCTTGTCCTGGGCGGCGACCGCCATGGTCAGTTCTTCGGGCGACAAGACGCCCTGAATCGACAGCGCCACCTTGGCCCCCACCCCCTGCACCGTGGTCAGCAGGCCAAACCAATCGCGCTCGCCATGATCCCAGAACCCGAATAGCGTGATCGCATCCTCGCGCACCTGGGTTTCGACCAACAGCCGGACCGGCGTACCAATGGGTCCGACCCGCGCCAAGGTGCGGCTGGAGGCATGCACGACATAGCCCACTCCGTTGACGTCGATCAGGGCGTGATCCGCCGCCATTCCATCGACAATTCCGGTCAACTTGCCGATCACCTAGTACCCGCCGTCGCAATTGGGTGATTCAGGAACTTGACTCCGCCAATGCACGCCGGCGGGTACTATCACGAAGTTTAATGTGCCAACTTTCGTGGCACGATGGTGGGAGTTCATGGATCACTCATTTTCGAAAGTTGGCACTAGGCGCCTCGCTCGATTGTCCGGCGCCCCAACGTGTCAGCGTGGCACGATGGTGCGCGTGGCAGATGGCGACCGCCAGCGCATCGGCCGCGTCCGGTGAATCGGCGCCCGACGCCGGCAGCAACACCCGGACCATCATCTGCACTTGTTCCTTGGTCGCATGGCCGGCGCCGACCACCGATTTTTTCACCAGGTTGGCCGGATATTCCCAGACCTTGAGGCCGAAAAGCGCCGGGGTCAGCAGCACCACGCCCCGGGCCAGGCCAAGTTTCAGGGTCGTGGTCGGATTCTTGTTCACGAAGCTCTCCTCGACCGCCGCTTCCAACGGCTGCCACCGATCGATGACTTCCCGCAATCCGTCATGAATCTCGACCAGCCTATCGGCCAGCGCGCTCGCCGGGGTCGTATGAATGGCGCCACCCGCAACGAACGACAGATGCGAGCCGTTGGCGTCGATGACGCCCCAGCCCGTGTGCTGCAATCCAGGGTCCAAGCCCAATAACCGCATGTCGATCGCGCGTCCGTTTCTTGTCCAAACCGATTACTGGCTAGTGTTGTGGTTCCAACGGGAAGATCGGGAATCAAGCGTTGGAACCAAAACACTAGCGCCAACATTCGAAAACGCATGATCCTGGAAACGCACCTATGCTTCCGCGAAAGTTGGCGTATGTAGCGCGATGGTCGTACCCGCCGGCAGGTACTGGTGGTGTCAATTGACACAAATCATCCAGTCTCGTGACGGCGCGAACTACGCGGTCAGGCGCGCCAGTATCTCCTCGGGCAGGTCAAAATTCGAGATGACATTCTGCACGTCATCGTTGTCCTCGAGCGTATCGACCAGTTTCAACAGCGAATCCGCCGCCACCCCATCCACCCGCACGCTATTGAGCGGGCGCCATTGCAGCCGGGCCTCGCGTGCCGGACCGAAGCGCACCTCCAGCGCATCGCGAACAACGGAAAGATCCTCGGCCCCGCAGGCGATCTCATGGCCCTCGGAACCGCTCTCGACATTTTCGGCGCCGGCCTCCAGCGCCGCCTCGAAAACCTGATCGGCGGTGCCGGACTTGGTCGGATACAGGATCACACCCTTGCGCACGAACATGAAGGCGACGGAATTGGTCTCGCCCAAATTGCCGCCCGCCTTGGCGAAGGCCGCGCGGATCTCGGAGGCCGTTCGGTTGCGGTTGTCGGTCAGGGCCTCGACGATGATAGCGGCCCCACCCGGCCCATAGCCTTCGTATCGAACTTCCTCGTACACGGCGCCATCCTCTCCCCCAACCGCCCGCTTGATCGCCCGGTCCACCGTATCCTTGGGCATGTTGGCCTCGCGCGCAGCCTGGATCGCGGCGCGCAGTCGCGGATTGGCATTCGGGTCCGGCAGGCCGTTCTTCGCGGCCACCGTTAGTTCACGGATGATCTTGGTAAAGATCTTTGCGCGCCTGGCGTCCTGGGCGCCCTTTCGGTACATGATGTTCTTGAATTGCGAATGACCCGCCATGGACCCTTCCTATAGACAAGTAACCCATTGCCACGATTAGTAAATTAAAAGCCGATCGTCCGGGGCGGCATCCGAATCGAAGGCCAAACTAGCCCGTGAATATGGCAGGATTTTGGCGCCCTTGTAACACTTTCGCGGGCCCCGCCAAGGCCTTGGCGGAAAGCGGCTACGCCCCTGGCACAAGAAACATTAAGACATTCTTAACGTTTTTGGCGGGATACTCCTGTTCGAATCTTGGCGATTGCTGATGGGGAAGAAAAATGTCGGGCGCAACGCTCATGGAAATCGAGGATCAGGGCCTGGAGGCCCTGCAGGTCGAAGTCACAAGGATGGCCAAGACAGTCTGCATGACCGCGGATCAGGCGATCTTGGAGGGTATCGACACCGCCCTCGCGGTCGCCGCCGAAAAAACGACGGAATCGGCCGACAAGCTGCACGAGATTGCGGCCAAGATTGTTTCCCGGGCCCAGGTCATGCAGACCGAAGTGGCGCGATTCCTGGCTGTTTCGCGGGGCCGGACAATCTGATCCTTGGCTCGCTCGAGTTCGGTCATTCCGGCCGGACCGCATGATCGAGATTGCCTCGCAGCGCTTCGGCAAAGCCCGGCTGGCCCTGGGCCAGGCAGACCAGCACCCAAGCACCCTCGTGTTCCGGCGCCAGAACCAGGCGCAGCGACAACTCCGCCTCCTTCCCATCCAGCATCGCCCGGCCGCTGACCAGCGCCGACGGGCGCCCCTCCCATTCGCCCGATCGGCCATCGGCCTTGGGGAATCCCATCTGGCTCGCCACCAGCTTGCCGTAGAGCAGCGCCCGAACCGGATCGCTCTCCGCCTTGAACAGGGACAGGAATTGAACCGACACAAACACGTCGCGATCATAACGGTTGGCATAAACGACCACTTCCCTACCGTAGCCGCCCTCGGGGATCGCAACGCGGCTCTCAACGAGGGGATCGGGCCAAAAGACTCGAAAATGCCCCTCCGGATACTTCCATTCCCGGGGCAGGTTCGGATACTCCGGGTCGAGCAGCCGACCAAGCCGGCTCCGCGCTGCGTCCATCCCGGCCAGCACATTGTCGATGAAGGCCGTGTCGATCCGCATGGTGCCATGCCCGGTGGCATAGGCGGCACCCGAGGCGGCGGCGCGCAGAAGATCGTCGGCCTGTTCCACGGCCGCGATGAATGCCGGCGCATCGAAGGCCGCGATTTCAATGAATTGCAGCAATATTTCCTTGGCAGGCGCGTAGCCGGGCGTGGACAGGAATTCGCCACTCCCCAGCGATAGCTTGGCGGATTCCCACAATTCACGCTCGAAGTTGGCGTAAACCCCCGGCAAGTAACTGAAATCCACTGTCAGGCGCATTCGCGCCCTGGCATCGTCACGGATCTCCTGGGGAAACTCGGCCCAGAATTCATCATGCAACTCGATGCTGAGATAGCCGTCCGGCTGTCCCACCAGGCGCATGATCTCGTCCTGCCTTTGGCTGAGCACTTGGCGGGGTTCGGCTGTCGCCGGCGAGGGTGCTGCAATTGCCATCCACAGCGGCAAGAAAACGACCGGCAGCCAGCGCATTCTAAGCATCGGTGGGTGTCGTTTCGCGCAACCTTCCGCCCAGGCGGACGGGCTCGATCCTGCGGGCAAGACCGGTCGCCTCGTCGGTCTCGACCATGACCGCGCACAAGGTGCCCGGCCCAAGCGCCGCCGACAACCGCTCGGTCGGCAGCTTTCGGGTGAAGCGTGCGATTGGCGCCCCCTTCTCCATGCCGATCACCGAATCATAGTCCCCGCACATTCCGGCATCGGTCTGATAGGCGGTGCCCTTGGGCAGGATCATATGATCGGCGGTCGGCACATGGGTATGGGATCCGACGCACAGGCTGGCGCGGCCATCGACGACATGGCTCATCGCCATTTTCTCGCTGCTGGCCTCGGCGTGGAAATCAAGGACCAGGACATCGCAGGTGCCGCCAAGGCGATGTTGGTTCAGCAGGGTTTCGATCTGTTGAAACGGGTCGTCGAGCGGGTCCATGAAAACCCGCCCCATCAGATTGACGACCGCCACCCGCCGGCCGCGCGCCGTCTGAAACATCGCGGCACCCCGTCCCGGCGTGCCGGGCGGGAAATTGTTCGGCCGCAGCAGGCGCGGTTCGCGATCGATGAAACCGACCGCCTCCTTCTGGTCCCAGGAATGATTGCCCCCGGTGATGCAATCGACGCCCGCGGCGAACAGCTCGTCGCAGATTTTCCGCGTGATCCCGAAGCCGGCGGCCGCGTTCTCGCCGTTGGCGATAACGAATTCGATTTCCAGCGCGCGGCGTAGCGCCGGCAATCGCTCGACCACCACGTCGCGCCCGGATCGGCCGACCACATCGCCGCAAAACAGCACCCGCATTCGCCTCGATCCTGTGTTGCTTCGGTGCCACGCGTGCCAACTTTCGGAAAAGCGTGTTACACGATACGCTCCGATGTCTCAACGAAAGTCGGGCCACATGTTACCAAATGGATAGTACCCGGCAGCGTGCGACTTCCGGGGTCAGTTTGCCGAATCACTCAGTGTCGCGACGCCGGGTACCAGGGCAAACGCCGATTTTTCCGTGACGATCCAGTCCAGCGGCTGATCATAGGGTCCGCGCGGCACCTGCGCCACTTGTTGCGCGGCATAGGCCACCCCTATGGCGATTGCCCTCCCAGCCATCCCGGACGCCTCCACGCGCAGATCGCGCAGGGTCCGATCATAAAAGCCACCGCCATACCCCAGGCGATAGCCTCCGGCATCGAAGGCCAGCATCGGCACCAGAAGCACCGCCGGAACCAACTCGGGCGCGTGCGGGGGCGGCGTCTCGACCTTGAAATCGCCCCGGACCAGTTCCATCCCCGGGTGCCATTCCCGGAACACCAATGATCGGCCCCGCGCGATCACCACCGGCAGGCCGATGCGATGCCCGTTCATGTGCAAGTCGTGCAGGGCTGGGCGCACGTCCATTTCGCCCTCCAGCGGCCAATACCCGGAAACCACGCAGCCCTTGGGCAGCGCCACGTGATCGCGCAAATGCCGGGCCAACGCCATCCCGGCCTCCGGAAAGGCGCGATAGGCCGCCTGTCGGCACGCCGTCGCCTGACGGCGCAACGCCGCCTTATGCGCTCGGGTCTCCGGTGTTTCCATTGTCGGGGAATCCGTCGGGTGGCGGCGGCAAACCGAGCCGATTCCAGCTGTTCGAAACGTATTCTAGTGGGCGGCGCCGCATGGGCCGATGGCACATGTTCCTCTTTGGCCCGCACTCAGCAGGTGGGCACCGTATGTCCGAGACCACGGCCTCGGCAGGGACAGCTCCCTAGAGGTGATTTAAGGCCCAAGGGATACGTTGGCCTGTCGCACCCGGCAGCAAGACCGCCCGGCCTTTATCTAGGCTGCTTCGAGACGTTGGGCAAGGGTTTCGATCCGGTTCGCCAGCCGCTCGATGGTTTCGGCCAGCGAGGCCTCGCGATTGAGCCCCTGTTCCAACTGTTGCAGCTTCAATTGCTGCACCTCGCGCTCACGCTGATCGAGTTCGTCGGTCAGGAGCAGCGCCGCCACCACCAGGATGAAGCTCTCTTGGGCCATGCCCACCGACCGGCCCACCTCCTCCAGGCGCTGGCGCAGCTTGGCCGCCATCTCCAGCACCCGGCCTTCCTCGCCGGGACCGCAGGCGATGTCATGATTGCGACCGGAAAGCGATACGGTGACCGTGGGCATGCTGGCTCCTCTAATCGTCTACGCTTCTTCGTCCTCGTCGTCGGTGACGTCGTGCAGACGCCCGATCACCTCGTCCAGGCGATCGGCCACCAGGCGCGCCTCGTCCTGCAACATGACATGGGTCTTGCGCAGAACCGAGAGCTCGCCCTCCAGGATATCGCGGTCCCTGAATCCGCGGTGGGCGCTCTCGGCGACGGCGACATCCAAGCGCACCATCGCATTGTCCAATCGACTGATCGCGGTGTCCAATCTGGTCATGTCGTTTCCCGCTGCCCCTGTCATGTACGCCGATCGACCCCCGACATTCGCCCGCCGTGATTCGGATTTCGCGGAATTAAACCCGCATCCGCGTCCGGCGTCAATCAACGCCGTGATTGCGTGATTGCGTGATTCCGTTGTTGACCTCATCGGGGTCAGGCGCCATGTTGCGCGCCGATCCGCTGGCCATTGCGCCCGCGGGCCCGATTGCTCTGGAAACACCGCTCGGATCCCAGCATGGACGCAGCCACCGCCGGCAAACCCAAGGCGGGCGCAGCCCCGGCCAATCCGCGCGAGATGGCCAACGCCATTCGCGCGCTTGCCATGGATTCCGTCGAACAAGCGAATTCCGGACATCCCGGAATGCCCATGGGCATGGCCGACGTGGCGACAATCTTGTTTACACGTTTCCTAAAATTCGATCCAAATCACCCGCGCTGGCCGGACCGTGACCGCTTCATGCTTTCCGCTGGTCATGGTTCGATGCTGCTCTATTCGCTGCTGCATCTGACCGGCTATGCCGATATGACCTTGGACGAGATCAAGCGGTTCCGGCAATTGGGCAGCCGCACCGCGGGCCATCCGGAATACGGTCACGCCGCCGGGATCGAGACCACCACCGGGCCCTTGGGCCAGGGCCTCGCCAACGCCCTCGGCATGGCCTTGGCCGAACGGATCTTGAATGCGCGCTTCGGCGATTCCCTGGTCGATCACTATACTTACGTGATTGCCGGCGATGGCTGCCTGATGGAAGGCATCAGCCAGGAGGCGATCTCGCTCGCCGGACATCTTCGGCTCCATCGGCTGATCGTATTTTTCGACGACAACGGCATCTCCATCGACGGCCCCACATCGCTCGCCACCTCCGATGATCAGACCGCACGCGCCGCCGCCTCCGGCTGGAACACGATCAAGATCGACGGCCACGATCCCGAGGCAATTGCCGAGGCGATCGCGCGGGCAAGGCGCTCGGATCGACCGACGCTCATCGCCTGCAAGACCGTGATCGGCTATGGCGCCCCCAACAAGGGCGGCACCGCCTCCACCCACGGGGCGCCCCTGGGCAAGGACGAGATTGCCGCCGCGCGCGTGAAGCTGAACTGGCCGCACGCACCCTTCGAGGTGCCAAGCGAAATCCGCGCCGCCTGGATGGCGGCCGGCGGGCGCGGTGGCGCCGATTTCGCGGCCTGGTCCCAGCGCCACCAGACGCATGCTCATCGGGTGGCGTTCGACCGTGCCATGGCCGGCGAATTGCCCGCGGATTTCGCCAGGATTATGGCCGAGATCAAGTCCCAGATCGCCGCCGAGGCGCCGAAGATCGCGACTCGGCAATCGTCGCAGAAGGTTCTGGACGCGCTGGTGCCCGCACTCCCGGAACTGATCGGCGGTTCGGCCGATCTGACCGGGTCCAATAGCACCAAGGCCAAGTCGGCGGTCCCGATCAAGCCCGGCCAATACCAGGGCAATTACGTCTATTTCGGCGTGCGCGAGCATGGCATGGCCGCCTGCATGAACGGGATGGCGCTGCATGGGGGCGTGATCCCCTTCGGCGGCACCTTCCTGGTCTTCACCGATTACTGCCGGCCCGCGATTCGCTTGTCGGCGCTCATGGGCCAGCGCGTGATCTATGTCATGACCCACGATTCGATCGGCCTTGGCGAGGACGGCCCCACCCACCAACCGATCGAGCATCTCGCCGGCTTGCGCGCCATTCCCAATCTGCTGGTGTTCCGCCCCTGCGACGCCATGGAGACCGCCGAATGCTGGGCGCTAGCGCTTGCATCCAAGGACCGGCCTTCGGTGTTGTCGCTGACCCGCCAGGCATTGCCGCATTTGCGGGCCGATGCCGCCAGCGCCAATCATTGCGCGCGGGGGGGTTACGTCATCCGCCCACCGGGGAATGGCAGGCGCGCCACCTTGATCGGCACGGGTTCCGAAGTCGAGATCGCGATCAAGGCGCGCGACTTGCTGGAGGCGAAAGGGATCGGCGCGGCGGTCGTTTCCCTCCCCTGCTGGGAATTGTTCGACCAGCAGCCCGAAAGCTATCGCCGCGACGTGCTGGGCGATGGCGTGCGGGTCGGGATCGAAGCCGCCGGTGGCTTCGGCTGGGAGCGGTATCTCGGGCCGGACGGGCATTTCATCGGCATGAAAGGTTTCGGCGCCTCGGCACCAGCGGGCGATCTCTACAAGCATTTCGGCATTACCGCCGAGGCCGCGGCCCAAGCGGTCATGGCCAGGCTCTGAAAAGGGGAAACTTCATGGCGCTCAAGGTTGCCATCAATGGATTTGGTCGTATCGGTCGCCTGGTATTGCGGGCGATCATGGAATCCGAGCGAGATGACATCGTGGTCGTGGGCGTGAACGACCTGGGGCCGATTGAGACCAACGCCCATCTGTTCCGTCGCGACAGCGTGCATGGCGCCTTTCCGGGCAAAGTCGAGGTCAAGGGCGACCAGATGGATGTCGGCCAGGGCTGGATCAAGGTAACGGCCGAGCGCGATCCGGCCAAGTTGCCTTGGAAGTCGCTGGGCGTCGATTTGGTGATGGAATGCACCGGCCTGTTCACCCAGCGCGAGAAGGCTGCCCTGCATCTCGACGCGGGTGCCAGGCGCGTCTTGATCTCGGCCCCGGCGACCGGCGCCGATCTCACCGTGGTCTATGGCGTCAATCACCGGAAACTCAAGAAGAGGCACCGGATCGTTTCCAACGCCTCCTGCACCACCAATTGCCTGGCCCCGGTGGCGGCCGTTCTGAACAAGGCCATCGGCATCGAGCGCGGCTACATGACGACGATCCATTCCTATACCGGCGACCAGCCGACGCTGGACACCATGCACAAGGATCTGTATCGCGCCCGCGCGGCCGCCCTAAACATGATTCCCACCACGACCGGCGCCGCCAAGGCGGTGGGGCTGGTGCTTCCCGAACTGGCCGGGCGGTTGGACGGTACGGCGATCCGCGTGCCCACGCCCAATGTTTCGCTGGTCGATTTCAAATTCGTGGCGGCCAAGCCGACCACGCGGGAAAAGGTCAATGGCGCCATCGTCAAGGCCGCCGCCGGGCCGTTGAAGGGGGTGCTGGCGACCAACGATCAGCCGCTGGTGTCGGGGGACTTCAACCACAATCCAGCCTCCTCGACTTTCGATCTGTCGCAGACGCAAGTCATCGACGGCACCTTCGTGCGGGTGTTGTCCTGGTACGACAACGAATGGGGCTTTTCCAACCGCATGGCGGACGTTGCGGCGGCGATGGGTCGGCTCGGCTAAAGGCGATGGGCGAATTGGTCGCCGCACCCTGGCGCGCAACCGTGGCCTCGCTCGACGAGGCGAGGGTGGCGATCAGGGCGGCGATCGAGCGCGGGCTCGCGGCCGAGCTGGAAAGCCCGCCCGATGCCGCCCTCATTCACGGCGTTCTATGGTTCTCCGAAATGCAGCGCGCGCTCAAGGTGGAGTTTCCGCACGCGAGGTTTCGCCTGATCCTCGATTGCGCCGATCGCGCCGATCTCGCCCACGCCGCCCTCATCGAGGGTCTGCCCGCGATCCGCCTCGGCGGCCACCCCGCCGCGATCGCGGCCATCGCCGACATCGCCCGGCAACTCGGCGCGGAATTGATCGCGGGCGGATAATCGCTAACTCAGCACCTGGTAATGCGCTTCGGTCGGGCGGCATTCCTTGCCGTTGATCGGGAGAATATCCTGCGGGCATGCCGACATCGCGATCACGCAATCCAGCTCCGCGCGCAACACCACATGATCGCCGGGCTTGGACACGGGCTCGCCCCAGGCGGTGTTGCCCTGGGCATCCACGGGTATGTTCATCCACAGATTGAGCGGGCTTGGCACCTCGGGCGCCTTGAGGCCCGCCTGGCGCATCGCCGCCTTGAGATTATCGGTGCAATTATCGTGATACTCGGTGCAACCCAGCAGGGCGTAGCGGTAGGCGTCGCAGGCCGCCACCAGCGTGTCGTGGATGCCGGGCGAGGTGTCCTCGGCGAAGTACAGGATCGGCCGGCGCCGGTTGGTATGCAGATAATCGCCCTTGTGGGGAAAGATGCGCCCGATGGTGGGGCGCAAATGTTCCATCGACAGGAACTCGCCCAGATCCTCGGCGTTGAAGGCCCAGAAATCCACCACCTGACTGCCATGGGTGTTGATGATCTTGATCGCCTGCCCCTGGGCCAAGCGCTGGGCGCGCCCGCGCCGCGCCGGTAGCGTCATCATTTGCCCTGCCACGCTCATGATTGCCTCCGATCGCATCAACATGCTGACGCCATGCTGTCAGCAGGGCCTGGGTATTGTCCAGGGCGAAGTCGGGCCGCTCGTGGCCCGACGGCACCCCGAATGGAGAAATGATCATGTCAGCAATTGCCACCGTCGAACTGGCTTCGTTCCAGCTTGCGCCCGGCGTGACCGAGGCCGAGCTGCTGGAGGCGTCGGCCACGCTGGAGCGCGGCTTTCTTGCCCACCAGCCCGGATATCTTGGCCGCCTGCTGGTCAAGAAAACAGAGACCGAATGGACCGATTATGTGTTCTGGAACTCGGATTCGGAGGCCAAGGCGGCATCCGAGCGGGCCATGCAAAGCGCCGCTTGCTCATCGTATTTCCAATTGATGTCGCCGGAATGGATGGCCGATCCCAATCACGGCCTTCAGCACTTCGCGGTCAAGGGCGCCTATGGCGCGATCGTCGGATCGAAATCGCGAGCCGCTTGATCCAAGCGACTTCGGTCGGCGCGCCCTATAATATGAGGCATGCGTCGTGCCGACCGATTGTTCCTCATCATCCAGTATCTGCGCTCCCGCCGCTTGACGACGGCGGGCTGGCTGGCCGAGAAGCTGGAGGTCTCGCGGCGCACCATCTATCGCGACGTGGCCGATCTGGTGGGCGCCGGCGTGCCGGTCGAGGGCGAGGCCGGTATGGGCTATGCGCTGCGCCGATCGATGGATTTGCCGCCCTTGCATTTCACCCGGGATGAATTGCTGGCGCTCGATGTCGGCCTGCGCTTCGCCCAGGCCTACACCAGTCTGCCACTCTCCAAGGCCGGCGCCCAGGCCATGGCCAAGATCCGCTCGACCCTGGACGCGGCGGGAATCGACAAGGTCGATCGCCATCGACTCTATGTTCCCTTGAAGGCGGGAAGCCGGCAGGCCAGTCTCGATTCCGTGCTGGCGGCGATGCACCAGGAGCGAAAACTCGACATCGACTATCGCAACGAGAACAACCGCGCGTCGCGCCGCGTCATTTGGCCGCTCGGGATCTTCTTCTGGGGCCAGAATTGGACTTGCCTCGCCTGGTGCGAATCCCGCCAGGACTTTCGCAACTTCCGCCTCGACCGGATCGCCAAACTGGCGCCGCTGGCGGAAGGCTTCCCGCGCCAGGAAGGACGGCGATTGCAAGATTACTTCCTGGAAATGTCGCGCAAGTACAACGTGCCGCTCTCCGAGATCGACCAGGAGCGAAGTTGAATCCAACCCGCCGCGCTCTTTGGGTCGCGCGGGCGCGCCAGAGGGAGTGATCGTCACATGAATTCGGCCAGTCTCGACGCCCTGCCGCCGCAGGATACCGCCCGCAGGGCCGAGGAGACCGGCCTCGCCAAGGCCAGGCGCGACGCATTCACGCTGCTCCTGCTCTCGATCCTTGCCGGCGCCTTCATCGCGCTGGGCGCCATGTTCGCCAATCTGGTGGGGGTGGGCATGAACGGTTCCGTGCCCTTTGGGCTGGGTCGGCTGGTCATCGGGCTCGTCTTTTCATTGGGCCTGGTCATGGTTGTCGTGTGCGGGGCGGAGCTGTTCACCGGCGATGTGCTGATGACCATCGCCTGGGCCAGCCGGCGCCTTGGCGCCGCCGATCTGGGGCGGGCCTGGGGGCTGATCTTTCTCGGGAATTTCGCCGGCGCCGCCGGAACCGCGCTCATCGTGTTCGTCTCCGGGCATCTGGAGATGGCGGATGGACGGATCGGTGCCGCCGCCCTCAGGCTCGCGATCGCCAAGACATCGCTGCCGCTGTGGAACGGCTTCTGGCTGGGCGTGCTGTGCAACGTTCTCGTCTGTCTTGCGGTCTGGGGGTCCTTGGCCGCGCGCTCGGTCACCGACAAGATTCTGATCGTCATGTTTCCGGTTGCGGCCTTCGTCGCGGCCGGGTTCGAGCATTCGATCGCCAACATGTACACCGTTTCGCTTGGCCTCTTGATCAAGCATTTCGGCGACGGCGCGAGTTTGGCGGCGTTCCCGCCCGACGCGCTGGGGGCGCTCAACCCGTTCCGGTTCGCCACCACGCTGGCCGCGGTCACCGCCGGCAATCTGATTGGCGGCGCCGTCCTCGTGGCCCTGATCTATTGGCTGGCCTTCCTGCGACCATCGGCGCGGCGCTAATCGCGCATTGCCAAGGCGGCGGCGCTTGGCTATGAACCGGACCAACGATTTCGTGCCGCAACCAGGGGCGAGGGCCGCGCCATGAAAATGACCCGCAAAGTCCGGGAAATCCTGTCCCATTACGAGAGCGACAATCCCGGCACCAAGGCCAATCTCGCCCGCATCCTCATGCAGGGCCGCCTGGGCGGTAGCGGCAAGCTGGTGATTCTGCCCGTGGATCAGGGATTCGAACATGGCCCGGCGCGATCCTTCGCGCCCAATCCGCCGGCCTATGATCCGCATTACCATTTCGAGTTGGCGATCGAGGCCGGCCTCAACGCCTATGCGGCGCCTTTGGGCATGATCGAAGCCGGCGCCGACACCTTCGCCGGCCGGATTCCGACCATTCTCAAGGTCAATTCCTCGAATGCGCTGTCGCGTCTGAAGGATCAGGCGGTGACCGGATCCGTGGCCGATGCCCTGCGCCTGGGATGCGCGGCGATCGGATTCACCATTTATCCCGGGTCCGATGCCGCCTTCGAATTGATGGAGGAGATTCGAGAACTGGCCGAGGAAGCCAAGGCGGTCGGCCTTGCAATCGTCATCTGGTCCTATCCGCGCGGCGACACCCTCTCCAAGGAAGGCGAAACGGCCATGGACATTTGCGCCTACGCCGCGCACATGGCCGCCCTCCTCGGCGCTCATATCATCAAGGTGAAGCTGCCTAGCGAATTCCTGGAACAGGCCGAAGCCAAGAAAGTCTACGAGAAGGAGAGAATCGAGATTGGAACGCTCGCGGCGCGCATCCGCCACGTGGTTCAGGCCTGCTTCAATGGCCGGCGCATCGTCGTCTTCTCCGGAGGCGCCGCCAAGGGCGAGGCCAGCATCTTCGATGAGGCCCGCGCCGTTCGCGATGGCGGCGGCAATGGCTCGATCATCGGGCGCAACACCTTCCAGCGGCCGCGCGAAGATGCCCTCAAGCTTCTGGACACGCTGATCAAGATTTACCAGGGCAAGGAATGATCCCTGGCGGCGTGCCCACGCATGATTGCCGCCTGTTCCTGCGGCTCCCGGCGCGGGGCGACTGGCGATCGCTGATCGAGGCCCTTCCCGTCACCCTCGATAGGGACAGACCCGCCAGCGTCCTCCTGCCCCCGATCGGGCTCGGCGCACTGGACGTGGCGCAAGAAATAGTGGCCCTCATCCAACGGGCGGATGTCGCGGCACTGGTCAGGGACGACGCGGCGATCGCGGTTCGGCTCAAGGCCGATGGCCTGTATCTCGCCGAAAATAGGAATTGCCGCGAGGCGCGACGAAGCCTCGGCCCGGACTTGGCGCTAGGCGTTCAATGCCCGCTGGAGCGTCACGTCGCCATGCAGGCCGGCGAGGATGGCGCCGATTATCTGGCCTTCGCGGTGACCGCTGCAACCGAGGGGTGCGCCCGCGATTTCCTTGCCTGGTGGCGCGAGACGATGGTGCTCCCCAGTGTGGCGCTGATCGAGGATTCCAATATCGATACCGGCCGGATCGAATCCCTTGCCGACTTCCTCTCGCCGCCATGTTGAGATCGCCCCCGCCCAAGTTCAGCTTCGAATTTTACCCGCCCAAGACGCCGGACATGGAACGGCAGCTTTGGGTGACCGTCGCCGCCCTGGAACGGTTGTTGCCGGATTTCGTCTCGGTCACCTATGGGGCGGGGGGCACTACGCAGGAGAGTACCTTCGCGACAGTCAGGCGTCTGGCCGACACCACGCATCTTCGCCCGGCCGCGCATCTGACTTGCGTCGGGCACAGCCAGGCTGAGATCGAGGCCTTGCTGCTCCGGTACTGGGAATCCGGGATCCGCCACATCGTGGCACTTCGCGGCGATCCGCCCGCGGGCGAAACCTATCGCCCGCATCCCGAGGGTTTCCTCGGTGCGGTCGATCTGGTGGCCGGGATCAAACGCGTGGCCGATTTCGAGATCAGTGTCGCCGCCTATCCGGAAACGCATCCCGAGGCGACGTCACCCCAATCCGACATCGAGCAACTATGCCGCAAATTCGACGCGGGTGCCGACCGTGCCATCACCCAATTCTTTTTCGAGAACCGGTTTTTTCTGGATTTTCTCGACCGGGCCGAGGCGGCGCTGGTTCCAGGTCCGATCGTTCCCGGCATAATGCCGGTCACCAATTTCGCGCAAGCGTCGCGCTTCGCCGCCATGTGCGGGGCCCATGTTCCGGATTGGATGGGCGATCTGTTCGAGGGATTGGACCAGGACCCCGACACCCGCAAGCTGGTGGCCGCGATGGTGGCGACCGAGCAGATTCGCAACTTGCAGGCCGCGGGCGTCGCGCAATTTCACGTCTATACACTCAATCGCTCCGATTTGACGCTGGGCATCTGCCGGCGCATGGGATTGAAACCCGCCCCGACGCCAGGGCTGAAGACGCCCCTCTCGGACGCGCCGGCACCCTTGCAGCGCGACCCGGAAATGCCCGACTGACGGCCCCCAGTACCCGCCGCCGCGGATAGCTGATTCAAAAAACACGACCCAGCCAGTTCACGTCGGAGGGCAGGATCATTTGGCAAACTGTGCCAATTTTCCTGGAACGGCGGATGCGTTTCATGGATCGCACTTTTTCAAAAATTGGCACAAGGCGGTGCCGATCCAGGGGTTTACTCCCCCCCTCCTACCTGTTAGGTTCCGCGCCGCTTTCGCCAGGGCGGTATTTGACTGGGCAGGATCTGTCTTTTGCTTGTCATGCCCGGGCTCGAGCCCTTCGCATCCATGGATCGCCGGATCAAGTCCGGCGATGACGACCGAGCGCATGATTCCCGTTCGAGCGAAGTACGCTCCGGACTTGTTCCAGACCTCCCCGACACGGATAAGGACCATGAAGATCAACGGAAATTCCATTCGCCCCGGCAACATCATCGAGCACCAGGGCCGCTTGTGGCGCGCGATCAAGACCCAACACACCCAGCCGGGCAAGGGCGGTGCCTATCTTCAAGTCGAGCTCAAGGACATCCGCGATGGCACCAAGCTGAACGAGCGTTTCCGTTCCTCCGAGACGGTGGAGAAGGTCCGGCTCGACGAGCACAACTACCAGTTCCTGTTCGCGTCGGGCGACGACTTTACTCTCATGGATAACGAGACCTACGAGCAGATCACCCTTCACATCGATTTCATCGGCGAGCCGGCCGTCTTTCTCCAAGAGGGCATGATGGTCGCCGTGCAATCCTACGAGGGCTCGCCCATCTCCGTGCAATTGCCGGAAACGGTGACCATGCGCGTGGTGGAGGCCGACGCGGTGGTCAAGGGCCAGACAGCCTCCTCGTCCTATAAGCCGGCCAAGATCGAGAATGGCGTGCGGGTCATGGTGCCGCCCCACATCGGGATCGGCGTGCGCATCGTCGTCAACACCGCCGATTCCACCTATGTCGAGCGCGCCAAGGATTGATGAATCCGCGCTCGCCCATTCTCAACGTCATGGCCAAGGCGGCGCAGAAGGCGGCGCGCGGGCTGAAGCGGGATTTCGGCGAGGTTCAGCAATTGCAGGTGTCGCAGAAGGGACCAGCGGATTTCGTCAGCACGGCCGATCTCAAGGCGGACCGCATCCTGCGCGAGGAATTGAGCCGGGCGCGGCCGGGTTTTGGCATGCTGACCGAGGAAAGCGCGCCCGCTCCGGGACAGGACCCGGATCATCGCTGGATCGTCGATCCCTTGGATGGCACCAGCAACTTCCTGCACGGGCTGCCGCATTTCGCGATCTCGATCGGCCTGGAGCGGTCGGGCGAAATCATCGCCGCGATCATCTACGACCCGGCCAAGGACGAGATGTTCAGTGCCGAAAAGGGCGCCGGCGCGTTCATGAACGACCGTCGGCTGCGGGTCTCGGGACGCAAATCGTTGCATGAATGCTTGTTGGGCACCGGCGCGCCGTTTCGTGGCCACGGCGATCGCGAGCGGTTCCACCGCCAGATCGAGGTGGCGATGCGCGAGACCGCCGGCATTCGCCGTTGGGGTGCCGCCGCGCTCGATCTGGCCTATGTCGCCGCCGGGCGGCTCGACGCATTCTGGGAAGAGGATCTGTCACCCTGGGACGTGGCCGCCGGGATTCTGGTGGTGCGCGAGGCCGGGGGCTTCGTCAGCGATCTGAAGGGCGGGCAGACCATGTTGCAATCCGGCCATATCCTGGCCAGCAACGGCCACCTGCACGCGCCGTTGCAAAGCTTGCTTGGCCAGGCCTAGTGTCGTGGTTCTTAAAGTTCGCCGGATCGCGCGGCCAGGAGCGCCAAGCGAACTTCGAAACCGAATACGACACTAGGGTCTGTACTCACATAAGGTCTTGAAAAGTTTTGGCTTCCGTGATTCACCGTAGGCGGAGGTGGATCATGCGATTTGATTTGAGCGATGTCGAGTGGGCTCTTTTGGAGCCCTTGATGCCGAAGAGCCGAAAG
>CAZIUB010000049.1:0-14584 GCA_964542425.1 uncultured Rhodospirillaceae bacterium | reverse complement strand
ACGCCCGAGCCGCGCCCGAATACCGCGATCTCGGCGCAAAAGAGCGCCGATCAAGCCAAATACACACCACGCACAAGCAGAAAAGTCACAAAAATCAGCCTTAAATCTTCAAACTTCAATTTATTCAGAGGCTCCCTAGCATGATCGGGTTTGTCGTCCGATTCACTTGTGAGACCCGTACCCTCGCGGAGTACTTGTCTCACAGGATCGGACGACTTGCGCCGATGCTTCGACCTGGGCCAAGTTGCGTCATCCCGTCAACTTTTTCGATTGATGACGAAATCGGTCATCCAGCGCAGCGGATCGGCCTTGCGGCCGAAGGAATCGAGATGGGCGTTCGCCTGGTCGCCGAGGAGCCTCGCTTGCGCGCGCGCGCGCTCCAGCCCCAGGATCGACACGAAGGTCGCCTTGCCGGCGGCGGAATCGGCGCCTACCGGTTTGCCGGTCGATGCCGCGTCGCCCTCCGCGTCCAGAAGATCGTCGATGATCTGGAAGGCAAGGCCCAGATCATGCGCGTAGGAAGCCAGCGCGTGGCGCTGCGCGCGATTGGCATGGCCCAAGATGCCGCCGGCCACGCAGGAGAAGGCGATGATCTCCCCGGTCTTCAGTCGCTGCAACCTTGTGATGGCGCCGATATCGAGGCTGGCGTTCTCCGCCAGGAGATCGATCATCTGCCCACCGACCATGCCGGAAGCACCCGCCGCCCTGGCCAGCGTCAAGACCAGGTCCGACCGGACTTGTCCATCCGGGTGGGTTCTGGGATCGGCCAGGATTTCGAAGGCCATGGTCAACAGGCCGTCGCCGGCGAGAATCGCGGTCGCCTCGTCGAAGGCCTTGTGCACGCTCGGCCGCCCGCGCCGAAGATCGCTGTCGTCCATCGCCGGCAGATCGTCATGCACCAAGCTGTAGCAATGCAGCATCTCGATCGCGGCGGCGGCGCGCATCGCGTAATCGCCATGCACGTCGAACAACGAAGCCGAGTGCACCAGCAGATAAGGCCGGATGCGTTTGCCGCCGCCCATGGTGGCGTAGCGCATCGCTTCCACCACGCGCCCCTCGGCGCCGGCGATACTGGGCAGCAATTGCTCGAGCAGCGTGTTGACCGAAGTCGCGCTCTCGTTCAGCACCTTCTCAAACGACAACGGTCGGACCTCAATCCAGCTTGATCGGCACGGCGCTGGGCGAGCCGTCGTCGCCCAGCACGATTTTCTCGACCTTTAGTTGCGCCTCGCGCAACTTGGCCTCGCAATGGCGCTTCAAATGCGCGCCCCGCTCATAGGCGCGGATCGCCTCCTCGAGCTTGCTCTCGCCCTTTTCCAGGCGCTTGACCAGCTCCTGCAATTGGGCAAGTGCGTCCTCGAAACTCAACGCGCCGATGTCGGCCGGAATGGACGCTCCGGCCGTTTCATTCTTGGCCATGCCTGCCTCGATGAAGCCCGCGGGAAAACCAATTCGGGCGCATTCTATCGGCCCCTATCGCCTTCATCAAGGCCGGCCGCGCGATGCCTGCTATCCTGCCATCAAGGCCGCCACATGGGCGCAAGCGCCCTCGGCCAAGGCGTCCAGATCGTAGCCGCCCTCCAGCGTGGACACGATGCGCCCCCGGCAATGCTGGGCGGCGAGGTGAACCAGTTTTTCGCTCACCCAGGCGAAATCCTCGGTCTCCAATTCGAGATTGGCGAGGGGATCGGCGCGATGGGCGTCGAACCCGGCGGAAACCATCAGCAGTTCCGGTCGGAACCGATCGAGGGCCGGCAGGATCGTCTCCTCGATGGCCTCGCGAAAGGCGGCGCCATCGGCATAGGGCGGCAGCGGCGCGTTGCAAATGTTGCCGATTCCCCGCTCGCTCTTGGCGCCGGTGCCGGGATAGAGCGGCATCTGATGGGTGGAGGCGTACATGACCGAGGCATCGGCGGCGAAGATGTGTTGCGTGCCATTGCCGTGGTGGACATCGAAATCGACGATGGCCACGCGCTTGATTTCGTGCGCGGATCGCGCGTGACGGGCACCGAGCGCCACGTTGTTGAACACGCAAAAGCCCATCGCCATGTCGCGCTCGGCATGGTGGCCGGGTGGCCGCACCGCGCAAAAGGCATTGCTCGCGCCACCCGCCACCACCAGATCGACCGCCGCCATGACCGCGCCCGCCGCGTGCAAAGCCGCCTCGCCGGAGCCGGGCGAGAGCAGCGTATCGCCATCCATCGACAAATGCCCGCCCGTGGGCACCAGGCGCAAGAGCTCGGTCACGTATTCCGGGTCGTGCGCGAGCGCGATTTGCCCCGGCTCGGCGCGCGGCGCTTCGCGACGATCCAGAGCCGCGAATTCCGGCGCCGACAGAGCCTCCAGAATCGCGGTCAACCTGGCCGCCCTTTCCGGGTGGCCGGGGCCGGTATCGTGGCCGAGGCAGGCCGGATGGCTGAAGAGCGCGGTTGTCATCTTGTGCCGCCGCGCCCGACCAGGCCAGCACCGATCACCAGCGCCCAACCGATGATCAAGGCCACGCCCCCCACCGGCGAGACGGGCGCCAGCATTTCCCATCCGGGCAGGGCATTGGCGTACAAGCCACCGCTAAACAACAACGCGCCCGGCCCCAGCAGCCAACCCGACAAGCTCAGCAACCGCCCGCTATTCTTGCGCGCCCAGGCGCCTAGCCCGGCCAATGCCGCGGCGTGCCACAATTGATAGGCGGCGCCGGTCTCGACCAACTCGGTTGCCGATTCGATGCCGGTCGCCTCCAGGCCATGCGCGGCAAGCGCGCCCATGACCACGCCCATGGTTCCATTCAGCCCCGCCCCGATCAGCCATAAGCGCATGCCCGCACCCACGCCCCGCCACTCCGGTCATTATCGCCACGTCGGGTGCCGTTTGCCAAAGGGATTTCGGCAATGAACGCGGCCATTCGGCGGTCCCATTTGCTCGATCCCTATCGCGCGACGCTCCATCGCGTCACCGGCGGCGCGGCCCCCTTCGACCTTCGGGTGGATCGCCGATCGGCTCCCCTGGCCGAGTTACTCCCAGCGCGCGACATCCACAAGGCGGCGTTCCTGACCACCCACAACCCACTGTCGAAAATGACGGATCCCACAAGGAACCGTGCCATGCAGTCCCTATTCCTTGACCGCATTCGGAGATCCGGATCGGCCTGGCTCGATGGAATTGGCATCGACCCCAAGGGGTGAATGGCCGGGCGAGGAAAGTTCGTTGGTGTTGGACATTGATTTTGGTCACGCCTACCGGTTGGCGCGATAATTCGACCAAGCTGGATTCGTGTTCGCGGGGCCGGATTCCCTTCCCCGGCTGGTTCTTGCCGAGAGATCGGCGTATCAGTCGCGCAACCTGATCGCACCCGCCAGCAACAACAGCCAGCCGACGGCCAGCAGGGCCAATCCCGCCCAGGCCAAGATCAGCAGCGACGGCCAGCCCCCGATCGCCGCCACTTGCACCGAGATCCCGAACAATGTCGCCCCGACCAGCAGGCAAAACCCACCATTGCGCATCATTCCGACCATGACTCTGGCGGGCAACGCGCCCAGCGCCAGCAACACGGCGGCGTGCCAGAACTGGTAATGCTCGCCCATCCGCACCACCGCGTCGCCGCCAACCAACACCGGGATCGCGGCGTGGCCCGACAATGCGCCGGCCAGGATGCCAAGGACGCCGTTGAAGGCGCCACCGATCAGCCAAAGGCGCATGTTGGTTCCCCTCCCGATTTCCTAGTGGTGCGACGCTAACGCTTCTTGTTCCTCTCATTCGTGTTGGCGTCGCACCACAACACTTTGAGATTGCTGGCGGCCCGGGTCGACATGTCCCTAGAGCGGAATGCCGGTTGCCGACCACTGGCGCGTTGCGCGAGCAAGGGAATATCGCCAAGATGCGTGCGTTCCACAACGCCAATCGAAGAAGGGCGGCCGAGGCCCATGACCGATGAAGTGATCAGATCCGATTCTGGCGCCATCGCGCGCCTGGCGCTCAATCGGCCGGAACGGCTCAATGCCTGCACTAGGGCGATGCTCCAGGCCTTGAGCGACGCGCTCGCCGACATCGCCGGCGATGATGGCGTGCGCGCCATCATCATCACCGGAATGGGCCGGGCCTTTTGCGCGGGACAGGATCTGGGCGAGCCCGGCTCGGTCGAGGATGGCGCGGCCATCCGCGATGTGATGGAGCGCCACTACAATCCGGTCGTGCGCCAGATCCGTGCCCTCGACCGGCCGGTGCTGGCGGCGGTGAACGGCATCGCCGCCGGAGCCGGGTGTGGACTGGCGCTCGCCTGCGATCTTGTGATCGCAAGCGAAGCCGCCAGTTTCGCGCCCATCTTCGTCAAGATCGGCCTCATTCCCGATTGCGGTCTGACCTACTTCCTGCCCCGCCTCGCCGGCCACGCGCGCGCCCTTGGCCTTTCC
Organism: uncultured Rhodospirillaceae bacterium; assembly: GCA_964542425.1. Lineage (GTDB taxonomy): Bacteria > Pseudomonadota > Alphaproteobacteria > Dongiales > Dongiaceae > Dongia_A. Next base: position 10,181 of record CAZIUB010000049.1, on the reverse strand, counting down.
ATGCTCGGCGAAACGATCGATGCCAAGACCGCGGCCGATTGGGGCCTCATCTGGAAGGCGGTGCCGGAGGCGGAATTCCAGGGGGCGACCGATGAAATGGCCGAGCGCCTGGCCCAATTGCCGAGCATCGCGATCGGGCTTTTGAAGCAGGCGATCGGCGCCGGCGAGCATCACTCGCTGGACCAGCAACTGGCGCTCGAGGCCGAGATGCAGGGCCAAGCCGGCGACACCGAGGATTTCCAGGAGGGCCGCGCGGCCTTCCTCGCCAAGCGCGCGCCACGCTTCATCGGGCGGTAGGGGGCCCGTTGACACCGCGTCATCCCAAGCCGGCAAGGATCGCGGCGACAAGAATCAAGATCAATTGAAGGAGCGCGACGCCGATTTGGTAGCGAAAGAGCCGCATGGCGCCCGAAACTCGTGCCTTGACCGGCCTTCCGGCCTTGTCTCTCGGCAGCAAGCCGAGATCGACCAGCGCAAGATCAAGACCTTGGAGATCGACCGGTCCCTCCTTGGCATCCGCGACTTGCAGGAATAGCGCGGCATCAAATCCAACGCGAACGCTGAAATAGAGAGAAACCAGGCCGGCAAGGGCCGACAAAACGAGTGTCACAATCAGGATCGGCCCCGCGCCTCCGGCCAAACCGCTTCCCATCAATGCCAACAGCGCCGCCACGATCATCAAGCGCGAAAGGCGATCGATGCTACAGCCTCGATTGAGCAGCGCTGCCGTCACTCGCAGCAGGTCTTGGTCGGGCAGGCCGGAATTCATGGTTCTTCTCGCGACGCTGTCTTGGCGATCGAAGCTCTGTCATCTTCGTGCAGGACCATTCTGGGGCGTATCCGGCGCATCTGCTCGATCGCGTCGTCGAGGTTTTCTGCTTGCCCAGTGCTCAAGAGCCAGGCCGTGAGCGCACTGACGCTTCGCGAATAGCCAAGGGCGCAGCAAACCAGAACCGGGCCCTTTGTCTTGGCGCGCTCGATTGCCGCGATCGCCGCCCGCAATTGCGATACATCCGGTGTAACGAGATCAAGCAAAGGGAACGATTGCCAATCCACCCGCCGATTCGTCGCCGGCAATTCGGCGCAAAGATCGATGATCGTCCTGAATTGCCTGGCCTCCCGGCGCGAAGGGATACGCCCCAGCATGATGCCCTGTCGTAGCGAGACCGGCGCGGGCTCATTGCGGGTCCAGATTCGGGAGTTGACCCAGGCACCGAGCAAATACGGCGCATGCACGATGATCGCAGCCATGCTCATGCTTCCGTCCGGCCGCTTCCGGAAGCCCTCGGGGCCAAAGAACGCGTAATTTCCGGAAACCGAGGCGAGAGAAATCGCCGGCCACAGCAGCCACCATCCAGGACCGCCGATCCCCAGCGCGGCCGCGCCAACGATGGCCGCGCCAAATGCATAGCGCCAAGCCATGATCAAACGGCGTCGATCGCGTGTCAGTCCAAGCCGTGAATTCGGCGCAACCATCGGTTTCGTGCGAGAGTTTTCAAGAAACGCGCTCGGCGAGCGAGACCGTGAAGATGCCCCATTCATCGATGCGTTGCTCCAATTTCCGGAACCCCGCCGCCGCCACGAGCTCATCCATCTCGGCCTGTGTGCGTCGACGCATGACCCAGGCTTGGCCCTGTCGATGGCTTGTGAGCGCACGAGCGATGAACTCGAGTTGCGGGTGCCAGGGCTGGCCGGTATAGATGAGAAGGCCGCCTGGCGCGATCGCGTCCTTGAGACCATCGAGCGACCGGCGCACCATGGAATTGTCGGCGAAGAGCTCATAGAGGCCCGAGACGATACCGATCGTCGGGGGTGGCCGCACGCTGGCGAGGCTTTCCCGGTCGAAGGCATCGCCCTTCTCGAAGGTCGCGATCTCGGAAAGCCCGCTGTCGGCGATGAGCGCCGTCCCGGAATTGACATTCAAGTCGCTGTAGTCGCGCAACAGAATGGAATCCGGCTTCGCGCTCGCGTCCTTGAGCGCGTCCAGCACATACCTTCCGTGGCCGGCCGCGATGTCCAACACGCGAATGGGTTGGCCCTTGCGACGCAATCGATCGATCGCGGATTTCAGTATCTCCTCGATATGAACTTTCCGCTGGCGAATGCCCTTCCAGCCGACCGAATTGAGGTATTGCGAATCGACGAAACGACCCAGCGCTCCCCATCCCTGGGGCTGGTTGCGGTAGACGTAGTCGAGCGTGGAGCCGGAATCGAATCCCGTTCGGTGACCAAGCGCGATTCCACTGGACAGATAGCCACCAATCTTCAATGCGCGGCGAGTAGTTGCCCAAAAAAGCCCGCGCCACGACAACAATGGCAGGGGCGATTGAAGCCGATCGGCCTCATCGCGCGTAAAGCCCATGGCGTCGGCGTCCAGCAGAGACGGCCGATTGAGCGGCTGGGCGAATCTTTCGGCGATGAACCGGCGCGCCCGCGAAATGACGCTCGCACGGTCACGCTCGCCCAACGTGTCGTGGTAGAAGCCGGGCAGGAGATGCCGTTCCTTGATCGACGCGCCCAGGTTCTCGTAGAACCGGTGTTGCGGTGCGTGATGAACGACCCAATCGGCGCCCGAAATCAGGAGCTGGGTCGGTATGACAATGGCTCTGGCATCCGCAACGATGCGCTCGGCCGCCTCGTAGAGGGAGAGCAAGATATTCACCGCGATCGGTCGGGTAATCAACGGATCGGCCCGGTATGAGGCGATGCGCCCGGGATCGTGGGTCAGGAATTGCGGCTTGACGTAGGAATTGACGAAAAAGAGCCCGCTCCTGGCATATCGCATCTTCAGCCCGAGCCGGGCAAACGGGAAATAGAGTTTGACCTTGAACGCGGGGGAGGCCAAAACCATGCACCGGATATTGGGCGCGAAATCATGCGCCCAGATCGAAACCACGACCGCCCCGACGCTTTGCGCGATTACGGCCATGTTCTCCAAGGCAATCCCGTAGGCCTTCGTAATATGGCGGACAAGGTCATCGACGTCGCGAACGGATGTGCCGAGGCTCGGGCTATACCCCCTCCGGCCGGGCGAGCGACCGTGACCGCGAGCGTCCCAGGCGAACATCGCGTATTCCGGAAGGTCGAGCTCCTCCGCCACATGCGCCATTCGGCCCGAATGCTCGTGGCCGCGGTGAAACAGCAGGATGGCTCCTTTGGGTGTTTCACTGGCCGCAGGCCAAAATCGATAGAACAATTCGACGCCGTCGTGCGCTTGAAACGCCTTCTCTTCCACCGCGCGCATCGTCCCTCCATTGTTGATACAGGGCGCAAGGATTATTCCTTGCGGCGGTCAACCGGCGCCTGGTGCCCATGAACAAGAACACAAGACCCATCAAACCTACAGATATCGTCGGAAATTGGCAATTCAGCGCGCGAAAACCTTGAACGCCTTTCGCCATGGAGTACTCTGGTCTCGTCAACGCGCCACTCGGAACGGCCCCGACGAATCGTGCCAAGTATTTATCAGCTCAAATCCAGGTTTCAGGCGCTGCTCCGGCCATCGGTCAATCGGCTGGCGGCAAACGGCGTCGCCGCGAATCAAGTGACCTTGGCGGCGATTGCCCTTTCGGTCCTGGCGGGCTCGCTGATCGCGCTATTCCCCGATCGGGCATGGCCTTATTTGTTCCTGCCCATCGCGTTGTTTGTGCGAATGGCCATGAACGCCATCGACGGAATGCTCGCGCGCGAACACGGCATGCGAACAAGGCTTGGCACCATCTTGAACGAACTGGGAGACGTGATCTCGGATTCCGCGATCTATCTCCCGTTTGCCCTGTTGCCCGGTCTATCAGGTGGATTGGTTGTTGGAATCGTCATTCTCGCAATCATCAGCGAGATGACCGGGATCATCGGTGTGCAGCTTGGCGGCAATCGCCGGTATGACGGACCGATGGGAAAAAGCGATCGCGCCTTCGTCTTTGGTGGACTGGCTCTCCTGCTGGGCCTTGGTGTTCCGGCGGATGCCTGGACCAGCATCGTCCTCGCGGCGACGCTGATTCTGTTGGCGCTCACGATCTACAATCGTGCCCGTGGCGCTCTGCGCGAAGCCGGTTCCCATGGCTGACCGGGCTGTACTGCTATTCCTGGCTGGCGTCTGGCTGCTTCTCATTCTTGCCAGCATCGCGGTTCTTGTCGTCTCCCGGCTCCGGCCGGGGAAGGATTACAGGGAGCTCGTTCAGCGCACCAAGAGCTGGTGGGTGATCATTGCGATCTTCACCTTCGCGATGCTGGCCGAGCGTGTCGTTTCGCTGACTTTCCTCGGATTTGTCAGCTTTCTTGCCTTGAAGGAATATTTTTCGATGATCCCGACGCGCCGGGCGGATCGGCGCGTCCTGTTCTGGGCCTATCTCGCTATCCCTGCGCAATATTATTGGGCGGGGATCGACTGGTATGGAATGTTCATCATCTTCATTCCGGTCTATGCGTTTCTGTTCATTCCCGCGCGCATGGTCCTCACCCAGAAGGCGGAGGGATTTCTCCATTCCGTCAGCGCCATCCATTGGGGGCTGATGACGACCGTCTTTGCCGTCAGCCATACCGCCTATCTGCTGGTACTTCCCTCGCTTCCCGCCAGTCCCACCGGCGGCGCGGGGTTGCTGCTCTACCTGGCCTTTCTCACCCAGTTCAATGATGTGGCGCAATACGTGACCGGCAAGCTTCTCGGCAAGCATCCGATCCTGAAGGTGATCAGCCCCAAGAAGACGTGGGAGGGGTTCATCGGCGGACTTGTCGCCACGACGCTGGCGGCAACCCTCTTGGCGTCCTTGTTGACGCCCTTCGACCTGCTGATCGCGATCGGCGCGGGGCTGCTGATCAGCGTCGCCGGCTTCCTCGGCGATGTAACGATTTCCGCGATCAAGCGCGATCTCGGGATCAAGGACACCGGTTCCATGATCCCTGGCCACGGCGGCATCATGGACCGCATCGACAGCCTGACCTTCACGGCGCCGCTGTTCTTTCACTTCACCTACTACCTCTATTACTGAAATGCGATGGATTGAAATCGCGCTGAGGGTTTCGTTTTTCCTGTTCGTTCGCGGGGTCGTGCTGGTCATCCTCGGCATGAACGTGCGACGCAGGGAACTGCTCCCCGCATCGGGGCCGGCTATTCTGCTCGCCAACCACAACAGCCACCTCGACACCCTGGTGCTGATGAGCCTGTTTCCTCTTGGCCAGCTTTCGGGGATCCGTCCGGTTGCCGCCGCCGACTACTTCCTGCGCACCAAATCGCGCGCATGGCTGGCCACGCGTATTGTCAACATCATTCCATTGGAGCGCGGCCGGGCCGCCAAGGACATCGATCCGCTGGAGCCAATCGAGGTCGCGCTTCGGCAATCCAACATCGTCATCATCTATCCCGAGGGAACGCGCGGCGAGCCCGAACAATTGGCGCAGTTCAAGCGCGGCATCGCGCATCTGGCGGAACGCTTCCCGCGAGTGCCGGTTTTCCCGATCTTCATCCATGGGCTCGGCAAGGCCCTTCCCAAGGGAGAGGCCGTGCTGGTTCCATTCTTTTGTGATGTGTTCGTCGGGGAAAAACTGTTTTTTGAGGGAGACAGGGCCACCTTCATGCGGATCGTCAACGAACGCTTCGAGAGACTCGCGAGCGAAGGTCATTTCTCGCGCTGGCAATGAGCCCCCGACCCGGGCAAGGAGCATATGATGAGTTGGCGTGACAAGATCGCCCTTCATGCCGGATCGGGCTACTTCCTTGGCATTCCGCTTGGCGATTGGCTTTCGCTGTTGCACGAGAACCGCTTTGCCATCGCGCCCTCCTGCCTCCCGCGCGCCACAACCATCACACTATTCTCCATTCCCAATAGCGTCTCCCGCTGGTTGGAAAATGCCCGCTACCGCCGCCAATGGGAGCGGGTCCATGTTCCACCGCCACTCTTCATCCTTGGGCATTATCGAAGCGGCACCACGCACCTGCAAAACCTGTTGGCCCAGGACCGGCGATTCGCTTTTCTCAATTCGTATCAGGCGAGTTTTCCCGACACCTTCCTGCTGACCGAGCAATCGGGCGCGCGCCTCATGGGGCTGTTCCTGCCGCCAAGCCGGCCCTTCGACAACGTGCGGCTCACCGTCGAAGTACCCTACGAGGATGAAATCGCGATGACCAATGCCACCAGGTTGTCGCCCTACGTGAGCCTCGTATTTCCGAATCGCAAGGATCACTACGATCGCTTCCTCACGTTTGAGAAAGCCTCGGCCGAAGAAGTTTCGCAATGGCGATCGGGGTTGCGGCGGCTTCTTCAGAAACTCACCTTGAAGCACGGCAAGCCGCTCATCCTGAAATCCCCGCCGCATACCTGCCGGATCAAACTTCTCCTCGGCATGTTCCCCGAGGCCAAGTTCGTGCATATCCACCGCGACCCCTATGTCGTGATCCAGTCGACTTTGCATTTGGTTCGTGTCGGGCTGGAATGGATCCGCCTGCAGAACCCGGGGATGGTCGACTGGACGGCGCGCGCGCTAAGCCAATGGCGCGAGATGTACGAGGCCTATTTCGCCGAACGTTCCCTCATTCCGGCCGGAAACCTTCACGAAATGGCATTCGGCGATCTCGAGCGTGACCCCTTGGGCGAGCTTCGGCGCCTGTACCAAGCGCTCGGCATGCCCCCCTTTGCCGAAGCCGAGCCCCAGATAAAGCGGTACCTCGAGTCGATCGCTTCTTATGAAAAGAACGCGTTTGTCGAGCTTCCGCCCGACCTCAAGGAACGCATCGCGGAAACCTGCCGCCGGGGCTTCGAGGAATGGGGCTATCCGATCCCGCTTTCCCAACCAACGAAGGGCTTGATATCTACATTAGTGTTATGATATCATTGCCTGCATTTTGATAGTAGTGCTAGCAAATGGCTGCCGTTACGGTCCGGAACCTGCCGGAAGAAACCCATCGCGCCCTCAAGTTGCGCGCGGCTCGGAATGGGCGAAGCACCGAAGCTGAAATCCGCGAAATCCTGGAAGACGCGGTGCGCCCCAAGGCCCGGGTCAAGATCGGGTCGGAGCTTGCTGCTTTTGGGCGTCGGTTCGGCGTCCTCGATCTCGATATCACCCGAGATCAAACCCCGACCGACCCGGCAACATTCGAATGATCGTCCTCGATACAAATGTCGTTTCGGAGCCGATGAGGCCAAACGGCGCCCCCGCTGTCCAAGCCTGGCTCGATCGGCAGGTGGCCGACACGCTCTATCTGGCAGCGACGAGCCTCGCGGAATTGCTGGTTGGCATTGAGAGGCTGCCCGGCGCCAAGCGCAGGGCTGGCCTTGTCACCGCGCTCGGGGATTTGGTGACCATGCTGTTCGGATCGCGAGTCCTGCCCTTCGATCAGCAGGCCGCAATGGTCTATGGGCCCTTGATCATCCGCGCCCGCGCTTCTGGCCGCGCGATCTGCGTCGCGGATGGCCAGGTCGCCGCCATCGCTACTCTCCACGGTTTCACAGTGGCGACCCGCGACACCGCACCTTTCGTGGCTGCCGGCGTGCCGGTCATTGATCCTTGGGCGCAAGCGTGAAGCGGCCGCCCTTGCCAGTCGATGCGCCCGGCCTATAGACATGCCCGCGGGCACCAATCCCGGTGTCGTGCAATGCCTCGCGGCGATGCGGCGGTGAAAGTTCTTGGGTCGACGATGGATCTGGCGCGACTGGCGGAAGAACTGACGAGCATCGCCCGCCACGCGGGCGATGCCATCATGGAAGTATATGCCTCCGCCTTCACCACCCATCGCAAGGCCGACCGATCGCCGGTGACCGCGGCCGATCTGGCGGCCGAGGCGATCATCGTCCCGGCCTTGCGCCAGCTCACGCCGGAAGTACCCATCATTGCCGAGGAAGGCGCCGAGGCGACCGGCCTGCCGGCCTCGGCGCCGGCGCGATTCTGGCTGGTCGACCCCTTGGACGGGACCAAGGAATTCATCGCCCGCAACGGCGATTTCACGGTCAATATCGGGCTCGTCGTGGCGGGTCGAGCCGTTCTCGGCCTGGTGCACCTACCGGCCCTCGATGAAACCTATCGCGGCCATGGCGGGTCGGCCGAGGCAAGCCGCGCGCGCGGCCCCTTCCGTGCCATTCGCGTTCGCGCTTACCCGGCTGAAGGCGCGGTCATGGCCATCAGCCGATCCCACGCCTCCAAGGAACAGGCCATGGTGGAGGAATTGGGAGAGCGCATCGCCTCGACCATCGTCGCCGGCTCCTCGCTCAAATTCTGCCGGGTGGCCGAGGGTGTGGCCGATCTTTATCCGCGCTTCGGGCCGACCATGGAATGGGACACCGCCGCCGGCCAGGCGGTCTTGGAGGCCGCTGGCGGCTCGGTGAGAACGCTGGATGGCGCGCCGCTCGCGTATGGCAAGCCGGGTTTCCGCAACCCGAATTTCATCGCCCGGGGCGGCCCAGTGCCAATTTTCGAGTAGGTGTGATCCATGAAACACGCTCATGTTTCCACGAAAATTGGCACATGTTACGAATTGATAGTACCCGCCGGCGGCCATTGCCGGAGACCTGTCGCTCAGACCGGCCATCGGCGACGGCGGGTACTAGGGTAGCTCGATGGCGCGGATCCTCGAGGCAAGTTTCGGCAACATCGCCGAGGCGGCGCGGGCACTCCGAGCCGGTGCTCTGGTCGCGTTTCCGACCGAAACCGTCTATGGCCTGGGCGGGGATGCAAGGAGCGACCCCGCGGTTGCCGCGATCTTCGCCGCCAAATCGCGGCCCAGTTTCAACCCGCTCATCGTGCACATCCCGAAGGCCTCGGCCGCGCGCCAATTCGCCCATTGGCCGCCCGAGGCGGAAATCCTCGCCCGCGAATTCTGGCCGGGTCCGCTCACCCTGGTGCTGCCCCGGCTGCGAGGCTGCAAGATTTCGTTGCTGGCCAGCGCTGGCCTCGACAGCGTGGCACTCCGGGTGCCCCGGCACAAGGTGGCGCGGACCCTATTGATGATGACCGGATTGCCGCTCGCCGCCCCCAGCGCCAATCCTTCCGGGCGCCTCTCTCCAACCCGGGCGGAGCATGTGGCCCAGGGCCTCGGCGAGCATGTTGATATGATCCTCGATGGCGGCCCGTGCGAGATCGGCCTGGAATCGACGGTGGTGAGCCTGGTCGAATCGCAGGCCCGTGTGCTGCGCCTTGGCGCCATCACGACGGCCGAAATCGGCGAGGCGTTGCAAGCCGACATCAATGTCGAAAACGAGGATGACATCGACAAGCCGCGATCACCCGGGCGATCGCTGTTGCATTACGCGCCCGAGCGGCCGCTGCGCATCGAGGCCGGCACCGCCCTGCCGGGCGAGGCCTTTCTAGGCTTCGGGCCGGATTGCCGAGAAGTCACGCTCAATCTCAGTCCGACCGGCAATCCGCAAGAGGCGGCCGCCAATCTGTTCGCGATGCTGCGCGCGCTGGACGATGCAAAGTATTGCGGCATCGCGGTCGCACCGATTCCGGATGCTGGCCTAGGTTCCGCCATCAACGACCGGCTGCGCCGCGCCGCCCGCAGGCCGAAACGAAGCTGTCCATAGGGCCTGGCATGACGATCGCATTGATCGAGGCCCTTGCCGGAATCGTCGGGCCCGCGCATTGCCTGACCGAGGCGAAGGCAACCGCGCCCTACCTGACCGATTGGCGCGGGATCTACAAGGGCTCCGCCCTAGCAATCCTGATGCCCGCCGAAACCGCCCAGGTCCAAGCCATCATGGCGATCGCCCGCCAGCATCGCCTCGCCATCGTGGCCCAGGGCGGCAACACCGGCATGGCCGGCGCCGCAACTCCCGACGACAGCGGCCGTGCCATTCTGCTCTCGCTCCGGCGCATGAACAGGGTTCGCGGGATCGATGCCTTGAACAACACCATCGAGGTCGAGGCCGGATGCCTGTTGGCCGAAGTGCAAGCGGCGGCGGCGACGCTCGATCGGCTGTTTCCGCTCAGCCTCGCCGCCGAGGGCTCGTGCACCATCGGCGGCAATCTCGCCACCAACGCCGGAGGCATCAATGTCCTCAGTGTCTGTCCGAAGAGTTCTTGAATCGTTCGAATCACTTGTGATTCAATGATGGTAGCCTGATTCGCGGGAGCTACCCATGTGGACCAACGAAAATCGTGGACGTTACGACCGCAGCAAGTTGCGATATCCGAGCGATCTGACCGACGATGAATGGAAGTTGGTCGAACCATTGATCCCCGCCGGCAAAACC
>CAZIUB010000048.1:0-25623 GCA_964542425.1 uncultured Rhodospirillaceae bacterium | reverse complement strand
CCATCAAGCCACGGTCGCGAAGGTCGAACGCCTGCTCAACCGCAGGCCTAGAAAATCGCTCGGATTCAAAACGCCAAACGAGGTCTTTTACGCTCTGTCCAGACGCCGCTAAACTTTATGCACTGGCTACTTGAATCCGCGTCCCTATTCATCGGATCCTCCCTTGATTTCGCCAAGCGTGAACTTGAAATGGGCGCCTTGTCCGAATTCGGATTCGACCCAAATCTCGCCACAGTGCCGGGCAACGACCTTTCTGCATATCGACAGCCCGATTCCCGTGCCGTCATAGTCGTCGCGTCCATGAAGGCGCGGCCCGTCGCGGCGATCCTCCTCGGCCGTCACTTGCAAGCTCGATTGCGTCACGGCGGCACACGACTGCAATTCTCGCAGACTCTCCATGCCGAAACGCGCTCCCTTCGCCTTGTTGGGAGCAAAGTATTTCTGATTTTATTAAAAACGAGTTAAGGGCGGGGGCGACCCGGCTACCAGCGGCGTACGCGACCGGTGTCGATATGCACGAAATCCGAGCGAGGATAGAAGCCGACGCCGCCTGCCTGCATGTCGATCGCGGTATCGCGCAATTCGGCCAACATGATATCGGCCAGGCGGAGATCGATTGCCTTGGCCTGCATGTGCAGGCTGCGCTTGGCGACGCCCCCGCCGCTGGCAGCGGCCAGGATCGCGTTGGTATGGGGCGAGCGATAGCCGGAAATGATCTGGTAGGCCTTGCGGCTGCCGGTCCGGCGATGCAATTCCACCAGCACATCCAGGAGATGCCGCTCGATCGGTGCCACCTCGCCGGAGCGGAAATCGCGCAAGATGAAATCGATGTCCTTGAGCGCGCCCTTATCATAGGCGCCATTGCGCCAATAGGTGGCCAGCAGATTTTCGCCGGTATGGGTGTTGTGGAAGCCGAGCCTCCGGTCGCCGGCCGGTAGTGCCGCGGCCCAAGCCGGCCCAGCCATGGCCATGCCGATACTCGCCAGGCCGCCCACCAGGAACGCTCGCCGGTTCGGGCGAGTAACGCCTGAAACCGAGCCCTCGATGGCAATTTGGCGATCGTCCATCCGATACATTCCCCGCGACCCCTGGCCTGGTTGGGAACCGGACCAGTAACCGCATCCCTCGGCGCCAAAAACCCCTAGGAATCGACGCCATGCTCGAAGCGTTCGAGCCTAAGCCCTTGGAATTAATAAACGATTACCTCCCCCGCGGAGGCGAGGCATCAACCCTGCCACAGGGCAAGCGCCTTGCCAAGACAAAATTGCCGGACCGGCGGGCCTCGGCTTGCCTCAATAGGCCAGCGCGCATCCATCCTTGCGCGGGTCGGAGCCGGCGATCAGGCAGCCCCGTTCCCAATCGACGGCGACGATCTGGCCACCGCCAAGGGGTGATCGCGAGCGTTCGATGCGGTGCCCGAGCCGGGCGAGTTCCGAGAAGGCCGCCTCCGGCATTCCGGTTTCGGCGCGCACGATCCCGTCCTCGTGGAAGAGCCTGGGGCAGTCAAGCGCCGCCTGGGGGTCGAGGCCGAATTTGGCCATGTTCTCCAGGACATGGACCTGGCCCACGGGCTGGTAATGGGCGCCCATGACGGCGAAGCAGAAGATCGGCCGCGCGCCCGCGCACGCCATCGCCGGGATCATGGTGTGCATCGATTGCTTGGCCGGGCCGATGCAATTGGGGTGCTCCGGCTCGACCACGAAACAGGCGCCGCGATTTTGCAGCACCACCCCGCACTCGGGCGCCAGGCGCGCGCTGCCGAAAGGATCGTAAAGCGAATTGATGAAGCTGACCGCCATGCGGTCGCGATCGACAACGCTCAAATAGATGGTGTCCCGATGCTCGGGGAGCGCCTCGGCCGCATGTAGCGGCGAAGCGCGGGCAAGATCGATGTCGCGCGCCAGTTCCGTCGCGAATTCCATCGACAGCAGCCGATCCACTGGAACATCCGAGAATAGCGGGTCGGCAATGTGCCGGTCGCGCTCGCGATAGGCAAACTTGGTGATCTCGATCTGGGCGTGCAACCGCTCCGGCGAGAGGGGCGCGGAACCGGGGTGATCGAGGGCAGTGAGCAAATTCAGCATCAGGAGCGCCGTCAGTCCCTGGCTGGGCGGCGGGCATTCCCACACATCGAGGCCTTGATAGCGCGCCTTGATCGGCATCACGTAGGATCCGCGATGGCCCGCGAGATCCGACAGCGTCACATGGCTCCCTTCGGCTGCAAGCTTGGCCGCGATATCCTCGGCCACCCAGCCGCGATAGAAACCGTCCCTGCCCTTGGCGCCGATCTCGCGCAATGTCTTGGCCAGATTGGGGAGCGCCATGCGATCGCCTGGCGCCGGTGCTCGGCCTTGTTTCAGCAGCCATCTGGCGCAATCGGCATCGCGGGCGAGCCTCGGCTGAGCTTTGGCCCAATCCTGGGCCACGCGCGGCGCCACGATATAGCCCCCCTCGGCGAATTGGATCGCGGGTTTCAGCAATCGTTCGATGCCGAGCTTGCCGTGATCCTGGGCCAAGCGGCACCAGGCATCCACCGCGCCCGGTACCGTGACGGCATGGATGTCATCGTCGCCGATTTCGCGAATGCCGCGCTCCAGGAACCAATCCAATTTGGCGGTGGCGCCGCTGCGCCCGGCGCCGTTATAGGCGATCGGCGTATCCTCACCGGGCCTTGCGATCAGCACGAAGCAATCGCCGCCGATCCCCGTCATGGCCTGCTCCACGACCGCGAGCACGCCGGAAGCCGCGATCGCCGCGTCGAGGGCGTTGCCGCCTTCCTTCAGAATCTCGATCGCCGTCAGGCTCGCCAGCGAATGGGAAGTGGCGGCCGCACCTTGGGCGCCCAGCACCGCCGAGCGCCCCGGCGCCTGGTAATCGCGCGAGGGAAAACGCCAGTTCGAATTCATCATCGCCTCGCCCGTCCATTGCGCGCTCAACCGGCGGTCGGGTCGAGTCTGTCCGAATCCGCCTCGCCCAAGTGCCAACTGTCGTGGAAACTTGGCTGGGGTTCATGTATCACGCATTCTCGAAAGTTGGCACTGGTACTCGCCGTCGCGGCAGGCCGATTCGAGCCAAATGGCTCCGGCATTGCGCGCCGGCGGGTACCATCATTTGGTGACATGTGCCAACTTTCGTGGAAACGTCGGAGCAATTCATTCTTCACGCTCTTGCGAAAGTTGGCACTAGGGTGGTTCAGTGGCGATATTGTTGGGGCTGGATACCGGCGGCACCTATACCGATGCCGTGCTCTACGATCCCGAATCGGGCCTGTTGGCCAAGGCCAAGGCGCTGACCACCAAGCACGATCTTTCGATCGGCCTCGCCGGCGCCATCGAGGCGGTGCTTGGACTGCTGCCGCCCTCGCGCGACTTGGGCCAGATCGCGTTGGTTTCGATGTCGACCACCTTGGCCACCAACGCGATCGTCGAACGCCATGGTGCCCCCATCTGCCTGATCCTGCTGGGCTACGAGGAAAAGTCCCTGGAACGGGCGGGTCTGCGCGCGGCCTTGGCCGGCGATCCGGTGGTGCTGGCCATTGGCGGCCACAAGCCCACCGGCGAAGAACAGGCGCCCCTCGATCTCGATGCGCTTTCCCACGCTATTCGTAAACACGCGCCCAAGGTCGCGGCCTTCGCGGTTTCCGGGTACTTCTCGGTCAGGAACCCGACCCACGAAATCCGTGTCCGGCAATTGATTCGCGAATTGACCGGAAAGCCGGTGACCTGCGGCCACGAATTGACCTCGCGCCTGGATGCGCCGCGCCGCGCGCTCACGGCGGCGTTGAACGCCCGCCTCATTCCGCAATTGCAGCAATTGATCGAGGCGGTCGATGGCTTGCTGCGCGAAAAGGGCATCTCGGCGCCCCTCATGGTGGTCAAGGGCGACGGCTCGCTGATCCGCTCCGAACTGGCCTTGACCTGCCCGGTCGAGACCATCCTCTCCGGCCCGGCCGCGAGCCTGGTGGGGGCGCTGGGCCAAAGCACGGAAACCGACATGCTGGTCTCCGACATGGGCGGCACCACGACCGACATCGCTTTCTTGAAGAACGGAAAGCCACTTCTCAATCGCGAGGGCGCGGTGGTCGGCGGCTGGCGGACCATGGTCGAAGCGGTCGCCGTCCACACCTACGGGCTCGGCGGCGACAGCGAAGTGCGCATCGACGATCATGCCGGGTTCACGATCGGGCCGAGGCGGGCGGTGCCGTTGAGCCTGCTGGCACAGCTCCATCCGGGAATTCTGGAGGTGCTGCGCGCGCAATTGGCGAGCGATGAAATGATTCCCTATCGCGGCCGGTTCACGCTCCGCCAGCGGCCGCTCGACGCCGGCAAATCGAGCCTGTCTTCCGGCCAATGGGAGGTCTGGCACCGGCTGGAAGCGGGGCCGGTGGCGCTCGCCGATCTCATCTTCAGTCCGGCCGCACAGCGCCATTTGCAGCGCCTCATCGATCGCGGGCTGGTAATCGTTTCCGCATTGACGCCCAGCGATGCCGCGCATGTCTTGGGCGCGCAATCGCATTGGATTTGCGAAGCGGCCGAGATCGGCGCGCGATTGTTCCTGCGCAACCCGCCCCAGGCCGGTTGGAAACCGCCCGCCGACGCGCACCAACTATGCCGCGACATCATCGAGCAGGTGATCCGCCAATCGGGCGAGGCGATTCTCGATGCGACCTTCCGCGAGGCAGCACACATCGACCACCAGCATTGGGGGCAACTCGGCCGCGAGCTCGTGCGCCGATCCTTGTCGGGGACGGAAAGCGCGCGGGAATCGCTTTTCCGTAGCGAGCTTGGCCTGAATGTTCCCCTGGCCGCGATCGGCGCGCCAATCGGTGCCTATTATCCGGAAATCGCCCGGCGCTTGCGCACGAGGTTGATCGCCATGCCGCACGCCGACGTGGCCAATGCGCTGGGTGCCGTCGCCGGTGGCGTGAGCCAGCGCGTCAGCGTCACCATCACCCAGCCGAGCGACGGCCTCTTCCGTGCCCATCTGCCGACCGGGATCAAGGATTTTACAAGTGCCGACGATGCCGCCCGCCACGCGGGGCTTGTCGCCGCCGAGGCCGCCCAGGCCCTGGCCCAGCGCGCCGGCGCCAGCGACATCCAGCTCCGCCACGACCGAGAGGACAAGGTCTTTGAACAGCCCGGCGGCATGCGGATTTTCATGGAATCCAAAATCACCGCCACCGCCTTCGGCCGGCCGGGATTGGCGCGGTGATGGCGGCTTGGGGGAGACAACTTGCCCCAATCCGGCTATGATGCGCGGGCGTGAGTTCGTGGGCGGGCATACCTGTGGAAAAAACGACGGTACCATGAAAAAAACGATTTCGGCCCTGTGCCTGCTGCTCACCCTCTCGTTTCCAGCCCTCGCGGACAGGGATAACAAACAACCGTTCTCGCCAGGGGTCGAGGCCGCGCCCGTCGCGACCCAATTGGCCTTGCCCGGGATCGGACCGGCGCTGCAAAACCTGGAATCCGACCCCGCCTGGGCGGAAATCGGCGCGGATTGGGCCGGGCTCGCCGATCGTTACGCCAAGGGCGGCGGCGCCATCTGGGTAAACGCGACGGGGCTTACGCCATTGGGCCAGGCGCTTGATGGGCAATTGCGCGCGGCAATCGATGCCGGAATGCCGGCGGACCCCGTGCTTTCCCAATTCCTCGCGGAAGCGGCGCCTCCGGCCAATGCCGATCAGGCGGTGGAGATCGAGGCGCGCTTGGGCGCTCTCCTGACGGCGCTGGCACTCGACGCTAAGGGACCCTTCGGCGACCCCGAGTCGCGAGGGGCCGGAATTCTGGTGCGCATTGTCGGCGCCAAGGACGCCTTAGCGGAATTGCGCCGGCAGTTGCCGGACTATCATCCCTTCTGGCGCCTCTATGCGAAGCTGCCGATCCATGTCGCGCAGTACCGGAACGGCGGCTGGTCCACGGTGCCGGGCAAGGAGAAGATCGAGCCCGGCGATCGGGGCCCGCGCGTGGCGGCGGTCAAGGAACGGTTGCTGGTCACCGGCGAATTGGCCGCGATCGGACCGCGACCGGATTTCTACGACGATGGCCTGAAGGCGGCGGCCCAGGCATTCCAGCGCGCCCATGGTCTGAATGACGACGGTGTCATCGGCGTGCGCACCATCGAGGAGATGAATGTTTCGGCCGAGGAGCGCCTGCGCGCGGTGCTGCTCAATCTGCAGCGGCTGCGCGAGGAGGGGCCCGCCTTCGAGCCGCGCCACTTGATCGTCAACATTCCCGGAACCGAGTTGCGCGTCATCGAGAATGGCTTGACCGCCTATTACACGCCCGCCATCGTCGGCAGGCCGGAGCGAAAGACGCCGCTCCTGACCAGCGTCGTCACCAAGGCCAAGCTCAATCCGGATTGGTCGGTGCCGCCCAAGATCGCCGCCAACGACATGCTGCGCCACGAATTGGACGAGCCCGGCTATTTCGCCGCCCGCAATGTCCGCGTCTATGATTCCAACGGCAGCGAGATCAATCCCAATTCGATCGATTGGCGCGACGTCAAGCGCTCCGGCCATTTCCCCTATCGCTTGCGCCAGGACCCCGGGCCCGAGAACGCGCTGGGTCCGATGAAGCTCGATTTCAAGAACGACGAGGCGGTCTTCATTCACGGCACCTCGGCGCCGGAATTGTTCGCCAAGCAGGAGCGATTCTTCTCCTCGGGCTGCGTGCGGGTGCGAAATCCGCTCGATCTCGTGGCCTTCCTGCTGGAGGACAAAGGGGGCTGGAACCGCGCGCGCCTCGACGAAATCGTCAAGCGCGGTGGCACAGAATTCGTGCCCCTTCCCCGGCAATTGCCGCTGCATTTCGTCTATCGCACCGCCTGGGTGGACGAAGAGGGGGTGACGCAATTCCGCCGCGACGTCTACAAGCGGGACAAGAAGGTGGCGATCCCGGCCGATCTGGCGAGTGCCGCTCTTCTGGCGAGTGCCGCAATCCCCGGCAAGAGCGCGGGGAACGACGAGTGAGCCAGGCTGGAGCGTTGTCCGAACTATTGAGATCGGCCCCCTCACTGTCCTCGGCTTCGCCTCTCGCCCTCTCCCGGAGGGAAAGGGAAAGACGCGCTCACTCTCCCGAGCCCCCGCGGACGAATGTCCGCCTTCGCGGACGGGGCGTCGAGAGGGTTGGGGTGAGGGGGGAATCCGGCCTGGTCGGGTTGCCCGATCTTGGTCACCGCCTTCCAGTAGTGGCGGTGTCGTAATGGCGAAACAGCCACCGGCGACGGCGGGTGCGATGCGCGGCGCCGGAATCGGTCTGGCGTTGCTGTCGCTGGCGGCCGCGACGCCCGCTTCGGGCGATGGCGCGGCAGGGCTTGCGGCCTATGATCGCGGCGATTTCGCGACCGCGCTCCAGGAATTCACGCCCTTGGCGGAAGAGGGCGTGCCCACGGCCCAAGCCGCGCTCGGCGCCATGTACATGGACGGCCTTGGCGTGCAGCGCAACATTCCCGAGGCGTTGCGCTGGCTGAATCTGGCGGCCGGTCAAGGCATGGCGGCGGCGCAATTGCGCCTTGGGACGCTCTATCTGCTGGGCGATGGCGTGGCGCCCGATGTCGCCATTGCTGGCCGATGGTTCAAGGCCGCCGCCGACAAGGGCATGGCCAAGGCGCAAGTGAACATGGCGTCGATGTATTATCAGGGCGTAGGCGTCGCGCGCGATTTGAAGCTTTCCTATCTCTATGCCGCACTCGCGGCCAAGCAGGGCGATACCGAGGCGATTGGCATGGTTGGGATTCTCAAGGAGCAGATGGCCCCGCAGGATGTGGCGCTCGCCGAGGCGATGGTTCAGGCCTGGGTCCCGGTTCGACCTTGAAGCGCCGGTAACGCAAGCGGGAAATTCGAAGCCCTTGACCTTTCCCTCTCGCCATCGATCCTGTCGTGTGAAGGAAAAGCTTTAGGTGTTCTACGACATGGAAGAGGCGGTTTGGGGGCTTCTGGGCCTGGCCTTGGGCATCGGCTATTTGCTGGTGATCCCCATCCTCGCCATCATGGCCTTCCAGCGAACGCGGAACCTGAGCGATGCGCTCGACCGGCTGAAATCGGAATTGCGCGCCCTCCGGGAAACTGGCGCTGGAATCGCCGGCCTTGCGCCCGTTCCTCCGGCACCGGCGCCGGCGACACCCCAGGCCGAGGCGCCGCCACCGCCGGCGCCAGTCGAGCCCTTGCCACCAGCCGAACCGCCGATCGAGGCGGCGGCAGTCGCGCCGCCCCCGATCCCGCTCGAAGCGCCGGCGCCGGCCTTTACGATGGCAGCGGAGCCGCAACCCCGCGGCCTCGAGCAAAGCCTGGGGGCCCGCGGTTTCGTCTGGATCGGCGGCCTGTCGATCGCGCTCGCCGGGGGATTCCTGGTCAAGTACTCGATCGAGGAGGGGCTGCTGACCGAGGGCATGCGGGTCATCCTTGGCTTGCTGCTCGGTTTTGCCATCCTGATTGCCGGCGATCGCATGCGTGTCCGCTCCGGCACCATCGGCCAGGCGCTGACGGCAGCCGGTGTCGCCGTCCTTTACGCTGCCTTGTTCGGCGCCATTTATCTCTATCATTTGCTCGGCCCAACGCCCGGTTTCGTGATTCTCGCGGCTCTAACGGCGGCGGCGATCGGGTTGGCGTTGCGCCATGGCCCCTTCGTGGGGCTGGTCGGGCTGGCGGGCGGATTCCTGACCCCCTACATCGTCTCGACCGACCAGCCCAAGGCGGCGATCCTGTTCAGCTTCCTCTTCCTGCTGCAATTGGGCTCGCAATGGTTGGGCCGCGTTCGCCCCTGGTGGTATGTGACCGCGACCGGGATCGGCGGCGGATTGGTGTGGGCCTTGCTGGTGGCGACTGGCGATCTTCGCCTAGGCGATGGCAGCTTTGTTGGTGAAATCTGGCTGCCCCTGTTCCTGATCGGTACCGCCGCGATCTCGATCTGGCTCTGCCCCGATGTCTCCGCGGGTGGAAGATGGCCGCCTGCGCGCATAGTGGCTTTGGCGGCCGGGGCGATCTCCGCGCTGCTGATGACCCTGTGGCTGGACAAGACGAATTTCGCGATTGAGGATTGGGGCTTCGCGCTGGCGCTGGTCGGCGCCGCGATGGTCGAGGGGCGCCGGCATCAGCATGTCGATATCGCCGCCTTCGCAATCGCCGCCATCATCGTACTGATTGGCTTCATGCCATGGTCGCCGTTGCTGCCAGGTACGCCGGGCCTGGCGCAAGAGCTGGTGGAACTCGGCCGCTATCTGTGGCTGGCGCTGCTGCTGGGCGGGTTGCTGACGCTTGGCGGCTTCGGGCTCATCCGGGGTGCCAGGAATCCGGCGCGCTGGGCCATCGTCTCGGCCGTGGGTGGCGGAATCGTGTTCGCGATCGTCCATGCACGGTTGCGGCATCTGGATTTTCTGGTGCCGTGGTCGATCCTGTGCGCGCTGATGTCGGCGCTGCATCTGGGAGCTACCGAGCGATTGAACAAATGGCGCGCTTCCGATGTGAAGTATCGCGGCGCCTTCGCGGTTCACGCCATTGCCTGCGCCGCTTTCCTCGCCTCGGCAGTGCCGATGGTGGTGGAGAAGGAATGGCTTGCCGTCTCCTGGTCGCTGCTGTTGCCGGTGATAGCGTGGATATCCATCCGCGTCGACGAGCCGTGGCTGCGCCGGTCGATCTGGATCGGCGGGCCGGCGATCCTGCTGGCCGTGTTGTTCTCCGGATTTCCGGCCGGCGAAAGGCCGATCGTGAATTGGCTGCTCTACGGCATCGGCATTCCGGCGGCCTCGTTCGTGGTGACGTCGCGCCTGGCGCGGCGCGCCGGCGACCAGCGGATGGCGCTGGCGCTCGCTCTTGGCGGCGCGTTCCTCGGGTTCCTGCTGGTGACACTCGAGGTGCGGCATTTGTTTCACGGTGTGGTGTTCCAGGGCGCGCAACTCACCTTCGCCGAAGCAGGGACCCTGGTCCTGATCTGGTGCGGATTGGGCTGGCTCGTGCTGCGCCAGGCCGAGCGGCTTTCCCAGCCGAGGCTGCGCATCGCCGGTTTCGTGCTGGTGGGCCTGGCCCTGGTGATGACGGTCTTTGGCGTGTGGCTCCTCGCCAACCCGTTCCTCTACGACCGCGAGATCGCCGGAACATACCTGTTCAATTCCGCGCTCTATGTCTTTGGCGGGAACATGGCCATCTTCGTCATGCTCGCGCGCTGGCTCGAGGCGCGCGAGGAGCCGGAATCAACCGGCTGCTACCTCGCGATCATCCTTGGCATCCTTGCCCTGGTCGATGGATTTATCGGCATGACCGCGTTGAACCGGCATCTGTTCCAGGGCCCGATCCTGTCCATCGGGCGTGGCGAGATCGTGAGCGACGGCGAGTTGTACGGGTACTCCGTCGCCTGGCTGCTCTATGGCGGATTGCTGCTGGGGACAGCGCTCTGGACCAGGCGGCTGGCGTTGCGCCATGCCTCGGCCGGTGTGGTCCTGATCGCCATCCTG
This sequence comes from uncultured Rhodospirillaceae bacterium, assembly GCA_964542425.1. Lineage (GTDB taxonomy): Bacteria > Pseudomonadota > Alphaproteobacteria > Dongiales > Dongiaceae > Dongia_A. The sequence goes on along the minus strand of CAZIUB010000048.1, from coordinate 15,177 downwards.
AAGGTGTTCTTCGTCGACGCCGCCGATCTGACCGGTCTCTATCGGGTGGCCTCGTTCCTTGGTCTTGGCATCGTGCTGGTGGGCTTCGGCTATCTCTATCAGCGCTTCGTGCTGAAGCGGGAAGGGTAATTGCCGTAGCCCTCGACCGAATAAGATCAGGCCCTATTCGTCATGCCCGGGCTCGAGCCCTTCGCATCCATGGATCGCCGGATCAAGTCCGGCGATGACGAGAGTGAGCCTGATGCTTAAGTGCTTGCGAACCCTCAACCCTCGACCCAGGCCACTCGCAAGATGTTGGTCGATCCCGGCGTGCCGAAGGGAACCCCGGCGGTGATCACCAGCCGGTCGCCTGCCTTGGCGAATTCCTCGCGGAGCGCGATGCGACAGGATTTCTCGACCATCTCGGAAAAGCGCTTGAGGTCGGTGGTGTGGACGCAATGCGCCCCCCAAACCAAGGAAATGGCGCGCGCCGTGTTCATGGATTCGGTCAGGCACAGAATCGGCACGCCCGGGCGCTCGCGCGCCACCCGAAGCACGGTCGAGCCCGAGGTCGTGTAGGTGACGATGGCGGCGACCGAGAGCGTGTGGGCGACTTGCGCCGCCGCGGCACTGATGGCGTCGTTGCCGGTCGGCTCCGGATCGGGGTGCTGCGCGTCCAGAATCCGCCGATAGGTCGGATCGCGTTCCACCCGCGCGATGATGCGGTCCATCATGGCGACCGATTCCAGAGGATAGGCACCCGACGCGGTCTCGGCCGACAGCATGACCGCGTCGGCGCCGTCATAGATGGCGGTGGCGACGTCCGAGACCTCGGCCCTGGTGGGCGCCGGGTTGCCGACCATCGAATCCAGCATCTGGGTCGCCACTACGACCGGTCTGCCGGCGCGCCTTGCCTGGGCGATGATCTGTTTTTGCAGCGCCGGCACGTCCTCGGGCGCCGATTCGACGCCGAGATCGCCGCGCGCCACCATCACCGCGTCGGAAAGATCGACGATCTCGCTCAGCCTTTCGATCGCGGCCGGCTTCTCCAGCTTGGACATGATCTTGGCGCGCCCCGCGATGATCTTCTTCAGTTCCGCCACGTCTTCGGGCCGCTGCACGAAGGACATGCCGACCCAATCGACGCCAAGGTCGAGCCCGTAGCGCAAATCGACGCGATCCTTGCGCGTGAGCGGCGAGAGCGGCAGCACCACGTCCGGAACGTTGACGCCCTTGCGATCGGACAGCTTGCCTCCCACCAGGATTTCGCAATCGGCGAAATCCTTGCCGCATTTCTTGACCACCAGGCGCAGCCTGCCGTCATCCAGCAGGAGATTGGTGCCGACCTTCAACGCGGCGAAAATCTCCGGATGCGGCAGGCTCGCCCGCTTGGCGTTGCCTGGATTCTCCGAAAGATCGAGGCGAAACCGCCGACCGGTGGCAAGTTCGACCGGGCCATCCTTGAACATGCCCACGCGCAGCTTCGGCCCCTGCAAATCCATCAGGATGCCGATCGGCCGGTCGTATTTCTCCTCGATTCCGCGGATCGCCGCATGACGCTGCCGGTGATCGTCATGGCTGCCGTGGCTGAAATTCAGGCGAAAGACGTCGGCCCCGGCGCGAAACATCGCCGCGATTTTCGCCGGCGTGGCGCTGGAGGGCCCGAGGGTGGCGACGATCTTGGCCTTGCGCTGGCGTCTCATGCTGTTTTGAACCTTGTCCCGCCGAAATGCATTTCGTCTGAATTCGCATCATACCCCAGTTCGTCATCGCCGGCCCTAGGGACCCAAGTCCGTGGGTGGCGATCCATGGATGCGAAGGGCTCAAACCCGGGCATGACGGTAAAATAGAAGCGACTCCATCCAATCCGAAGCCACACTACCTTCCATCCGCCGGTCGGACCAGGATGGCACGGAAGTCGTTGACATTGGTACGGGTGGGGCCGGTGACGATCAAGTCCCCTAGGCCGGAAAAGAATCCATGGCCATCGTTGTCGGCCAGCATCTTCTTGGCATCGAGGCCGAGCGCCTCGGCGCGCGCCAACGAATCGGCAAAGAGGACGGCGGCGGCATTGTCCTCGGTGCCGTCGATGCCATCGGTGTCTCCGGCGATGGCGGCGATTCCGGGATGCCGGTCCAACGCCACCGCCAGCGCTAGCAGGAATTCGGCGTTGCGACCGCCCCGGCCCTGACCACGAACGGTGACCGTGGTTTCCCCGCCCGAAATGATGGCCGCCGGTCCCGGGATCGGCTGTCCGTGCCGGGCCACCTGGCGCGCGATGCCGGCATGAACCAGGGCCACGTCGCTGGCCTCGCCTTCGAGATCTCCGAGGATGATGGGGGCGAACCCGGCCTGTTTGGCAAGTGCCGCCGCCGCCTCGAGTGCGGCCTGCGGTGTGCCGATAATCTTCGTGGTCGCGCCCAGGAGCCGAGGGTCGCCGGGTTTGGGCGTCTCGCATGCGGGCGAGGCGAGGTAACGCGTGACGGCCTCGGGCGCCGCGATCTTGTACTTGGCCAGCACTGCCCGCGCGTCGGCGGCGCTCGAAGGATCGGCAACCGTCGGTCCCGATGCGATCACCGATGGGTCGTCGCCGGGCACGTCGGAGATCAACAGGCTCACGACCTTGGCCGGATGCGCCGCCGCCGCCAACCGCCCGCCCTTGATCGCGCTCAAATGCTTGCGCACGATATTCATCTCGACGATGTTGGCGCCGCTTTTCAAGAGCGCCTTGTTGATCGCCTGCTTGTCGGCAAGGCTCAAGCCCGGCGCCGGAATGGCGAGCAGCGCCGAGCCCCCGCCCGAAATCAGGCACAGAACCAGATCGTCGCCGCTCAAGCCCCGGACCTTGTCCAGGATGCGCCGCGCCGCCTGTTGGCCGGCGGCATCGGGCACCGGATGGGCGGCCTCGACGACTTCGATCCTGCGCAGGGGAAGCCCATGCCGGTATCGGGTGACGACCAGGCCATCCAACTCCCCGTCCCACGAATCCTCGACCGCCTTGGCCATGGCGGCGGCGGCCTTGCCGGCGCCGATGACCAGCGTCCGGCCCTTGGGTCGGGGCGGTAGATGGGGGCTGAGAATGCGCAGCGGATCGACCGCGCCGATGGAAGCCTGGAACATGGAGATCAGCAAGGCGCGATCGGACACATGAAACTCCGAAATGGGAAACCCCGAATTGGTCGATCGGTCCTACTATGGCCGTGTCCCGGATCGGGGATCAAGCCGCGTGGCGACAAGGAATGCCAGGGTGGCGGCTTGGACGCAGCGCCGCGATCGCGCGGATTGCGGCCTTTGCCGGGTGTGGTGGTTTGGCCAGTTTCGGCGTGTGATCGAGGCATTTACGCCGGCCATGATCCCCGGCCATGATCCCCTTGCCAGATATCCCCCATTGGGGTATACAAGGAAATGCAGACGGTAGTCGAAAGCAAGCCATTCAGCCGGCGCGCGGACGCAATTCTGGCAACGGGCGAACGGCTCGATTTGATTGCCTTTTTGGCGGCGAATCCAACCGCCGGCGCCGTGATACCTGGCACCGGCGGCATCCGAAAACTGCGATGGCAGGCCAAGGGCAAAGGCAAGAGCGGCGGCGCACGCGTGATCTACTACAGTCATGATGAGTCGCATCCGATCTTTGCCTTGCTGATTTACGGCAAAAGCGAGACGGACGATCTGACGCCTGACGAGAAGCGCGCGCTTTCCAAGCTTGCGGCGGAGATCAAGGCCGCTGCCAAAGCCGCGGCTACGCACGCGAAATTAACGACGAAAGCGAGAATGACATGGCAAAGAAGAAGACGATAGGCGCGGAGTTGATTGAGGCGATGGGTGACGCGCTCGCCTACACGAAGGGCAAGCGCGCTGGGCATCGGGTCCACACCTTCGGGCCAGACGACGTGCGCACACTCCGCGTCAATCTGAAGATGTCGCAGGCCGAGTTTGCGCGAACCTTCCATCTCGGGCTCAAGACGTTGCAGAAATGGGAGAGCGGAGAGCGGCACCCGACCGGGCCGGCGGCGGCGCTGCTGCAGGTGATTCGGCGTGACCCCAAGGCGGTCAAGCGGGCCCTGGCAAATGAAGCGCAAGCCGCTTAGTGGCAGGACATGTTCTCCGGATCGAAGCGCCGCCTCGTCGCGACCGTGCGCCATTGGCTCAACTGTCCCAAGTTGCTTCCTACGAAGCAACTTGGTCAGAGAACATGCCGGCGTATCCCTTAGCGGGAGTGCCAAATGTTACTTCGAAGATGAGTTGGCAGATCGGCATGCCAACATCCAGGATGATTTCGTTGGGGCCAAAGTTGTACATCTCCAGCTGAATTTGACCCTTGAACCCCGCGTGTATCGTCGGCGCGGTCAAATGAACCGCGATCCCGAGCCTGGCCAGTCCGCTTTTTCCTTCCACCCTGGCTGCAAATCTGGACGTATTCACCAAATGTACGGTCTCGCGCGTCCATGCCAGTAGAAATGTATGCGGCGCGAAGAGATAAGCCTTGAGTGAGACGCGTGTCTTTCTACCCTTGAGGTCGCTGTAACTGTAACCCTTGCTGAAGGGTCGAATGGGCTGGCCCCGCGGCCGGCGCCGCGCGGATTTTCGCGCTGGCGGCGGCGGCACCCGCAAGGTCGGAACGAAGTGGAGAAGCGCTTGCGCTTGCGGCCGGCGACGGTGATGTGCCAGCCGATAAAAGAAAGAAAGGCCGCGTGGCGTAGCGGCGGAGAGAAGGAGTCAGAGGGGGTCCTGCGAACAGCCTTCCGTGCCGATCCTGAGCCGGAGAGAAGACGCGAGGATTCGCGGCAATTATCCTGTCAGGCGCGCACCAGTTCGGAGTGTGGCTGAACGGAAACCCGAATCTTCACCTGCTGGTCGAGCCGGTTGAGAATGGTCATCAGCCGGTCAACGGTGAAGCGATCGAGCTGCGCATTGCGGATGCGTGAAAAGTCCGCTGCTGCGATGCTGGTGATTGTCTGCGCCTTGCGCACGGAAATCTCCTTGTCATCCAGCACGCCGATGATCTTGGCGGCCAGGATGGATTTTAATTGTTCGAGGTCGGCGTTTGGATGGCCGAAGTCGCGGAAGACGTTGCCGCTGCCCCGCGTTATTTCAGTGTTCTTGGTCATCGCAGTATCTCCTTTAAGCGTTTGATTCGGTGGCGGACAAGCCCGATCTCAGCCTTGGGCGTTTTGATGCCTGTCTTCGATTTCTTCTGGAAGGCGTGCACAACCCAAACGGCTTCGTCGATTAGCACGGCATAAACCGCCCTGTAGGCACCGCCGCGCCAGGCAAGGGCAACCTCGAATATGCCGGAGCCAAATCCTTTCATTGGTTTGGCAATGTCGGCCTTCCGGCCTTCGGCGGCGATGGTCAGGGCGCGCAGAATTTCGGTTTGCGCCCCTTCGGGGAACTTCTCGACATCCTTGCGGGCAGCCTTCACCCAAGAAATCGGTCTTGTGTCTCTGCTCACTAGATGCATGTTGTCAAATTTGACAACATTTGTCAAACTGGCGGTGCCGGGAGCACCCTTTCGGGGACACAGATTCCAGGCGACGGTGCGCTTAACCGCCGTCACGCGCGACGGATCGTTACCCAAAGGGCCGAGACCGAAGGGCTCGGGGAACGCCGCTTGAACGGCGTGAGTAGAGCCGGGTTCGGCTTTCGTGCCCGATCGCGCGGGCGCCTGGCGCGATATCCTGTGCATCCGGGAGGACCGTGTCGTCGGCAACGACAACACCCTTGCGCTATCGCCGGCTCGTCCTGCAACTGCCGCAAAGCCCGCTGCGCCCGCACTTCGTCAAGGCCAAGGTCCGCGTCCACGACTATCCCGACGGCACACTCGCCCTCTACCATGGGCCTCGTTGCCTCGCCCGCTACGACCACCAAGGCCAACTCATCGACAAGCCCAATCCCTGGCCGCTTAATGCCGCTCGGCGCCAGACGCCTGTGGATAAGGCTACGCCTTACCCACAGGCGCAACCACAACAAGCAGCGGTCAATTGACGTGTCACGAATACCGGACAAGTTAAATTGCTATCGATAGGGATTGGCCGTTCGGATCGACAAGCGCTGGGGGTTCTTCTATTCTGTGGAACACGAATGGCGGTCAATCCAACCATGATGCAGGAACCCTCGCCAACCCTTGTCCCGAACCGGTTGTTGGGCCCGGACGACCCCCCGCCCTTCACGCTGGTGAATGTTTCGGGGCCAGCGCCCCTGGTTCTCTACAGCGATCATGCTGGCAGGGCGTTCCCGGCGGGACTCGGCCAATTGGGCCTGGGGCCACGCGAACTCGATCAGCACATCGCCTGGGACATCGGCATCGCTGGATTGGCGCGGCATTTGGCCGAGGGCCTGGAAGCGCCGCTCATGCTCGCCAATTACTCGCGCCTGGTGATCGATTGCAATCGCCGGCTCGACGATCCGAGTTCGATCGCGCAGGAAAGCGATCGCACGCCGATTCCGGGGAATCGCGGATTGACCGAGGCCGAGCGATCGGCGCGGGCCCGGGAAATCTACCACCCGTATCATGCGGCCTTGGCCGAGCTCATCCGATCGCAACGGACGAAGTTCGATCACGTGGTCATTCTATCGCTGCACTCTTTCACCCCTTCGATGAACGGTTTCGAGCGGCCGTGGCATGTCGGCATCCTGTGGAATCGGGACGCAAGCGTGCCGGTGCCGTTGATGCGCCGGTTGGCGGCGGAGCCCGAGCTTTGCGTCGGCGACAACGAGCCCTATTCGGGGCGCGACGAGCACGGCTATTCGATCGTGGCCCATGCCGAGGCTCTGGGCCTGCCGCACGCGCTTCTGGAAATCCGCCAGGATTTGATCGAGACCCCCGACGGCCAGGCGCGCTGGGCTGAAGTTCTGCGGCGCGCGATCGTGGCGGCGCTCGCCGATGCCAATCTTGCCCAGCGCCAACTTTCGGAAAAGCGTGATCCATGAAGCGCTCGGATGCCGCCGCGAAAGTCGGCGCATTTTTCGGCAAGATGGTACCCGCCGACGCGCGCCGGCGGCGTCATATTGGCGAATCGGCCGTCATCGGCGGCGGGGACTTCGCGGGTCGGCGATGAAGGATCCGGCCTTCACCCTCGGGATCGAGGAGGAATACCTGCTGGTCGATCGCCAGAGCCGCGATCTCGCCGTCGATCCGCCGCCTTCCTTGTTCGAGCAGGCGCAGGCCGAGCTTGGCGATCGGGTCTCACCGGAATTCCTGCGCTCCCAGATCGAGGTCGGAACCGGCATCTGCGCGACGATCGGCGAGGCGCGCCAGCAATTGCGCCAGCTTCGCGCGACCATCGCCCGGATCGCCTCCGTCCATGGCCTGGCGCCGATCGCTTCTTCCACCCATCCCTTCGCGGAATGGGAGGGCCAGCGTCACACCGACAAGGAGCGCTACAACATCCTTGCCGAGGAGATCCAGGGTCCGGTGCGCCGCCTGTTGATCTGCGGCATGCATGTCCATGTCGGGCTCGACGACCCGGAATTGCGCATCGATCTGATGAGCCAGGCGGCCTATTTCCTGCCGCATCTTCTGGCGCTTTCCACGTCCTCGCCGTTCTGGCGCGGTGAGGACACCGGGCTCAAATCCTATCGCCTGGCCGTGTTCAACGAGTTGCCGCGCACTGGATTGCCGGAGATTTTCGATTCCTGGGGTGAATACGAGCGCCATCTGAACGTCCTCATTCGCGCCGGGCTGATCCAGGACGGCAGCAAGATCTGGTGGGATTTGCGCCCCAGCGCGCGTTTCCCCACGCTGGAAATGCGCATCTGCGACGCCTGCACGCTCTTGGAGGATACGCTGTGCCTGGCCTCGATCTATCGCTGCCTGCTGCGCATGCTCTACCGGTTGCGCCGCTCGAACCAGCGCTGGCGGCGCTATTCGGCGATGCTGATCGACGAGAACCGCTGGCGGGCGCAGCGCCACGGCATCGATTCCGGGCTGGTCGATTTCGGCAAGGGCGAGATCGTGCCGGTGCCGGATCTGGTCGAGGAGATCATCGCGCTCCTGGAACCCGATGCCGATTTCTTCGGCTGCCAGGCCGAATTGGCGCATGCCCGCACGATCCTGAAGCGCGGCACCAGCGCGCATCGGCAGCTCGCGACCTATCGCGCGGCCCTCGATGCGGGCAGCTCGCAGGATGAGGCCTTGCGCCGGATCGTTGATCGGCTTATTGCCGAAACCATCACCTTCGATTGAGGATGGCAACCATGGACGACAAGACCAGAATCGAACTGGAGGCGGCCGCCTTTCGCCGCCTCGTGCAACACCTTCGCGAACGCGCCGACGTGCGGAACATCGATCTGATGAACCTCGCCGGGTTCTGCCGCAATTGCCTGTCGAAATGGTACCGGGCCGAGGCCGAGGTGCGCGGGCTCGCCCTATCGGACCCGCAAGCGCGTGAAATCGTCTATGGCATGCCCTATGACGAATGGAAGGCCAAGCACCAGCGCGAGGCGAGCGATGCGCAGAAACAGGCGTTCGAGACCTCGCACAAGCACGCCGGTTGAACTCATGCCGCCTTCCGCCGCCAATTGATGATGGCGAGACCGAGGAGAATGGTGGCGCCGCCCAATAGCAGCGACGGCTGCAGGGTTTCACCGAGAATTGCCACGCTGGTCGCGACGCCGATCGGGGCCATCAGCAAGCCGAAGGGCAGCAGCTGGTCGATGCGGTTGCGCGAGAGCAACCGGTACCAAAGCACGTAGCCACCGGCAAAGCCGGCGATCGCCAGCACAACGATCAGTACCCAATCGCCCCAGCTGGCCCCCGACAAATAGCGGGCGTGATCGGTCTCCAGGACCAAGGTCGCCAGCATCATTTGCGGCACCGCCCACCGCGCCATGCCGGCGTAGAGCGAAAGCCCGTCATCGACGTTGTGGTGCCGGATCAGGTTCTGTGCCACTGCCCAGGAGAGCGCGCCCGCCGCCATCATGCCGATGCCGAGCCACGAATTGCTGCCCTCCGGCCAGCCGATCACCACCGCGACGCCGAGAAGAGCGATACCGCAGCCCACAATGGCGCGCGCGCTGGGGGTCTCGTCGCGAAACAGCCACGAGATGACGACCGCGAACGGCACCGTCAGTTGCAACAGCAGATTGGCGAGCGAGGCCGGCAATAGATGGAGGCTGGACAGGATCAGCGATGTCTGCACGCTCCCGGCCAGGGTCGAGATCAGGATCACCCACCCGATCGGAGTCTTGAGTTTCCGGGCGAAGGGCGTCAAGGCGAGTGCAACGACGATGTAGACGATGGTCGTCGCCAGCAAGGGCGGAAACGCGTCCATGGCCGGCTTGCACAAGGTAAATCCCACGCCCCACAGCGCCTGAACGAAGGCCGCGATCGCGATGTCCTTGATATTCATGGGAGCCGCTGCCGGGATGCAATTTGGTGCAACCTTGCCCGTGCCGGAGATGGCTGGCAAGTCGGGAAACTATCCCCGGTATTCACAGGCTCCTTCGGCTTGTTCGAGACGCGCGCGCCCGGTAGGATCGACCTGCGACCAGCAACGGATTGGAGCGGGGCCTCGACATGGCGGATGCGGGCGGAATTGCGGCGGATCGCCTGAAATCCTTCATCGAGCGGATCGAGCGCTTGGAGGAAGAGAAGGCAGGCATCGCCGGCGACATTCGCGAGGTCTATTCCGAGGCGAAATCGACCGGGTTCGACACCAGGATCATGCGCCAGGTCGTCCGCTTGCGTAAAATGGAACCGCACGATCGGGCCGAGCAGGAGCAATTGCTCGACGTTTACAAGCGCGCGGTGGGGCTGCCGTAAGAGATACCCTCACCCGCCTCGGCTCACGCTCGGCACCCTCTCCCGCGATTTGCGGGAGAAGGCGGGGCCCATCCTAACCAGCGATGGGAGGGTGAGGGACAACAGAAGGTCCCCGACCATGGACCGATACATCGCGGCCAATCGCGCGAACTGGGACGAGCGGGTTTCGATCCATACGCGCAACACGACCGGCTTCTACGGCATCGATCGGTTCAAGGCCGGCGGCGATACGCTGCATTCCATTGAACTCGCGGAAATGGGGCCGGTTGCCGGCAAGAGGCTGTTGCATCTGCAATGCCATTTCGGGCTCGACACCCTTTCCTGGGCGCGCCGTGGCGCGATCGCGACCGGGCTCGATTTCTCGGGCCCCGCGATCGCGGCGGCCCGCGCGCTGGCCGCGGAGACCGGCATCACGGCTGACTTCGTGGAGGCCAGTGTTTTCGATGCCCGAGCGGCGGTCACCGGCGATTTCGACATCGTGTTCACGAGCTGGGGCGCGTTGAACTGGTTGCCGGACATCGGGCGTTGGGCCGAGGCGGCGGCGAGTTGCCTGGCGCGCGGCGGATTCCTGTATGTCGCCGATGGGCACCCGGCATTGATGCAGTGCGAGCAGGAAGAGGGCAGGCTGGTGCCGCGTTACGATCGGCTTACGCCGATCGATCGACCGCTGATATTCGAGGAACCTGTCACCTATACCGGCGACGCGACGCCGCTCGCCGCGACCAGGACTCACGAGTGGCTGCATCCGCCGATCGCCATTGCCCAGGCGATGATCGATTCCGGCCTGAGTTTGACCCTGCTGCGCGAGCACGATGTGGCGGTGTGGCAGGCCTTTCCGCTGCTGGTGCCGGCCGGAGGTGGCGAATGGCGCCTGCCTGACGGTCACCCCAAATTGCCGCTGTCCTTCTCGCTGAGGGCGCAAAAGCCGTAACGTTACCCTCGCCCGCCTGGGCGCTTGCTCGGCACCCTCTCCCGCAATGCGCGGGGACAACCCTCCGCCTATCTTTGCCTCAACTCACTGTCACAACGATGTCGGTATCGACGGCAATTCGCACATTGCCGCTGGTGTAGATGGCATAGCCGGCAAGCGTCAGAATGTCCGGCGGATCGACCCAGCCATCGGCGGTGGCAAGCGCCAGCGTATCACCCTCGCCACCGTCCTTGCTGTCGATCTTGAGAACGTTGTCCAGACTGGCGATGCCGCCCACATCGATCACTTGGCAATCGATGTCAAGCACATCGGCCTTATTCAGCGTGAGGGCGTTGGTAAAGCCGTTGTCAACATTGATCACCTCGATGCCGGCAATGCGCCCGCGATCCGAGGTAAGCGCGTTACCGTCCAGATTCCCGAAATCGATGGCGCCGGAATAGTCCAGATGCAGGGTATCCACGTCGCCGCCGCCATCGATGCGGAAGAAGGTATTGTCGTTGACGTGGATCGCATCGTTGCCAGCGCCGCCGTTGATCGCGTCGGCTCCACCGCCGCCGGTGATGACGTTGACATCGACGTCGCCGACCAGGATATCGGCCGCGATGGTGCCGGTCGGGTTTTTGTTCGAGACATTGGCGATCAGTGTCGCCTCCAACCGGAAGTCGTTTCCGTAAATGACATAGGCGGCGCCGGATCTGTCGCCGCCCGGATCGGCGCCTACGGCCCCCACGATCAGATCGTCGAAGCCGTCGCCGTTCACATCCCCGGCGCTGGACACGGAAAAGCCGGCATAGTCATAATCCGCCGCGCCATCCAGGCGGAAGCCATTCGTGCCATCGAGCGCGCCCAAATCAATGCTGGGGGCAAAGCCACCGGCCGCCCCGAACACAACATAGGTGGCGCCGGAATAGCCGCTAGGGGCGCCCACGGTCAGGTCGCCGAAGCCGTCGCCGTTCACATCCCCGGCGCTGGAAACCGAAAAGCCGGCATAGTCAAAGGCCGCCGCGCCATCCATGCGGAAGCCATTGGTGCCATCGAGCGCGCCCAAATCAATGCTGGGGGCAAAGCCACCGGCAGCGCCGAACAAGACATAGGCTGCGCCGGCAGAGTTGCCTCCGGGACCGCCGTAATAGGCCCCCACGATCAGGTCGCCGAACCCGTCGCCGTTCACGTCCCTGGCCGAGGAAACGGAATAACCGGCAAAGTCATTTGCCGCGGCGCCATCCAGGCGGAAGCCATTGGTGCCGTCGAGCGTGGAAAGGTCGATGGTCGAGGCAAAACCACCAGAAGCGCCGAACAAAACATAGGCAGCGCCGGAATCGGTGCCCCCGGGATCAGGGCGAAGCGCCCCAATTATCAGATCGTCGAAGCCGTCGCCGTTCACATCGCGTGCCGAGGAAACGGAAACGCCAGCAAAGTCAAAAGCCGCCGCGCCATCGAGGCGGAAGCCATTGGTGCCGTCGAGCGTGGAAAGTTCGATGGTCGAGGCAAAGCCACCGGAAGCACCAAACAAGACGTAGGCGGCACCAGAATTGGTGCCCCCAAGATCGGCGCCATGAGCGCCCACGATCAGGTCGCCGAAGCCATCGCCGTTCAGGTCACCGGCCGAGGAAACGGAAAAGCCCACACGGTCATCGGCCGCGGCGCCATCGAGGCGGAAGCCGTTGGTCCCGTCGAGGGTGGAGAGATCGATGGTCGAGGCAAAGCCCCCGGCCTTGCCGAACAAGACATAGGCAGCGCCGGAATCAGTGCCCCCGGGATCGGCCCATCGCGTCCCCACGATCAGATCGTCGAAGCCGTCGCCATTGATGTCGCCGGCCGAGGACACGGATCGGCCTGCTCGGTCATAATCCGCCACGCCATCCAGGCGGAAGCCAGTCACCCCGTTCAATGTCGAAAGATCCAATGCCTTAATGACCGAGACTTCACTGTCGACAGCAATCCGCACGTTGCCGGAAGTATAAATGCTGTAGCCTGCGAGCGTCGTGGTATCGGCCGCACTCCATCCCTCGGCGATCGACAGCTCAAGGGCATCCCCCGCCTCGCCTTCGATCTTCAAAACGTTGTCGAGTGTCGCAATTCCGCCGACGTCGGTCGCCTGGCAGTCGATGTCGAGGACATCCGCCTTGTGTAGAGTGACCGCATTCGCGAACGTGTTGGTGATATCGATGATCTCGATGCCTTCTATCCGCCCGCGATCGGAGGTAAGCGCGTTCTCGTCCAAATTCCCGAAATCGATGGCGCCATTGTAATCGAGATGCAGCGTGTCCAAGTCCCCGCCGCCGTCGATGCGGAAGAATGTGTTGTCGGCGACGTGGATTGCATCGTTGCCCGCCCCACCATTGATAGCGTCCGCCCCACCGCCCCCGGTGATGGTGTTGCCATCGAGGTCGCCGACCAGTATTTCGGCGGCGACGGTGCCAGTCGGGTTCTTGTTCAGTGAATTGGCGATCTGATCGGCCTCGAGGCGGAAGTCGTTGCCGAAGATCACATAGGCGCCGCCGGAATCGTAACCTCCGAAGTCAGCGAAAGCAACACCGACAACTATGTCGTCGAATCCATCACCGTCGATGTCACCAGCTTCCGATATTGAACTTCCGAGGGTATCGCCCAGCGACACGCCATCGATTCGAAATCCGCTTGTGCCATCGAGAGTGGAAAGGTCGATACTCGCGGCAAATCCACCTGAGGCGCCGAAAAAGACATACGCGGAACCAGAAGTCGAACCATTTGGGTCGGCGGCCAGGGCCGCAACGATCAAGTCATCGTATCCATCGCCATTGATATCGCCCGCCGAGGATACCGACCTTCCGGTAAGATCATTCGCGGCGGCGCCATCGAGGCGGAATCCGTTCGTTCCATCAAGCGCCGAAAGCTCGACGATGCCATCCGCCAGGCCGTCCTTGAGGTCCAATGCCGCAAGATTGGCAGCACCACCAAAGACTATATAGGCCGCTCCCGAATCAATACCGCCGATGTCCGAACCTCTAGCGCCGACAATGAAATCATCGAAGCCATCGCCGTTCACGTCGCCGGCGGATGCCACTCCGACACCTGCGCGGTCACCGGCGAAGGGACCATCGAAGCGGTACCCAATGATTCCGTCCATCGTCGCGAGGTCCAAAGTCGCCGCGAAATCCGGGGATTTCCGCGAGGGGTTACAGAGTTTCCGAGCTCATCAGGCAATCGAGTGGGCAAATTGAAGGGGTGGATCGCCTGCAAGTCCGCGTGGACATTGGCCTTTTGATGTTTTCGAGAGCCATGGAAACTGCGAAGATGTTTGCATGGCCACTTCCTCCAAGCGACAGCGGCGGCTGTGGGATGCGTATCGCTCCCCCGGCTTTCGTCCGCAACCCACGGTGCACGGTGTCTTTGGCGATCCGAAGGCGCGTGTCATCACCCTTGTTCGGCGCTCAAAAAAACGCTTTGCGGCTGCTGTGGTCGAGCGCACATGGGTTGGTACGACCGGCGCGTGCGGCAGGTCCGCGATCTTTCCTGCGGCGATGCGCGCATCTATCTGGCACTCGAGGTTCGGCGCGTTCGATGCCGCGGTTGCGGCAAGGTGAAGCGCGAGCGGCTCGATTTCCTGGCGGACAACCCGCTCTATACGAAGCGCTTTGCGCATTACGTGGGCCGACGCTGCCGGCAGGCGACGATCAAGGACATTGCCGAGGAGCTGAAGCTCGACTGGGATACGGTCAAGACGCTGGAGAAGCAGTACATGCAAGCGCAGCTTGCTCGCGCCGGCAGGCCCGGGCCCAAGGCGATCGGCATCGACGAGATCTCGATCCGCAAGGGCCATAGCTACCGCATCGTGGTGAGCGACCTGATCCGCCGGCGGCCGATCTGGTTCGGCGGGGAGGATCGCTCGGAGGCGAGCATGGCGCAGTTCTACGACTGGCTGGGCCAGAAGAAGAGCCGCGCCATTCGCCTGGCGGTGATGAATATGTGGAAGCCGTTTGGCAACAAGACGCGCGAACGGGCACCGCAGGCGGCGGTCCTGTTCGACAAATTCCACATCCTGCGCCATCTGGGCGAGGCGCTCGACAAGGTCCGCAAGGCCGAATATGCCCGGCTCGGCGGCAAGGACCGGCGCTTCATCAAGGGGCAGAAATACACGCTGCTGTCACGTCACGAGAACCTCAGCCTTGCAGGTAAGCGGTCGCTCAAGCTGCTGCTGGCGGCCAACAAGCGGCTGAACACGGCCTACGTTCTGAAGGAATCCTTCGGCCAGCTCTGGGACTACGAGCGCGAGGGCTGGGCGCGGCGCTTCTTCGAGAACTGGCGCGCGAGCTTGAAGTGGCAGCGGCTCGAGCCCTACGAGAAATTTGCCGACATGATCGATCGCCATTGGGATGGCATTGCCGCCTACTGCAAACCGGAAAACAAGGTCTCGCTCGGCTTCGTCGAAGGCCTCAACAACAAAATCCGCGTCATCCAGCGCCGAGCTTACGGCTTGCACGACCAGGAATATCTACGGCTCAAGGTGCTCACATGCATGCTG
>CAZIUB010000047.1:0-5109 GCA_964542425.1 uncultured Rhodospirillaceae bacterium | reverse complement strand
AGCGCCGGAAGCGGGAAAAAGCGGTTGCACGCCGCATAAAAAAATAGAAAATGGCGGAAGAACCCCTGTCAAAAACAACCTCATCCCATCGCCGCCGCAAAAATCCGCTCAAAATACCGGGTTTTTAGAGGTGGCCTTAAGAGCGACCTGCTCTGGTCCGGCCTACAGGGTCGCAAGAACAATCAGTATCCCTAATGCCGACGCGCGGCAAAACATTCTTTCCGCGATCAGGATCATCGGTGCGGCTGCGCGTGCGTGCGCGCGCGGATTTCTATTCGCCTCCAGCGGTGGCGCGGTCTATGGGACCAACCACGGATCGCCGGTCGACGAGGATCACCCGACGGACCCGGTAAGCTCCTACGCCGTCTGCAAGCTGGCGATCGAGAAATATATGGCCGTCTTCGCGCGCACGACCGCGCTTCGCACGATCGCCCTTCGCATTTCCAACGCCTATGGGCCGGGTCAGCTCGCGGGCGCCCGGATCGGCTTGGTGGCGAATTGCTTGCGCAAATTGGAGGCCGGGCAAATGGTGGACGTCTACGGCGATGGCAGCAGCACGCGCGACTATCTCTACATCGACGACATCGTCGAGGGCTTCCTCGCCTGCCTGGCGCGGCCCGGTCTCGGGTCGGGCGTCTACAATGTCGGAAGCGGTGAAGGACATACGATCAATCAGGTCCTCGATCTGATTCGGATGGTGTCGGGAAAAAAGCTGCCGGTGCGCTATCACCCCGCTCGCGGTTTCGACGTGCCCCATATCGTTCTCGATGTAGGCAAATTCAGGGAAGCGACCGGCTGGCGCGCCAAGGTGGGCCTGGAAGCGGGAATCGGTTTCATGTGGCGGGCGGCGCGCGCAGGCCGACAGGCGCTCTCGGCCAATGGCTAAGCCGATACACGTTCGGGTCAAAGCGAGCGCGCCCTCATCCCTGGTAAAGACCGGCAATCCGCGCCTTGGCCCGGGTGAGGGCGAAAATCGCGTCGATCATCGGTGTTTCAGATCCGACCAGGCGCCCCAGTTCCGCGACCGCGCCGAGGATGGCGTCGAGTTCGATCGACCGGCCGCGCTCGAAATCCTGCAGCATCGATGTCTTGTGCTGGCCCACGGCGGCGGCGCCGTCGATCCGCCGGTCGATGCCGATCGGCATGACGATCCCCAGCCTTCGCGCGATTTCTTGCGTCTCCAGCATCATCGCGCGCGCCAGCGCCCTGGTCGCGGGATCGTCGCAAAGCTGTTTCAGCGTGGCGCCCGTTAGCGCGCTCAAGGGATTGAAGGCGACATTGCCCCATAGCTTGACCCAGATCTCGGTCCTGATGTCGGTCTTGACCGGCGCCTTCAATCCGCCCGCGATCAAGGCGCGGCTCAATTCCAGCACGCGCTGGGATTTGCCGCCGTCGGGCTCGCCCAGGGTCAATCGATCGCCTTCGATGTGCCGGATCTCGCCAGGCCGCACGATTTCGGCCGCCGGATAGACGACGCAGCCGATCACGCGCTCCGGCCCGATCGCCCGCCATTGCGCGTCACCGGGATCAAGGAGCGGCAATCTGCGATCCTTCAATTCACCCTCGATTCCGTGAAAATACCACCACGGCAGACCGTTGGTGGCGGTCACCACGGCGGTGCCTGGGCCCAGAAGCGGCGCCAGCGAAGGCGCGATCGCCGCCACCGCCTGGGCCTTCAAGGCGATGATCACGGTATCCTGAAGGCCCGCTTCTATCGGATCCTCGGTCGCCTTTGGCTTGACGGTGAAGCTTTCCTTGGGCCCCACGATCGCGAGACCTCCGCGCTTGATCGCCGCCAGATGCAGGCCGCGCGCAATCAGCGTCACCTCGACGCCCGCCTTGACCAGATGCGCGCCAATGAGCCCACCGATCGCACCCGCCCCGTAGATGCAGATTTTCATCGCACCAGGCCTAGGCGCTGGGCGAGCCCGATCCGCTGCGGTTTGCCGGTGGCGCCCTTGGGGATTTCGTCGAGGAACAGGATCTTGCGCGGGACCTTGAAATCGGCGAGCCGCTGGGCGGCGAATTCGCGCAATTCGGCCTCGGTCGCTTGATGGCCCTCGCGCAAGACCACCGCCGCCGCCACCTCCTCGCCCAGCTTCTCGTGCGGCATGGCGAAGGTCACGACCTGGGCCAGCGATGGATGATCCATCAGCACGTCATCGACCTCGCGCGGCGAAATCTTCTCGCCGCCTCGGTTGATGATCTCCTTCAATCGGCCGGTGAGGCTGAGATAGCCGTCCCGATCCAGGATTCCCTGGTCGCCGGTACGAAACCAGCCATTATTGAAGGCCTCCGTATTGGCCTTCGGGTTGTTGGCGTAGCCTTCGGTCACGTTGGGGCCGCGGATCACGATCTCGCCGATCTCGCCTGGCGCCAGAAGCGCGCCATGCGCGCTCATGACGGCGATTTCCGGCCCGGCGGCGATGCCGACAGTTCCCGGCTTGCGCGGCCTCGGCGGCAAGGGATTGCTCGTCATTTGATGCGCGGCCTCGGTCATGCCATAGGATTCGATGACCGGGCAGCCGAAGATATCTTCGAGCGCCCGCATGATTTGGGGCGGGAGCGAGGCCGAGGATGACCGGATGAACCGCAGCCGGCGCCTGGCGAGTATCTCGGCATTCCGTTCGGCCCGCGCCAGGATCGCCTGGTGCATGGTCGGAACCGCCGTGTACCAGGTGGCCCGCGCCTGGTCGAGCCAGCCGAAGAACTTGAGCGCGTTGAAGCCGGGCGGGCAATGGACGCTGGCTTCGGCCAGCAGCGAGGAAAGAAGTGCCCCGACCAGGCCGTGAATATGAAAGAGCGGCATGATGACGAGGCAACGATCCTCAGGCGTGAGTGCCAGCGTGGTCGCGACATGGCGCGCCGAAGCGGCCAGATTGGCATGCGACAGGGGCACGATTTTGGGGCGCGAGGTGGTGCCGGAGGTGTGCAACACCAGGGCCGCTTGTTCCGCTCGGGGTCTTGCCGGTCCCTTGTCCGCGAAGGGCACGGACAAGGTAAAGCCGCCGGCTGGCCCGGTCTGGTTTGGCGTCAGATCGATGATTGCGATGCCGCGCTTTCTGGCGACTTTTCGGGCCGGCGCTCCCGGCTCCGCCAGGATGATCAGCGCCTTGGCCTCGATATCGCCCAGATAGAAATCGAACTCGTCCTCGCGATAGAGGGGATTGAGGGGCGCGGCCACGGCCCAGCACGCGACCGCCAGGAATGCCGCCGCCATTTCCGGCCCGTTCGGCATGACGATACCGACCCGGTCCTGCGGGCCGATCCCAAGATCGCGGAGCGCGCCGCCCACGCCCTCGACCAGTCGGACAAGCTCGGCGCGCGACATCGCCCGGCGGCCCGGCGCGCCGATGGCGGCTCTGGCCTTGTCTCCATGCCGCAACAGATCGGCGATATCGGCGATTTCGGTCATAGGCGCTACTTAACCAATCTGGAGCGTTGTCCGAATTCCTGGAAACGCCCCCACCTAACCCTCACCCTGCCCTCTCCCCCGCGTTCGCGGGGGAGAGGGCAGGGTGAGGGGGCATTTCAATCTGGTTGCCGTATGTTCTATGCGCCTTCTTCGTCATTCTTCAAGTCGGACCGGCGGGCAGGTCACACGCCCACCGTCATTCGGCGCCGCGCAGCCGGCCGCGATTGCTCCCGGCCTGCCTGCGCGCGCCGGCGCCAGATCGACCTGGCCGAAGCTTTCTAGCCATTTGGCCCCCGAACCGCATTGGATGGTTTCGATCATCATGCGCCGCTCGCCATCCTCGCGCAGGACATAAAGCGCGCCGTCGCCCCCATCCTGCGACACCTCGAATTGAACAGTCTCACCGGGATCGATCCTGCCCAGGTCGCGATCGACCCAATGGCCGAAGCGCAGCCGGCAATCGAGGGCGAGCGCCCCGGTATTGGCGAGGTTGAATGCGATCCCATGCCGATCCCGGGCACCCAGGCTCTCGCCCGTGCCCGCGCAAGAGGTCAGGGCCAGGAGGCCGAAGCCCCAGGCGCGCATGTCACTGAACCCCGATCGATTGTGGGTTGGGCGGGCGGCAGGGCGCCGAGCCCAACAATGGATCGCACCGATGTTCGTGCCGGTTTGGCATCGACCTGGAACCAAATGCCGTCATTGTTCGGATAGAGTTTCCACTTTTCGCGCCTCCCGTCTATCATGGACAAAAGACCAGGGCCGTGAAGCCTTGGGGGTCGGGGAGGAGGCGAGGACCATGACATCCAGCGCAATTAAGGAACCGGTGATCACGTTGTCGGCCGGACCGGTGCCGGCGTTTCCCCGCGTGCTGCGCGCCATGTCGCGCCCCGTTCATTACGATTTCGATCCCTATTTTCAGGATTTCTACGAGATCATGACCCGCAAGACCGCGAAGGCCATGCGGGTCAAGGACCCGGCGCTGATCCTCCACTGCGAACCGGCGCCGGGAATCGAGGCCGCCGCCGCCTCGCTGATTTCCCCGAGCGACGTGGTTCTCAATCTTGCTTCCGGCGTCTATGGCAAGGGCTTCGGCTATTGGTCGGCGCGCTATCACAAGGACATGGTCGAGATCGAGGTGCCGTTCAATGAATCGATCGAGCCGGGCCAAGTGGCCGAGGCCTTCCGCAAGCGCCCCGAGATCAAGGTGGTATCGCTGGTCCATCACGACACGCCATCCGGCACCATCAATCCGGCGCGCGAAATCGGCCGCATCGTGCGCGATCACGACGGGCTTCTGATCGTGGACGCGGTTTCTTCCTTCGGCGGCATGGACATCCATCCCGAGGATTGTCTGGCCGATATTTTCATCACCGGTCCGGGCAAGTGCCTGGGCGGCGCACCCGGTCTCACCATCATGGCGGTCAGTGATCGTGCCTGGAAGCATATGGAGGCCAATCCCAAGGCGCCGCGCGCCTCGATCTTGAGCCTCCTCGATTGGAAGGATGCCTGGAGCAAGGAGAAGCCCTTCCCCTTCACGCCCTCGGTAACCGAGGTGAACGGCCTCGACGCGGTCATCGACAATTACCTGGACGAGGGGCCGGAAAACGTGTGGCGCCGCCACGCCTTGACCTCGCGCGCCTGCCGGGCCGGCTTGAAGGCGATGGGTCTTGCCCTGTGGCCGAAGACCGAATCCA
>CAZIUB010000046.1:0-11615 GCA_964542425.1 uncultured Rhodospirillaceae bacterium | reverse complement strand
AGGGGCCACAACCAGTTGCCGAAAGTGATCCAAGGTGTAAAGTTCGCCGACGGCGTCGAGGTCGCCGCCAAGACCGATGAACCTCAAGCCCAAGCCGCCGCCTGATCCTTCAGGCCGTCACCAAGAATCGGCGATAGCTCCACATGCCGACACACGAGTGTTAGCGCGAGTTTCTTCCAAGAGTCGGAGGGCATTTCCAATATTTGGCACGGCGGGAGATCACAGTTTTTCAAGAGTGCCGTCCACCGCGCACGTAATTGTTGATCCAGGTCGTTCTGGTCGGGGACTTTTGTTTTCGTGCCCGTCATCTTGACATCGATGGTACCGCGAACCTCTCCCGATTGCGGTGGCGTGTCGTGCATCTGGACTGACGATAAAACAGTGGATGTGACATAACGGCGTCGCATCGGTTTCGCGAGGACGCCGGTGTAAGGCCAACATGCCCGTCTTTCTTTTACCGGCATTTCTCGCCCTCCGTGTCGGACTTCCGTGAAATGGTCGAGGAGGAAACGCGTCACGGTGCGCGCTTTCTGCTGGCCGGCCTATCTGCCTCGAACTGGACTCTATCGCTTGCGCCCTGTACACGCCACTTGGGGCGCCGAGCGAGGTTCGTCTCCGGCCGCCTAATGTCCGGTTCCGCCGGGCCGGATCGGCTCAAGCCGAATCTTGTTTCCTCCGCATCGGCAGCACCTTGGCCCCGCTGCCGTCGAGCAATCGCTGGACATGCTCGGCCCACAGGGTCATCGCCGCCTCGCGCTCGCGGGCGTAGCTGGCTTTGTTATAAATGCCCGCGACGCCACCCTTGGATTTCGTGACGTGGTTCAAAACCCTATCGGCCACGTGGGGCGCAATGCCAAGGTTCACCATGCCTGTGGTGAATGACCGGCGCAGATCATGAACGCGCCAGGCCGGCATCATCTCGGCCTTCTCGGGGTCTTTGCCGGCGTCGATTGCGGCTTGGCGTCGGGCATTGACAATCGTGCGATCTATCTGCCGCTTGGCGCTGGACCACCCGGAGATCGAGGTCAGACCGGTGGTGGTGAAGGCGAGTGTGGCATCCTCGGAGCGTGGCACCTTGCGCAAGATGGCCACCGTCATCTGCGCCAAATGAATAACGTGGGGCTGGGCGTTCTTGGTCCGCGACGCGGGCAGGGTCCACAGGCCGGCATCAAGATTGACCTCGCCCCAGCGCATGCCCCCGGCTTCCTCGCGGCGCTGCCCGGTCAGGATCAGCACCTGGATCGCGGGGCCGAACGGCCAGCCTATCGCCCCCGACGCACGCCAGACCTCGACCATTTCCAGGTCGGTCAGCACGCGGTCGCGCGTGGTTTCCTGGTAAGGCTTTTCTATCCCGTCCGCCGGGGAGGCGATCATCAATCCCCGCCCCATCGCCCATCGAAACATGGTCTGTATCTTGGACAAGGCGCGGTTTGCCAGGACCGGCGCGCCCCTGTCCTTGATCCTTTCAATCAGCTTGACGACATCGGCCCTCGTGATCGAGGCGACCGGCCGGTCTCCCCAGGCCGCGACGACGTTGCCGTTGAGCAGCGCCGTCATGTCCCGCACGGTTCGATGCCCCTTGTCGGCCCGCGATTGTATGAAGGCCGCAACCAGGGCAGCGATGGAATTGGTGCACGATTCCGCCCTCGCCGCCATCGGATCGATGCCACGGCGCACCTGGCCCAGGATTTCACCCGCCCTCTTGCGCGCTTCCTCGGCGGTGAAGGCGCCGAGAAGCCCAATCGTGAACCGGCGCGACGGGAACCCCCGCCCACCCATGCGATACTGGAACAGGAACACCTTGCGGCCGGCCGGCGTGACCTTGATGCCAAAGCCCGGGAGCTCGGTGTCCCACAAAAACACATCCCGCTTGCCTTGCTTCAAGGCG
Source organism: uncultured Rhodospirillaceae bacterium (assembly GCA_964542425.1). Classification (GTDB taxonomy): domain Bacteria; phylum Pseudomonadota; class Alphaproteobacteria; order Dongiales; family Dongiaceae; genus Dongia_A. The sequence goes on along the minus strand of CAZIUB010000046.1, from coordinate 9,727 downwards.
TCGATCTGCCGCTTCGTGACTTTTCCAAGCATGCTTGCCCCGGCGATGGGATTCGGCTCTAGCAATCACTTAGCAATCACGCGGAAGAAAACAAGGGAAAACTTGCGAAAAGTTTGGAATTCAAGAAAGGCCAGTAATTAGGCCATTTCTGGCACTATCCGCCAATTTTGGAAATCATCGGAAAGGTTGAGAAACCCAGGACCCGTTGCCTTCTAAGCAGTAGGCCGCTGGTTCGAATCCAGCCGGGGTCGCCAGCGTTTTCAAGATGCGATATCGTGCGCCGAAACTCGCCCGAGGGAGGGAACGCATGGTTCCGCGGAAACTTGAAACCGTTGCAGTCATCGGCAATGGAATCATCGGCCACGGCATCGCCCAGGTCTTCGCGGTGGCCGGCCAGCGCATCCGATTGATCGGCCGCAACGAGGCGAGCCTCGGCCGTGCGGTGGCCAAGATCCGCCAATCGCTCGCCCAGTTCACGCGCCATGGCCTGGTCACCGAGCCCGCCGCCGAAGCGGCGATGGCGCGGGTTCATGTCTCGACCCGGCTCGAGGATGCCGCCGAGGCGCAACTGGTGATCGAGGCAGTGACCGAGGATCTGGCCCTCAAGCACTCGATCTTCGAGAGCCTCGACCGACTCTGCGCCCCCCCTGCCGTGCTGGCATCCTCGAGCGGCCAGCCGGCGAGCGCGCTGGTCGCGCGCGTGCAACACCGCGACAGGGTACTCGCCGCCCATTTCTGGTATCCGCCGCAATTTATCCCGCTGGTCGAAGTCTGCGCCGGGCCGGAAACCGCGCCTGACATCGTTCCCTTCGTTTGCTCGGCACTCAAGGCCGCCGGGAAGGAGCCGGTCGTCATCGACAAGGAGATCAAGGGCTTCATCGGCAACCGCTTGCAATTCGCGCTCCTGCGCGAGGCCTGGTCGTTGTGGGCCGATGGCGTCGCCAGCGCCGAGGCGATCGATTCGATCGCGCGCAACAGCTTCGGTCGTCGTATCGGCGTGACCGGGCCCATCGAATCGGCCGATATCGGCGGGCTCGACACCATGTACGCCTTCGCGCGTTTTCTGCAGCCCGACCTCAACGTCGCCCGCGATCCCCCGAAGCGCATCGGCGACATGGTTGGGCAGGGTGCGCGTGGCCTCACGAACGGCCGGGGCATCCATGATTGGTCGAAGCGCGATGGCGCGGCGCTGGTGCAGGCCCGCATGGATGAATTGTTCCGCTGGCTGAAGGCGACGAAATCCTGATGTTACAAACCAAGAATAGGTCGAATGCAATGTTCATGGCCGTCTATCGATATACGTTGAAGCCCGGCACCGATGTTCAGTTCCGAAAGGATTGGGCCGAAGTGACCAGGATCGGACTCGACGAGGGAAAGAGCCTCGGATCCGCGTTGGGTCAAGCTGGGGACGGCAGCTGGGTGGCGGTCGCCCGCTGGCCGACTAAGAAAATGCGCAACGATTGGTTCGCCAGCACTTCAAGGACCGCCGAGCCATCGGCGAGGATGCGCCATGCAATGGAACACCGGTTCGACGATTTGGAGATCGAAATCACGGATAACCTCTCGGTCTAGAATCCTGGGCGGCATTCTTGCGCAAAAATGGCATGATCGGGGCAAGATCGGGTAATGATGGTCAGCGGGATAGCGAGCGATTTCCTGCTTGCTTGTACTCAATCGGAGTTGCCATCGCCGATAAAGGGGCGCCAATGGGAACCACTTCGTGACGAGCCCGCCAGACGACCCGGAATGGCTCGCCCGCGCCTCGGCGCCGGTGCGGCGGTTGTATGCGTACTGGAAATCCAAATGCCAGGGCGATCGTTTGCCCCCTCGCGCCGCTTTCGATCCGGCGGATGTTCGCGACCTGCTTGCCTATGTCTGCCTGGTCGACGTGGTTCCCGACGCGCGGCGCTATGTCTATCGCCTGGTCGGCACCTACGACGTCAGAGTGCGGGGCCACGACCCGACCGGCAAATCGGTGGCCGAGGGCTTTCTCGGACCGTCGCTGGACAACGTGCTTGGGTGCTATGACACCGTGGTCAGAACCCACCGGCCTCATCTCGACGACGAGAAATACGTGACACCGGGCGGGCGCTACGTCGATGACGAAACGCGGTTCCTGCCCTTTGCCGAGGACGGGGTGACCGTCAATAAGATCCTGGTGCTCAGCACCACGACCGACACCCAGCGGTGAGGCCGATGCGCTCCCTGACATGCGTTGTCATGGCAATTTCTATCGCCATCGGTCCGATGGCGGGCAGCGGCCTGGCGGGCGCCCTGGAAGACGACCTGGCGCATTGCCTTGGCCAGCCAAGCTGGTTCACGCGCGTGCAATGCTATGACAAGGCGACGAAGGCTCACGGCATCGCCCCCTTGCGCCCGGTCGCACCTCCGCCCGGCGAGACCTTGCAGCCCACGTCACCGGAGCCGGCGGCCATTACCGATTACGCGGCCCCGGGCGCCAGCGGCAAATGGCGTGTCGAGACAGCGCCCGGCGCCCAGGCCGGCGGCCGCAATGTCTGGCTGATGCTGGCCTCCGACAATGCCGCCGCCAATCACGCCAGCGAATTGGTCGCGGCGGACATGGCGCTCAGGTGCATGGATTCTTCGTTGGACGTCATGATCTGGGCCGGAGGCGCTCATTTCACTTCACCGCAGGCCGTTGCCACCGGATTAGATTCCGGTCTGGCCGAAACCCTGGATTGGGGCGCCTCCAGTGACCAGGAATGGGCATTTCATCCGGCCCCACGGGAATTTATCGATGCCATCCTCGGTGCTCGACGTCTGTCGCTTTCCGTCGATCCCTCCAATGCGCCGCCGTCAACCTACGATTTCGACATCTGGGGCCTGGCCACGATTGCGGCGGAACTGAAATCGGCATGCCGAAGCTCCTAGACAGTGATGAATGTATCCACAATTTAGTTGTGTCCAATTCGTTAAGAGACTTGGCATGCTGGAAGTCCATGTTGTGCTTCAAACCTCACCGATACCCTCTTGATTCTTAACAAAAGCCGCTCTAGGATCGGCGCCACGTCTGCCTCGCCATTCCGGATTGAATAGTTCGACTTAACGAATTACAAACCTATGGGCCATTAGGCTCGCATTCGACCGCCTTGCATGAAGGGGGCTTCGATGTCCACGCTGCAGCGCAGTCGGCCGCGCTTGAAATCGGATCGGCGATCACTGCTGGAGCAATACGGCGCTCAACTTGGCATTCTGGTGCGCCGTCGCCATACAGAAATGGCCCTCCTGGGCGCGCGGATGCGCCGTCGTCATACGGAAATGGATCTCCTGGAAATGCGGATCAAGGCCGAGCGAAACGCCGAATCGGCGCGCCTTGCCATGCTCGGCGCCGATGCCGCCAACCGCGCCAAAAGCGAATTCCTCGCCAATATGAGCCATGAATTGCGCACCCCCTTGAACGCGATCATCGGATTTTCCGACCTGATTATCAAGCAATCGGAGAAGGGCCAGGCGGAAACCTCGAGTATCGAATACGTCCGCGACATCAACGGCGCGGGACACCATTTGCTGGAAGTCGTCAATGCCATCCTGGACATTGCCCGAATTGAGGCCGGCCGCTTGGATCTGCGCGACGAATGGTTCGAGTTGGGGAATGCCATGCGCCTGGCACTTTCGATCATCGAAAAGCGGGCCAAGGACGCGGAATTGACCCTGGAGACCGACTTCATGGACCCTCTGCCGGAAGTTCTTGGCGATCAGCTCCAGTTGAAGAAGATCTTCATCAATCTCTTGTCCAATTCGACCAAATTCACATTGCCCGGCGGTCGGGTCACTTTGAAGGTATCCACCGATGAGGGCTGGCTGGTCATCACCGTCAGCGATACCGGAATCGGCATCGCCCCCGAGAACATCTGGAAGGCACTCACACCCTTCCTCCAGGTGGATAGCGAACTGAGCCGGAAATTCGAAGGCACCGGCTTGGGGCTGCCCCTCAGCAAGGCCATCGCCGAACTGCATGGCGGTTCGCTCGATCTTGCCAGCGAATTAACCAAGGGCACGAGTGTGACCGTGCGCCTGCCCAACGAGCGCTGGCGGGCGCTCGGCTCGACCGGCGCCGAGGCACCGGCGGCACCGACGCGCGGCGAAGCATAGGAAGGACATTCGATCATGCTGGGCAAGGATTTGAAGGACGCGGCGGCGGCGATGGTGGAGGGAAATGCCAGAATCTCGGATTCGAAAATCGAGCGCATTGGGCGGGTCATCTCCGTCTCTGGCGCGCAGGTGATCGGGCTCCTGGATTCAGATCTGGTCGATGCCGCCGGCCGGGCAGTCCGTCCGCCCGAGATCGGCTCCGTGGTCAAGATCGAGACCCCGACCAGCACCATCATCGCCTTGGTTTCCGGAATCTCCATCCCGATCCCCGAGACCATGGAGCAAAGCCACGAGTTGAAGATCATGGAACTGGAGATGGTGGGCGAGATCAGCCAATCGCCCGACGCGTCGCGCCGCTTCCAGCGCGGTGTCTCCATCCATCCGGCGCTGGGCGATTCCGTGCGCCTCACCGGTCGCGGCGATCTGGCGCTGGTCTTCGGCGATCCGCGCTCCTCGGCGGTTCGAGTGGGCGTCATCCACCAGGACCGGTCGATCCCGGCCTATGTGATAATCGACGATCTCCTGGGCAAGCATTTCGCCATTCTCGGCACCACCGGCACGGGCAAGTCTTGTACCGTGGCGGTGGTGCTGCGTGCGATTCTCGAAACCCACGGCAACGGCCACATCGTCATTCTCGATCCCCACAACGAATACGCGCCGGCCTTCGGCGACAAGGCCAAGGTGATCGCTCCGGGATCCCTGGAATTGCCCTACTGGCTGCTGAATCTCGAAGAGATCAAGGAACTCGTCATCGGCGGCGGCAAGAAAGGATTGGAGACCGACGTCTCGATCCTCAATCAGGTGATCGTCTATGCCAAGCGAGCGCTCTTTGGCACGAACGAGCCGGATTTCATGATCACGGTGGACAGCCCAATGCCCTACCGGCTATCCGACGTCAACAAGTACATCGATGACGCTCTGGGCAAACTGGATCGCCCGACCGATTCGGCGCCCTATTTGCGGCTCAGGGAACGTTTCGCGCAATTGCAAGGCGACCGGCGGTTTTCGTTCATGTTTCCCGGCGCGCTGGCCGCCCGCGACAACATGGCCAAGATCCTCTCGCGCCTGTTCCGGGTCCCGGTCGCCGGCAAGCCGGTCACCATCGTCGATCTGTCCGGTGTACCCTCGGAGGTGATCAACGTGGTAGTGTCGCTGCTCTGCCGCATGACCTTCGATTTCGCGGTGTGGAGCGAACGCGCGGTTCCGGTCCTTCTGGTCTGCGAGGAGGCGCATCGCTACGCCCCCAACGACCCCACGTCCGGATTCGAGCCGACCAAGCGCATGATCGCCAAGATCGCCAAGGAGGGGCGGAAATACGGCGTCTCGCTGTGCATGGTGAGCCAGCGCCCGGCCGAATTGGCGACCACCGTGCTCTCGCAATGCAGCACCATCTTCGCGTTGCGGCTCAGCAACCAGAACGACCAGGATTTCGTACGTGCGGCACTCCCCGAATCCTCCATCGGATTGATGGATTCGCTGCCCTCGCTGCGCAACGGCGAGGCGGTGGTGGTCGGCGAAGGCGTCCCCATGGCGACCCGGATCGTGTTCGACCGCCTGCCCGAGGAGTTCCGCCCGCACAGCCAGACCGCGCCCTTTTCCACGGCCTGGAGCAAGGATGTCGAGGAGCCGAACTTCCTCGCCGACGTGGTCACCCGCTGGCGCAAGCAGCGCTGAAATCAAGCGCGATTGGGCAGAGTGAGCCCCGCGCTAGTGTTGTGGTTCCAACATTTGATTCCCAATCATCGTGTTGGAACCACAACACATGCCATTGAATTTGCTAGTGTTCCGGGCCGACATGCCGGGAGCGGAATGTCGGTTACGGAACACTAGTGCCAACTTTCGAAAAAGCGATGCACGAAACGCTTCCGTCCTTCCACGAAAGTTGGGTCACATGTTACCAGATGATGAGTCGCCCGCCGGCGTGTACCGGTCGGGTCAGTTTGGCTCGAATCAGCCATCGGCCACGGCGGGCACTAGAACATGGCTTTCAGCGAACCCGAGTTCCGCGATGTATTGGGGAGTTTCCCGACCGGTGTCACGGTGGTCACCGCCCGTTCGCCCGATGGCGGCGACGTCGGCGTCACCGCCAATTCCTTCAATTCGGTGTCGATCGACCCGCCCTTGATTCTGTGGAGCCTGGACCGCACCGCCTATTCCTGGCAGGCTTTCGCCGCAGCCAGCCATTTCGCGATCAACGTTCTTTCATCGGACCAGGAACATCTGTCGCGGCGATTCGCGCTGGCCGGGTCAGCCAAGTGGACCGACTTCGCCTTCGAGCGCTGGTCGACGGGTTGCCCGGTCCTGCTTGGTTGCGTCGCCAATTTGGAATGCGAGCGCCAAGCCGCCCATGACGGGGGCGATCACGAGATTCTGATCGGGCGCGTGTTGCGGATCTGGCACGATCCGGCCGGATCGCCGCTCGTGTTCCATCACGGCGAGTACCGCCGGCTGGGCAGCGAGCGCGACTGATTTCAGCCCTCGCGCCGGAAATTCCTCGCCTCAAAGATCGCCGATCCGTGAGAGCGCGATTCTGTGCACCTCCGCCATCGCCGCCTTGAATTCTGTTTCCGGGTCGTTCTCCACGCGCCGCTCGAAAGCCTCCAGGATCTCGGCCCGAGACCGCCCCTTGACCGCCATGATGAAGGGAAAGCCGAACCGCGCCCGATAGGTCTGATTCAAGATAGTAAAGCGCGCGAATTCCTGTGGCGAACACTTGTCGAGCCCGGCGCTGGCCTGCTCGCCGGTCGATTCCGCGGTCAATTCGCCGCCGAGCGCGAGCTTGCCCGCCAGATCGGGGTGCGCGTTCAGAAGCGCGAGGCGCCGATCGCGCGGCGCCTGGTCCACGATCGCCGCCATCGCCAGGTGCAATCCTTCGATCGTGTCGTACGTCGGTCCGATGCCGTTCGCCCACAGCCTTTCGGCGATCCAGGGCGAGTGCTCGTAAATTCGGCCATGGATCGCCAGAAATTCTTCTTTCCCCAACCTCGAGGGCGGCTTCTTGAAATTCCGCGTCATGGAGGACGCGCCCTTTCTATTCCGCCGCCCGCGAATCGGCGATCCAGCGCGCCAGCACCAGGCGTTCGTCCTCGGTCATGCCGGTCCTGTTGCCAAGCGGCATGGCGCGGGTCAGAACCGTCATGCGTTCGATCTGGGTGCGCTGTCGTTCGATCTGGTCGGGCGTGTCGAAAGCGATGCCCTTGGGCGGCGCCTTGTAGGCCGGGTCGCTGGGTTGGCCCGCGTGGCAGGTGGTGCAGCGATGCGCGATCACCACCCGCACTTGATCGAAGGTCACCGGCCCGATCGAGGCCAGATCGTCGCCCGGCCGCGTCGATCCCACCCCGACCACGCCGGCACCCACGATCCCGGCGTAGAACAGAAGGGCGGTGACCGCGCTGCCTGAGTTGCCGGCGCTCTTGGTGTTGGCGTAGAAGCGGACCAGGCCGCCGAACACGAGGATTCCGATCACCAGCACCCAACTCAGTTCGTGCTCGAACATCATCGGGTAATGGTTGCTGATCATCATGAGGACGACCGGCAAGGTCAGGTAGTTGTTGTGGAGCGAACGCTGCTTGGCCTTGCTTCCCCAGGCCGGGTCTGGCTCTTGCCCCGAGACCAGGGCTGCCACGCTCTTTTTCTGGTTGGGAATGATCACGAAGAACACATTGGCGGTCATGATCGTTCCGAGAAGGGCGCCGACATGGATGTAGGCGGCGCGCCCGCCGAACACGTGGGTGAAGCCAAAGGCGGCCACGACCGAGAGCACGAATACCGCGAGAGCCAAGGGTCCGGTGCGCTCGCCCAAGGGCGAGCGGCACAGCAGGTCATAGATGACCCACCCGCCGCCAAGCCCGCCCAGGCTTAAGAGGATGGCCTGGGTCGGCGTCATGTCCAGAATTCTGGGGTCGATCAGCACTTCGTTCGCCCCGAAGTAATAGACCACGACCAGAAGCAGGAACCCGGTCACCCAGGTGAAATAGGATTCGTATTTGAACCAGTGCAGTTCCTCCGGCATCTGGCCCGGCGCCACCAGATACTTGGTGACGTGGTAGAAGCCCCCGCCATGCACCATCCACGAGGCCCCGGCCAGGCCTTCGGGCTGGTTCTCCTCGCGCCGCAGCGCCGAATCCAGCCAGATGAAGTAAAACGATGTGCCGATCCACATGATGCCGACCATCACGTGCACCCAGCGCAACGCCAAGCCCAGCCAATCGGCTACGATCGGATCCATCTATCCTGCCCCCGTTTGCCGGCCGACCCTGACCCTTGACTCCCAAGACAGTCACTCTCCCTCCCGGAGAGGGCGCGTGGGCCACAGCCTCGCACGGCTGAGGGGTGGTCTTCGTCAACCAGACGTGCCGCAAACTCTAGACCGCTTCCACCCCGGCCGCGCCGCATGGTATGAGAAATCATCTTCAAGATTTGCGGGATAATGCCCTTGCCCGATACCCAGGACCTGGCGATTTTCGTGCGCATCGTGGAGCTGGGCAGCCTATCGGCGGCCGGGCGGGACATGCGCATGTCGGCCGCCGTCATCAGCAACCGCGTGGCGCGACTTGAACGCGAAATGGGCGCGAGGCTGCTCAACCGCACCACCCGCCAGGTCAGCCTGACCGGCGAGGGCGCCGGCTTCTACGAGCATTGCCTCGCCATCCTGAACGAGTTGGAACAGGCGGAAAGCGCCATATCCTCGACCAACGCCGATCCCAGAGGGCCGATCAAGGTGACCGCGGCCCATCTCTTTGGCCGGCTCCACATCGCGCCCCATGTTCCAACCTTCCTGGAGCGCCATCCCCATATGTCGGTGCGACTGCACCTCTCCGATCGGCTGGTCGATCTGGTACCCGAACGAATCGATCTCGCGATCCGCGTGGCGGAATTGGCCGATTCGACCGCCATCGTGCGGAAACTGGCGCCCAACCGGCGCCTGATCGTGGCGGCACCCGCCTACCTCAAGGGGCGAAAGGCCCCGCGCCAGCCCGAAGATCTGCTGGACCACAATTGCCTGCTGCTGCGCTTTCCAGGATCAAGGCAATATCGCTGGACGATTTCCGGCACCGGCGGGCCGGTGACGCTACGCGTTTCCGGCAACATGGATTCGAACAATGGCGAGATCCTGCACGCCTGGTGCGTGGCCGGGCATGGGCTTGGCCTGTTCTCGCTCTACGAAATCGTGGACGACCTCAATGCCGGGCGTCTGGTACCGGTCCTTTCCAATTTTCCCCCACCCGGCCACGCCATCTACGCGCTCTATTCGCACAGCCAGCATTTGCCCTCGCGGGTGCGAGTGTTCATCGACTTCCTGGCCGAAACCTTCGGCCCCAAGCCCTATTGGGAAAAGCAGTTGAAGATCAAGCTGGCGTGAGCCGCGTCAGCCCTAGTGTCGTGGTTTTTAAAGTTCGCCAGATCACTCGGCCAGGAGCGCCAAGCGAACTTGCAAAACCGAATACGACACTAGACTCGATAAGTTGCTAGTGTCTGGACTCACAGTTTGATCCAATAGAGTGCGCCGACGAGGGCGTTTGCGGCAAGGAAATTTCGGGCAAGTTTGTCATAGCGGGTGGCGATGCGCCGCCAATCCTTGATGCGGCAGAAAAAGTTCTCGATCTTGTGCCGA
>CAZIUB010000045.1:0-11269 GCA_964542425.1 uncultured Rhodospirillaceae bacterium | reverse complement strand
GGGTAATTGGGCACGCCCTCGAACATCAGCGTGGTGGCGCCATTGGCGAGCGGCCCATAGACGATGTAGCTGTGGCCGGTCACCCAGCCCACGTCGGCGGTGCACCAGAAGACATCGCCGTCGTGATAATCGAACACGCATTGATGGGTGAGCGCGGCAAAGACCAGATAACCCCCGCTGGTATGCAGCACGCCCTTGGGCTTGCCGGTGGAACCCGATGTGTAGAGGATGAACAGGGGATCCTCGGCCGCCATCTCCGCCGGCGTGCAATAGGGGGCGACCTTGGCCGCCTCCTCGTGCCACCAATGATCGCGCCCCGGTTTCCAGTCGATCTTGCCGCCGGTGCGCCGCACCACCAGGCATTTCTTGACCGAGGGGCATTGGCCTAACGCCTGATCGACATTGGCCTTGAGCGGGATCTTCTTGCCGCCACGCAATCCTTCGTCCGCCGTGATGACGATGTTGGAATCGCAATCCTGAATGCGGCCGGCGAGGCTGTCGGGCGAGAAGCCGCCGAACACCACCGAATGGATGGCGCCGATGCGCGCGCAAGCCAGCATCGCATAGGCGGTCTCCGGTATCATCGGCATGTAGATGGTCACCCGATCGCCGCGCCTGGCACCCAGTTCCTCCAGCACGTTCGACATGCGGCAGACCTGCTCGTGCGCCTCGGCATAGGTGATGTGCTTGGATTCGGTGGGATCGTCGCCCTCCCAGACGATCGCGATCTGGTTGGCGCGGGTCGCCAGATGCCGGTCGAGGCAATTGGCCGAGACGTTGAGGGTGCCGTCATGATACCAGCGGATGCGCACGTCGCCGGTGTAATCGACGTCCTTCACCTTGGTGTAGGGCTTGACCCAATCGACGCGTTTTCCGATCTCGCCCCAGAACTGGTTCGGATCGGCGATCGAGCGCGCATACATCTCGTTATATTTGGCCTCGTCGATCCAGGCCCGGCCGGCGGCCTCGGGCGAAACGGGAAAGACCTGGTTCTCTGACATGCTCACCTCCCCCGAAAGCCGCAGCGCCACAAACAACGGCGGCCGCGAGCCTTCTCATTCTTGTCAAATTCGTAACAAGCACCAAGGCAAAGGGCAAGCCCGGCTAGTGTTCCGCAACCAACATTCCGCTCCAGGGACAATTCGGGGAGGGAACACTAGCAAACGGGAATGGCATGTGTTGTGGTTCCAATGGGAATGATTGGGAATCGAACGTTGGAACCACAACACTAACGCCGGGAGTTCGGCCGATCTTGGATGACCACCCTCGCATTCCTCGGCCGCTTCAGAATTTCTCGACCCAAGGCCTGAGGTCGATCTCCTGCGACCAGGCGCTGCGATGCTGGACGTGGAGCGCCCAATAGGCCTCGGCGATCGCGTTGGGGTCGAGCGAGGCCGCGGCGGCGTCCGCGCCGATCCCGCCGTCGATGTTGACGTGCGCGACATGGATGCCCTTGGGCCCAAGCTCGCGTGCCATGCTCTGGGCAAGCGCGCGTTCGGCGAATTTCGACATCGCGAAGGCGGCGAAGCCCGCGCCGCCGCGAAGTGCGGCCGTCGCCCCGGTGAAAAGAATGGTGCCCTTTCCTTTCGGCACCATCGCGCGGGCGGCCGCCTGCCCAAAGAGGAAGGCGCCGAGTGCCCCCACCCGCCAGGCGCCCTCGACCTGCGCGGCGGTAAGTTCGAGGATCGAACCCCTGGCATAGCCGCCGGCGTTATAGACCGCGATCTCCACCGCACCATTTCCCGCCGAGGCGAACAGGCGTTTGATTCCGGCCTCCTCGGTCGCATCGCAGGCGATCGGCGTGACATCTTGAATTTTCACGCGCGAAATGAGCGCGGCCAATCGATCGCCATCGCGCGCGGCGGCGATGACCGAAAGGCCCATGGCGGAGAATTTCCGCGTCAGCGCCAATCCCAATCCCGGACCCACGCCAAGAACCACCGCCAATGCCTTGTCCGCCATCTCCTGACCTCGCGTTCAACGACGAGGGGGCAATCGCATCACATTTCGCGCCAATGCGGTAGTGATATTAGGGTCCGGCGGTGGGCGGTCGTGGGGGCAGCATCTCGATCACCCGGGTACTCCGCCCGTCGTCCAACAGCAGACGGATTTTCCAGCGCTGCCAATTCGCGTCGTAGCCATGTGAATCGGGGATGTTGAACCGGGCAAAGCTCTCATTGACCGAAACCGTTTGGCCGGGCGCGCCGCCGAAGAACGGGATGCCAAAACCGAACCCGGTCGACAATCTGCCCGAGGAACCGCCCATGATTCCGAAGCCAAATCCCGGCGCCGGCGTGGCGCTGCCCCGATAAAGCACCCTTTCCCGGGTGATCTCCATGGCGGCGAAGGATTGGCCGTGATCGTCGATCAACGTGGCCTCGGAGAGCGGCAAGGGATCGCGCACATGGGCTTCGATGATGCCGGCCCGATCACCCGCCAGATAGACCTCCGCGCCATAGGCAAACGGCTCGGGCGACGGCTCACCCCGGGAACAGGCGACAAGGCCCAGGACGAACAATGGGGCAATCAGCGCGACTGTTGCTTGCCGGATGCACATGCGAGGCATTGTGCGCACTAGTACCTGCCGTCGCTGACGGCTGATTCAGGGTACTGACTCGCCAATGTACGCCGGCGGGTACTATCGTTTGGTAGCATGTGGCCCGACTTTCGCGGAAGGATGGATGCGCTTCGTGTATCACGTTTTTCGAAAGTCGGCACTGGACCGCGCATAGGGGAAGCGCCGATGCAAGCGCCCCCGAACGATCTCGCGTGAAGCGCGTTATTAGGGTTTGGGCCGATCGAGGGCATCGATCTGGCGCTGCAAATCGCCGCGCTCGGGCGAGCCCTCGGGCAACAATGCAAGGACTTGGTGCCACAAATCGCGTGCGGCTTCCGACCTACCGGCCTGGCGTTCGACCATGCCGGCATAGAAGAGGCCGAGCGGATTGTTGCCATCGAGTGTTCGGATGCGCTTGACCGCCTCGGCAAATCCTTCCGGCAATTCCTGGTCGAGATCGGGGCGACCACGGATGAGGGCGCTCGCGAAATCGAGCTGGATGTCGAGCCTGGCGGGGGCCAATTCCGCGGCCTTGGCCCAGGCCGCCCTGGCCAGCGCGCCCTCCTCCAGGATCTCGTACGCGCGCGCCAGCCTGAGCCAGCCATCGATGTCGGCGGGATTGTCCTTAAGCCTGTCCGCCAGGCGCTCGACCATGCCCCTGATGAAGGCGTCGCGTTCCGTCGGCGACATCCGGGCCGCGGCTTCGATATCGGCCGGGCCGGGTCCCTCGGCATCGCTGGGGCCAATGGTGCGGCCGGGAAGCGTCATCGGATCGCGGCCCAGCTCGACCGCCGCCTTGTCGATATTGCGCGACAAGGTGGGGCGCAGTTCGGACTGCCGAGGAAGCGTCGCCTCGAGCACGATCCAGTCGGCCAGTGCCCCCTCGAGGTCGCCATCCTGCGCCCTGGCGAGCGCCAGGAAAAAACGAGCCATGGGATCGGCGGCGTCGGCGGCAAGCGCGCGCGCCAGCGCTTCCCTCGCTTTGACCACGACCACGCCATTTTCGGCCAAGATGAGGGCGCGCGCGTAACCGGTCAGAAGCGCGGGCTCGCCCCGCCCCAGCGCCATGGCCTTGGCGAAGGCATCGGCCGCATCGCGCGCGCGCTCGTGCGCGCCGTAGGCATGGCCGAGATCGATCCATGCCTGGGCATCGGAGGGCGATTGCTCCAGTTTACGCGCCAGCTGGACGATGTCGGGCGAAAGGCGCAAAGCCAATTCCTGCCCACGCTCGGAAAGCGGCTGGCCCGGCAGCTGCGGTTGGCCCAGCGACAAGTAGAAAAGGAAACCGGCCAAGGGCAGGATCACCGCCATGGAAAGCGTCAGATATTGGCCGGGCGGTTGGGCGGGCCGGAACGCCGGCGCGGGATCGAGCGCCAGGATTCGCCGTTCGATCTCCACCTGCGCCGCCTTGGCCTGATCGGCGGAAAGCAAACCGCGCGCCTCGTCGCGGACGAGTTCGGTCAGTTGATCGCGATACACTTCGAGAGCGAATGAATCGTCGGATTTGAGCCGGCGAACATCGAACAGCGGCAAAGCAAGCACCAAGGCCGCCGCCAATGTCAGCAACCCGGCCAGAATCCAGAACAGGATCAAGTCGGGCCCCCATCGCGCTCGCCGATTCCATCTTGAAGCAGCGCCGCCACCCGCGCGCGCTCCGCCGTGCTTAGCTCGCCGGGCTGGCCCGAGAGCCCACGCCGACGCAAAAAAAGAATTCCGGCACCCAAAGCCAGGGCGAAGATTGCGAACGGACCCAACCACAGCACCCAGGTCGCTCTCTTGAATGGCGGCTTGAGCAGCACGAAATCGCCATAGCGCGAGACCAGATAATCGAGAATTTCCCGATCGTCGTCACCGGCAGCCAGCCGCTCGCGGATCAGATTGCGCATATCGGCGGCGATCTCGGCATCGGATTCGGCGATCGACTGGCTCTGGCAGACGACACAGCGAATTTCGGACATCAAGGCGCGCGCGCGGCGCTCCTGCGCCGGATCCAGGAACGGCGCCTCCGCCCTCGGCGCGACCGGGAACACCAGCAAAGCGAGGCATGCCAACAAGCGCCGACGGGGCAGCATCACTTGATCTCCGCCACGATCGCGGCGATTTCGCCGTCCAGGAATTCCTCCGTCAATGGCCCGGCCAAGTGGTAGCGAATCACCCCGTCGGGATCCAGGATGAAGGTTTCCGGCACGCCGGTGATGCCGAAGGCGATTGCCGCGCGGCCATCCAAATCGACACCCACCGCCAGAAAGGGGCTGCCGAGTTCGCTCAAGAAAGCCCCGGCATCCTTCGGCTCGTCCTTGTAGGCGATTCCGATCAAGCGCAGGCCCCGCGTTTCGGCCAGGCGTTGCAGGATCGGGTGTTCCGCGCGGCACGGCACGCACCAGGAGGCAAAGAAATTGACCGCCACTTTCTCGCCCAGGTGATCGGCGAGAGTGAGGAGGGGCTCCGCCGAATCGATCCCGGGCAGCACCAAATCGGGCGCCATCTTGCCGATCATGGCCGAGGGCACGTAGCTGGGGCCATGTTCGCGACCCAGCCCGAGAGCGAACAAGGCGACGAGTGCTACACCCAGACCCATCGGAATCAAGAAGAACAACCGATTCATCGCGCCGGTTGCGCCCTGGCCGGCGCCGGCCCGCGATTGGGCGCGCCCACACGGTAACGCCGGTCGGAAAGCGATACTAGGCCACCCAGCACCATCAGCGCCGCCCCGGCCCAGATCCAGGAGACCAGCGGCTCGTGATAGAGCCGAACGATCCATCCGCCGGCGCCATCGGGCTCGCCCAGCACCGCGTAGAGATCGGCGGTCCAGCCAGAAGCGATCGCCGCCTCGGTCGTGGGCATCGGCTGCACCATGTATTGCCGGCGTTCCGGCTCCAGCACCGTCACGATCGCGCCATCGCGTATCACCGTGAAGCGCGCGCGTTCGGCGAGGTAATTCACGCCGCGCACCGGCTCGATTGCGTCCAGACGGAACTCGTAGCCGGCAATGGGAAGCGATTGGCCGGGCCTGAGGACGCGGATTTCCTCGGCCTTCCAAGCGCTGGAGGCGGTCATGCCAATGACGGCAATGCCCAGCCCAAGATGCGCCAGCGTCATGCCATAGGCGGCGCGCGGCAAGCTTCCCGCCCGGCTCAGGCTGTGGCCGAAATCCCGGCGGCGCAACTGCACGCGCTCGGCCCATTCGATCAGGCTGGCGGCGACGAGCCACGCACCCAACCCAACGCCCAATCCCGCCACCAGGGCTATTTCACCGGCGAGCACGAGGGCAAGGATGGCAGCCAGCAACGCAGCACCGGCGGCCACCATCAGGCGTTGCAGCACACCCGGCAGATCGCCGCGTTTCCAACCCAGATAGGGTCCGATCCCGGCCAGGATCAGAAGTGGCGCCATCAGCGGAACGAAGGTCGCGGCGTAAAATGGCGGCCCGACCGAAACCGTCCCGCCGCCCATGATATCGAGGACAAGCGGATAAAGTGTCCCGAGCAATACCGTGGCCGTCGCTGTCGCCAGCAGCAGATTGTTCATCACCAGGGCGCCCTCGCGGCTCACCGGGGCAAACAATCCGCCGTGCTTGAGCGTGGGCGCGCGCCATGCGAACAACGCCAGCGGCGCGCCGATGGCGGCCGCCAGCAGCGCCAAGATGAAGAGACCACGGGTCGGATCTTGGGCGAAGGCATGCACCGAGGTGATGATTCCGGAGCGCACCAGGAACGTGCCCAGGAGCGAGAAGGCAAAGGTGAGGATCGCGAGCAGGATGGTCCATGCCTTCAGGGAATCGCGCTTCTCGACCACGATCGCGGAATGAAGAAGCGCGGTGCCGATCAGCCAGGGCATGAAGGAGGCGTTCTCGACCGGATCCCAGAACCACCAGCCGCCCCAGCCCAACTCGTAATAGGCCCAGCGGCTGCCGAGCGCGATGCCGGCGGTGAGCGTGGTCCAGGAGAGCAACGCCCAGGGCCGCACCCATCGCGCCCAGGCCGCGTCGACCCTGCCTTCGATCAGCGCCGCGGCGGCGAAGGAAAACACCATCGAGAAGCCGACATAGCCGAAGTAGAGGAGCGGCGGATGCAAGACCAGGCCGGGGTCCTGAAGCAGAGGGTTGAGTTCCGCGCCTTCCGGCGGCGCCGGGTGCAACCGCGCGAAGGGATTGGAGGCGAGCAGCATGAACAGCAGAAAACCGGCGGAGATCATCGCCTGCACGCCAAGCGCGCGGGCCTTCAGACGTGGCGGCAGGTTGTTGCCCAGCATCGCCACCAGCGCGCCGAACAGGGCGAGAATCAGCACCCAGAGCAGAAGCGAACCCTCGTGATTGCCCCAAGCGGCGGCGATCTTGTAGGCCGGCGGCTGGCGCGAATGGGAATGCGCCTGAACCAGGGCAAGCGAGAAATCCGACACCAGGAAGCTTCGCGCCAGTGACGCGAAGGAAAACGCCACCAGCAGAAACTGCCCAAGCGCCGTCCAGCGCGCGAGACCCATCCAGGGGCGGATGCCGCGCTCGGCGCCGATCATGGGCAAAGTGGCCTGCGAGAGCGCCAGAACCAGGGCCAGAACCAGGGCGTAATGACCGAGTTCGGGGATCATGGAGTGGCCGCCTCTTGGGCGGGGCCGGATCGCCCCTTGCCGGCACTTTCCTGCCAGCGTCCGGCTGCCTTCAGCGCCTTGGCCACCTCCGGCGGCATGTAGTTTTCGTCGTGCTTGGCCAGCACTTCGCTCGCTTGGAAGTCACCGTTCGCGTCGAAGGCGCCCTGAACCACCACGCCTTGACCTTCGCGAAAGAGATCCGGCGGAACGCCGCGATAGAAAACGACCACGCCCTGGGCAAGATCGGTGATCTTGAAGGCAATTGTCCCGCTGGCGTCGGGCTTGGTCAGGCTGCCGGCCTCCACCAGGCCGCCGACCCGTACCATCTGGCCCATTTCCGGGCTCTCACCGGCGATGTCCGAGGGGCTCAAGAAAAACACGATGTCGCTGTTCAACGCGCGGAGTGCCAGTGCCACGCCAAGGCCGAATACCATGCCGGCCGCAAGCAGCAGATAAAGACGCAACTGTTTGCGTTTCACTTGGGCCGCCTTACGGTCTCATGGCCCTCGGCACGAATTGCGTGGCGCAGCCGGCGCCATGACGATATCGCAAATCCCCCGATCACAATTGCCGCGATGCCGTAGGCGCCCCAAACATAGGCGCCATACCCGCCCATCGCGAAGTAGCCACCAGAATCCAACATCGATCCGCCACCCGAAAAATCTCAGCGCTCCGGCCGTACCGCTTCGAGACGCGCCTCCAGGAGCGCCGCCTTCATGCGGACCAGAAGCAGAGCCAGGAAACAAACTTGAAACGCAGCCGCCATCAGCAGCAGTGGAAGCAGCATCGAAGGATCGATGCTCGGCCCCTCAAGACGCAAGACACTGGCGGGCTGGTGCAGCGTGCTCCACCAATCCACCGAGAACTTGATTATCGGAATGTTGACGATTCCGATCACCGCCAGGATGGCGGCCGAACGCCTGGCGCGCTGGCGATCGTCGAACGCTTGGCCGAGTGCGATATGCCCGAGGTAAAGGAACAGCAAGATGAGAAATGACGTGAGCCGCGCATCCCAAACCCAGAATGCGCCCCATATCGGCTTGCCCCAAAGCGAACCCGATACCAGCGCGATTAGGGTGAAGCCCGCGCCAAGGGGCGATGCCGCCTCGGCGGCAAGATCGGCCAGGGGATGGCGCCAGACAAGAGCGATCAGGCTGGCGCCGGCAACAACGCAATAGGCGAAAAGCGCCATCCACGCGGAAGGGACATGCACATACATGATGCGCACCGACTGGCCCTGCTGGTAATCGGGGGGTGAAGCAATGAGCGCGAAATAGAGACCGATCGTGAACAGCACCACGCTCGACCAAGCGAACCAGGGCAGTAGCGTGTCACCGAGGCGCAGGAACCTCCCGGGGTTGGCGAGCTGGTGCAATCGGGTCGCGATCGGCATGGGCGGGGTTATACAGGCCCAATTCCGGCGAGGCCAGACCATGATCGGCCGCGCATCCCCCCTCGGAACCTATCTTTCACGGCCCTCAAAAGATCACCGCTGGCGCTGCCTCGGCCGGCCAGAAATGAAACAGGGTGCCGCCAAAAGGCGACACCCCATATGCCCGAATGAAACAGGGTGCCGCCAAAAGGCGACACCCCATATGCCCGAATGAAACA
Organism: uncultured Rhodospirillaceae bacterium; assembly: GCA_964542425.1. Classification (GTDB taxonomy): domain Bacteria; phylum Pseudomonadota; class Alphaproteobacteria; order Dongiales; family Dongiaceae; genus Dongia_A. The sequence continues at coordinate 2,517 of CAZIUB010000045.1, read as the reverse complement.
GGGTGCCGCCAAAAGGCGACACCCTGTCCCGTTTCGATCGTTCGACCCCTTGGTCCAAGTCGGCTTTCAAGCCGTCCCGGTCGGGGGTCCAAGGAACCGCTTACTGGCCCTTGTTGTAGGTACCGTGCGGAGCGACCATGATGTCGACGCGACGGTTCTCCTGGTTCGGCTCGTTGTCGGGCGCGCCTTCCGGCTCGCCGACCGCGGTCACGGTGACGCTGGCTGAAATCGGTGCGCCCATCTTCTTCAGGGCTTCCAACACCGAATTGGCACGACGACGCGCCAGTTCCTTGTTCGAGCCTGTCGATCCCTGGGTATCGGTGTACGCAGTGATCTCAACATGCGCGATCGGGTATTGGCTGAGGAAGTTCGCGGCCGCTTCAAGCGCTGCCGCCTCGCCGTCGCGAACCTTGCTCGAGCCGGTGTCGAAATACACCGCATTGCTCATGGCGCCGACGTCTTGCGGCACATGCAGCGATTCCAGATACGCCAACCGGGCACGGATCGGATCGAGGATGCGGTTGAACGCGTCCTCGGCCTTGCGCCGGTGCTCCGCCGCCTCTTCGGCCAATTGCACGCCGCGCTGACGCAGCGGGAGATTGGTGTAGAGATAGCCCGGATGCTCCGAGATCGCGCCGTGGATGTCCTCGGCCTCGCGAGCCTTGTCCTCGGCCTCCACCAAGTTGTAGAGGAACTCGCCGAAATCGCCCTCGCGGGTCTTTTCGACATTGGCGGTGATGTTGGAAAGATCCGGCTCGCGGTTCGGTGCGGCGCAGGCAGCAACCACAAGAAGGCACGACCCGAGCAGGGCCAGCTTCAGTTTGTTTTTCATGGTTCTTGAACCCCTTGGGAAAGACTTGAACGTCGGCGGCACAGTACCCCCCCGAACTCCGGCAAGGCCTTGCCAGAGCAACAGAAGAATAAGACAAAACAAGTTTCCGAATCCATCGCGATTCCGACGAATTCTCCGGTTGTGTTGATATACCACAGTCATTGTTGCCAAACAGCAACAGAATCGAGTTACTAGGAAAAAAGTACCGGGATTCGGCTGGACTCCATGATCAACGCAGGGCCTGACGCAAGGCTGCGGCGCTGGCCCAGGGTACGATCGCAAGCAGCCCAAGATCCATCGCGGCCAATATAGTTAACGACACGAATTCCTGGTCCCGACCAAGGATGGCGGCGCCCAGGGCGGTCGCACCAAAAATCAAGACCGGCACGAAAAGCGGAAGGATGAGGAGGGTCAAGAGCAAGCTCGCGCGCCGGGCCCCCAAGGTCAATGCCGCGCCCAACGTTCCAAGCAGGCTCAACGCCGGCGTGGTCAGGGCCAAAGCCGCAAGCAGGGCCGGATAAATCGCCGCCGTCGCGTTCAGCATGAACGCCAACAAAGGCGCTACCAACAGCAATGGCAGGCCTGCGGTCAACCAATGCACCAGCGCCTTGGCCAGTACCGCCAGCTCGAGCGGCAAGGGCGACAACGCGATTTGATCGAGGCTGCCGTCCTCGAAATCGGCCTGGAACAGCCGATCAAGGGACAGAAGCGCGGCCAGCGCGGCCATCACCAGCACGATTCCGGGTGAAATTCGCGCCAGCAGATCCGGCATCGGCCCGATTGCGAAGGGAAACAGCAACCCCGCCACCAGGAAGAACAGGACCACCACCAGCAGATCGGTCCCCTGGCGATAGGCCAGGATCAGATCGCGCCGGATAAGGGCGAAAAACGGCCTCATTCCGGGCGGTCCGGCAGGACGACCCTGGGTCCCGGAAGATCGAACGACTCGTGGCTGGCGATGACCGCCATGCCGCCTTGCCCCAGATGCCAGCCGATCATGCCCAACAAGGTCGCGCGCCCCGCCCTGTCCAGCGCGCTCGTTGGCTCGTCCAGCAGCCAGAGGTCCCATCGGCCCTGCAGCAATCGGGAGAGTGCCAAGCGCCGTCGCTGCCCGGCCGAAAGAAATCGCGCCGGCCGATCCCGAACGCTGCTCAAATCCATGGCTTCGAGGGCTTGCTCCCCAAAGTCCAGGGCGGCGAGCCGGGCCCAGTAGGTGTCGTTCTCAGCTGCGGTCAACCCGCCCTTGACGCCGTCCTGATGTCCCAGATAGGCGATTCGGCCACCGCCCGGCCCCCAGTCCTGGGAAAGCGGCGCGCCATCCCAAAGCATGGTCCCGCCCAAGGGCGGCAACAGGCCCGCCAACGCCCGCAACAGCGAAGTCTTGCCGCTGCCGTTGCGACCCTGGAGCAATAGTGCCTCGCCGGGCTCCACTTCGGCCGAAAAGCCGCGCAATACCACGCGACCTCCGCGCTCGATGCTCAAATCGTGGATGGAAAGCCGTGACATTGGCGCCCCAAGATAGCGAGGCGCCCGGCTGGCGCAAGTAAGCCCGCGCGCGAGTGCCGACTTGGAACCGGCCCTCTCCGCCCAATCCCCGTCCGCCCAATCCCCGTCCGCCCAATCCCCGTCCGCCCAATCCCCGTCCGCCCAATCCCCGTCCGCCCAATCCCCGTCCGCCCAATCCC